>NZ_JBHLWL010000045.1:0-1311 GCF_042432965.1 Paracerasibacillus soli | reverse complement strand
AAAATCTAATACAAGCGATAACACGCGTAGAAGAAAATAAAGGAAGTCACGGTGTAGATGAAATGCCTGTACAAAACCTACGAGCGCATATCTTGGAACACTGGACTACCATTCGAGGACAACTCGAAAAAGGAACCTACTATCCTCAACCCGTTCGTCGTGTCGAAATCCCGAAACCAAACGGCGGGAAGAGGAAGTTGGGGATTCCTACTGTGATGGACCGATTCCTCCAACAAGCAATTGCACAAGTCCTGACAGATATTTATGACCCAACATTCTCTCCACATAGCTATGGATTTCGTCCTAAAAGACGGGGGCATGACGCTGTAAGAGAGGCGAGAAACTATATTAAACAGGGATATCGTTGGGTCGTTGACATGGATTTAGAGAAATTCTTTGATAAAGTTAATCACGATAGATTAATGCGTACATTGAGCCAAAGGATTAATGACCCCAGAGTGCTTAAACTAATTCGCAGATATCTACAAGCAGGTGTAATGGAGGACGGGATAGTGCGTCCAAACACAGAAGGAGCGCCGCAGGGCGGCCCATTGAGTCCACTACTTTCAAATATTGTCCTAGATGAGTTAGACAAGGAAATGGAGAAAAGAGGGCTTCATTTCGTCCGCTATGCGGACGATTGTAATATTTATGTACGCTCCAAAAGAGCCGGCTTGCGAGTGATGAATAGTATTACCAATTTCATTGAAGGAAAACTTAAACTAAAAGTAAATGAACAGAAAAGTGCAGTAGACCGCCCGTGGAAACGCAAATTCCTTGGCTTTTCTTTCACTGTCCATAAGAAAGAACCGAAGATTCGGGTTTCTAAAGAAAGTATCCAACGTTTCAAACAACGTATCAGAGAACTAACTTCTAGAAGTAAATCTATGAATATGAAGGATAGAATCCAGAAATTAAATCGATATCTAGTGGGCTGGCTTGGTTATTACCAACTGGCAGATACACCTTCTATATTCAAAAGTCTAGATGGCTGGATTCGAAGAAGACTACGAATGATACGTTGGAAGGAATGGAAGAAAGTCAAAACAAAGTATAAGAACTTAATGAAACAAGGAATCAAAAAAGGAAAGGCGTGGGAATGGGCAAACACAAGGAAAGCCTATTGGCGAATAGCCAATAGCCCAATCTTGCATAAAGCCCTTGGTGACCAATACTGGTCAAACCAAGGGCTAAAGAGTCTATATTATCGATATCTAACATTACGTTGGACTTAAATGAAACCGCCGTATACGGAACCGTACGTACGGTGGTGTGAGAGGTCGGAGGTTAGTCACCTCCTCCTACTCGATT
>NZ_JBHLWL010000044.1:0-53803 GCF_042432965.1 Paracerasibacillus soli | reverse complement strand
CGCGTCACCACGGACACCCTTGCGTTGAGCTAACCGCTACTTCTGTCTTCACGGCTCGGGACTTTCACCCTAGAGATTACACCCATGCCGGGCGCACAATAAAAGAGAGCATTACAAGGAATGCCCTCAAAATAGATAGTTTAACGATTGTCGTCTTTATCTTTGTCTCGATTTAAATCATCTTCTACATCATCTTTTAGATCGTCACCTAAATTATTGTCGTTATTATCGTCATTTAGGTTCGTATCTGTACCACCATCGTTGTTATTCATGTCATTGTTATCTGTACCTTGGTTATTGTTGTCTGTGCCTTGATTATTATTATCTTGAACCGGTGGATTATTATCGTTGTTATCATCATTATTTGTACCACACGCGGCAACCAATGACAACGCTAAGAAAGGAACAAACAAACGTACGAGCCACTTTTTCATGTTGATCTCACCCTCCTTTTTAGTCATCTACGATTTTAGCTTGCCCGATATTTACAATGTCATGCAAAAAACATATGAAAAAACTCATACCTTTTAAACAAGCATGATAAAATGAACTTCAATCAATCGTTTTTTGCACTTCCCGTACTGTTTGCGCATTGGGATTCAGATTTGTTTCCCCACTAACCATTCTTGAAACCCCTCACGTTTTTAAAATAGCGGTCTAATAGCCAATTAACCTCCCTTAGATCCCTCAGATAAATTCAAATGTCCCGTAACTAAATGATACGTAAAAAATTAAAAAACTAGCCCTCATGTTGGGCTAGTCTCCATATATATCGTATAATTATTTAATTGCAAATATAATTTCAGCTTCACAAGCTAATTCGCCGTCTACTGTCGCTCTTCCTTTTCCTTTTCCAATAGGACCTTTCATACGCGTAATTTCTACTTCCATTCTGAGCTGGTCTCCTGGTTTTACTTCGCGTTTAAAACGGCATTTATCAATACCTGCTAAAAAGCCTATTTTGCCTTTATTTTGTTCCATACCTAATACTGCGATTGCACCAACTTGGGCAAGTGCTTCCACTATGATTACACCAGGCATTACGGGATACTCCGGAAAGTGCCCTTGGAAAAATGGCTCATTTACAGTAACGTTTTTTAATCCAACTACACGTTTACCTTCTTCTACTTCTAACACCTTGTCTACTAATAAGAATGGATAACGATGTGGGATGGTTTCTTTTATTTCTTGAATATCCATATATAAATTCCCCTTCCTCTATTTTTACGACGATGTACGTTGCGTTGAACGTGCTGAAATGCTTTTCATTATTATAACAAATAGTAAGGATAAAATGGAATGGAATGTTCAATTCTTATATATTGTGGAACTGTAATCAACACAAATTTTTCGTACTTCGCCTCATAATATTAAGTTGAATGAATCTTGCTCTTATTAGCTGTTGATGTCACTTGTCATGCTTTTCATGCCCGCAAATTTTTGAGTCATACACCATTATAGTTAAGTCCAATAAAAAAAGGCTTGCATGACCATGATATGTCCTTCATAAAGGGGTCTTTCATGATGAGCAAAACCTCATAATAGTCTTTATTCTTTTTTCTCCACGATATCAACAATGTGCAACCATGTTTCTTTATTTAATACGTCGGATGGCTTGCCGTCACCGATAATCCCGTATCCAACCATTAAACCAAGGATAAGTGCTCCTACTACTAAAATGAGGACAATGATGATCCGCAGCCAAATTGGAAAAATCCGTAGGCGTACCTTCTTATTTTTTCTTTTCTCCGCCTTTTGCTTTTTCCGTTGCTCCGCCCTTGTTAACTTTTCCGTTTTAGGCGAGGTTGACGCTTCTTCTTCCAATCGTCTACTTCTGCTTCGGCCCGTATGTTTCTCTGCAACTGGCTCCACGGTTTTCTTAGTAGTTCTTTTTGTCTTTTTTACTTGTACCCGTGTCTTTTTATTTTCCGCCGTTTCCAATTGTTTCGTACCCATAGGCTTGTTCTCCTCATTTCTAACTTCCTCAAGCATTACCTTATCGAGGTTGTTCTTTAAAAAGTAAGACGAACATAGCACCTTGACTTTATCGACCTTGATTCTAGTTCGTTACCTTTTAAACGATACATATACGTACTATTTATTTTCCGCGGCCATCATACTCCATGTATGACCGTGTGAAACACCCACATCATTCATATGATTCAAGTTGATACATTATGAATCATTCCACTTTAAATGGAGAGCACAATATTATCTAAGTTGATTAATCATGCCTAACATTTGATCACCCATTGAAATCGTACGGGCGTTAAATTGGTAAGAACGTTGTGTTAATAACAAATCTGTCATTTCCTTAGACATGTCAACATTAGATGTTTCTAGTGTTTGACTTTGCAATAAATCACTATTTCCTGGTGCTGCTTGAAAAATAGGACTATTATTTTCATCTACTACATTTGGGATTCTAAATTCATTATCCCCTATTGCTTCAAGTACATGTGGTTTTGATGTTTCAACGATGGCCAACTGACCGACAACTTCCCCATGTCCATTCCGCTGTGCTAAAATCTCTCCATTTGGTCGAATGGTAATATCATCAAATCCAGATTCGATTGTGATCGGTCCATTCGTTCCTAATACTGGATCACCATTTTTTGTGACAAGGGAAACAGCATCATTATTTTCATTTGGCTGCAAATAAAATGCTCCATCTCGTGTATAACGTGTTTCCGTTACGCCATTTTCTGTAACATTTACTTGGAAAAAGTAATTTTCCCCAAGAAGTGCGGTATCAAGAGCGCGGTTTGTCGTCACGAAAGATCCCTTCGCATAGTTCGTTTGAATTGAACCTAGTCGCGTACCTGCTCCAACACGAACACCATCAGGCGTCAAGCGTCCTACTCCATTTGCTTGTTCATTTTTCATATTATCTATTTGTTGAAATAGAAGAGATGAAAATTGTGATTGTCTACTTTTATATCCCGTCGTTTGACTATTCGCGATATTATTTCCAATCACATCCATTCTATGTTGTAATTGACCCATTGAAACAGCAGCTTGAATCATAGCGCGTGACATGTCGATCACCCTCCTTATATAAATATCCGTCTTTTTGAAAATTACTTTTCCAAGTAAACATGCAAATGTTACCCGTAGTTGAATCATGCAATCATAAACGAATAGAAGCCTTCAATGGAGCCTCTATCCCGTTTATATTTGATTAAAACCGTGCAATATCGTTTACTGCTTTACCTAAACTTTCATCGTATGCTTTTAATACACGTTGATTTGTTTCAAATATACGGAAAGCTTCCATCATTTGTGTCATCGATTGTAAGGAATCAACATTTGATTGTTCCAAAGAACCTTGCTGGACATGGAATGTAGCCCCTTGTGGTACTTGTTCCGTTTCACCGGAGAATAAGTCATTTCCTTCTTTTGAAAGTTCTAATGGGTTTGCCGCATAGCGGATTCCAAGTTGTGTCATTTGCCCATCAGCTTGAACAAGTCCTTCAGGTGTTACCGTAAATTGAACGCCATTCGTTTGAATTGGATTTCCAGCCTCATTTAGCACATAATATCCTTCATTTGTAACAAGATAGCCTTCACTGTCTACCGTAAAGTTACCGTTTCTTGTATAACGAACATCACCTTGTTCATTTTGAACGGTAAAAAAGACACTACCTTTTTCATCTGGAAATTGACCATTTACAAGTGCTAAATCAGTCGACATATTTGTCTCACGTAAGTCGCCTTGCGCAAAGTTAGGTACAAACTCTTGAACATATACGCCGGTATTTAATGAACCAATTCCTTGACGTTGTGCGATTTGATGTCCATCTTTAGTCGGAATGTTTTTGCTTCCCATTTGTTGTATTAATAGTTCAGGAAAGGCTCGTAATGTCGCTTGGTCAGCTTTATAACCTGGTGTATTTGCATTTGTAATATTGTTTGATAATGCTTCTTGATGTCTTTGCTGCGCAATCATACCACTTGCAGCTGTATAAAATCCTCTTAACATCAAACGAACCTCCTTAAACTTGTTCCCATTTATGATTAAATAATCTTTTTACGATCGATTTTATCAATATGTTCTAGCATCATTCCTGTTCCTTTTGCAACACAGTTCATTGGTTCTTCCGCTAAAAAGACAGGTACCTTTAATTCTTCAGCTAATAACTGATCAATGCCATGAATCAATGCACCGCCACCTGTTAAGATGACACCACGATCAATAATATCTGCTGATAACTCTGGTGGTGTACGTTCTAAAACTGTTTTAGCTGCATTAACAATTAAATAGACAGATTCACGTAATGCGGCTTCTATTTCTTTAGAATGAACCGTAATTGTCCGAGGTAAGCCAGTCACTAAATCCCGACCTCTAATTTCCATTTCCTCCGTACGTCCATCTGGAAAGACAGTAGCCACATTAATTTTAATGTTTTCAGCTGTACGTTCACCAATTAACAACTTGTATTCTTGTTTGATATATTGAAGAATTTCTACATCAAATTTATCCCCAGCCATTTTAATCGATTCAGCAGTTACGATATCACCCATCGATAAGACGGCAACATCTGTTGTTCCACCGCCGATGTCAACGACCATGTTTCCACTTGGTTGGAAAATTTCCATTCCAGCACCAACTGCTGCAACTTTTGGCTCTTCTTCAAGATAAACCTTTTTTCCACCTGATTTTTCTGCTGCTTCCTTAATTGCCTTTTGCTCTACTTTTGTAATGTTTGTTGGACAGCAAATAAGCATCCGAGGTTTGGAAAGAAATCCACGAACATTAATTTTATCTATGAAATGCTTTAACATTGCTTCCGTTACATCAAAATCTGCAATTACACCATCTTTAAGTGGACGAATTGCTTCAATATTTCCTGGCGTACGTCCTACCATTCTTCTTGCTTCTTCACCTACTGCCAGTACACGGCCTGTGTTTCTATCCATTGCCACAACTGCTGGCTCGTTTAAAACAATTCCTTTTCCTTTAACGTGGATCAACACATTGGCAGTCCCAAGGTCAATCCCTATGTCCCGAGAAAACATGAATCGTAATCCTCCTCGTATTTACTCTTGCATCAATAATGATACACAATGCAACTATTATATTATTTTACCACAAAGTTCTCCAATTAACTGCAAATTTCGCGAAAACATTTTAAAAATGTTTTGCTGGGGTCAGACCCCCATCAAAAAATGGGATATCGTTTGCATATACGATACCCCATTCTTTTGGTTAAGTTATTTTTTTCTTAGCCCTTCACCTCCAAAAAGGCGGAAAAGGTTTATACATATTAAGTACATCAAAATTATATTTCTATTTTTATTATACTTTTAGACTTGTATTTACTAGGTTTCTTTCTCTTTTTACATCCCTCCATTTTCCAGCATAATCATTTCAATCTTTTATTCATCCCGCTACTTACGAAGCACCACTCATATTTCCAATTCATAAAAACAGCCATCGTTCTCATCAAGCGCTCGTATTATACATGAACCACCCCCTTTAAATAAGGGTTCTCTCCCAAGAGTATGATTTGCTATTTTCCGTTAAAAGGTTAGCACTATTCTTATTAATGGGACATGAATGCCACAATGTTTAATATCCTATCACTTGATAAGTATGTGACAATTTCATCCATATACAGACCACTTATGCAATGATTCACTTTCAATCAATGAGGCAGGTAATTTTCTCACCAAACTTTGTGCTATTTATTATTTTACCGGGGCTTTATCGTGTTCCTTTTTTGATTTTAGTTTATATTTTTTTCTTGTTGCTTCACCTCCCCGCAGATGACGAATTGATTTGTGATATTCAAGTATTTCTTTTACCCTAGCAGCTAATTCTGGGTTTATTTCCGGTAATCGTTCCGTTAAATCTTTATGGACCGTGCTTTTTGAAACACCAAATTCTTTCGCTATCATACGGACAGTCATCCTCGTCTCCACGACATGTTCCCCTATCCTGATAGTCCTTTCTTTGATGTAATCGTGCACACCGTTTCTCCTCCCTATGATGAATATTTCCGAGGTGCGGGTTGAGACAAGGTCATCTGAAATAAATTTAAACAAACGTTTGTTTCACGTATGTCTTTTCAGATTTCTCATTAAATCCAGAAAAGAGATTATTCATGGTGGCTGCTATTTACATGTGGGAGCAAATCTTTTATTCGATTTTCAAATTCCATTTCAGTAACTAATGATCCATCTTTACAAAAGGGCTACTTTCATTACGGTTTTCTTTTTGTATGAACATATAAGTTATCATGTTATAAGTAAAAATATGAGTTGCCACTCAAGCTCTCACCTCAGACGATACTGAATACTTGGTTTGTAACATTTTATTATGAGTTCGAATGGAATATGAATAAAATTACCCGGTTCTTGTTGGGATAAGCTTTATTCTTTCACATAACATATCTGTTTGCACCGTACCCTTCATCCTGATTACTTGGGGAAATGATGCAATACGGACTTTTGGGCTTATACAAAATGAGTACGCGCATACAGCATCTTCATTCCATACGCTATTGTATTGTGTAGTTTCAGCAATTAGAACGTTCTACAAACTTTTTCATGAAAACAGAAAAATCCCAGGTGAGCGTGTACAATGTACCTCTCACCTGGGATTTCACGTTTTGTCTTTCATGCCATGCACATTAATCTGATTGTCCTAACTCCGGGTCGGCAAGTAAAGTAGTACCACCTGGAGCGACTGATAGTAGTAATGCACCAACTACTAGCACTGCAAGACCAAGCTTTTTAACTTTTTTCATATTATCCCCTCCCCTTTTTAAGAATTATATATGAAGGTTTTATCCTGATGTAACAAATTCAGAATTTCTACATAGCTAGTGCTACATGTTGATTAGTAGTCTAGCTTTCTTAAAGCATTTAATGGTAGTCTACTGAAAAAATAATCACTGCGCTTTTCGATAAAATAATTGTAAGATCTAACAAGTATATTTTTATCTTGCTTTGCCACGCCTAGATAATAAAGATTAAACGGAGATTCCATCGGTAATGTTTCTAATATTTTAATTGCCTTTTCATGATTACCTTTTGCAATTTCAATATGAGCTTGTTCACTTTTATCATTTGTTTCAATCCCATCAACTTGTCCAAAATGTGCTGACAAAAATGGAATGTTGTTATTATCAATCATTTTGCTGTATTCAAAGGCATTATTTTTCAAAAATAATCGTTTCGCTTCGTTTAAATGGTACATCCCTTGATGATACGTATCAAATGTATACGTCAATCCTAGGTTCGTATTTATATTAGCCTTTGTTAGTTCGTTATTCGTTTCTGTCAATGCTCGAAATGCATACTTTCTAGCAATAATTAGTTCATTCCTCATCCAATAATAAATAAATAATTGTTGGTGAAGTCGAAACTGAAAACAAGATAATAAATAGCGATCTTCAACTTGGTCAAACAACTCAGGCTGTATATCTAGGAAATTACCAATATTTCCAAAATCCTTTACATCTTGGTATAAAGCCAACTTGGATAGCTTTATCACACATAGTAATTCAGGCTCACCATTCTTTAGTTGCGTAAATTGCTTGATGAGTGCAGCTGGGGATTGTTTGTTAGTACGCCTATCAAGAATGAGTTGATAGACCTTTCCCCAATTTTGATTATTAGGATTATCCGATTCGATATTTATATTTACGAGTAACTGCAAATCCTCATATAGTCCGTTCACATATAAAAATTCTAATCCCTTTTTTTGGAATTCCGGGTTCATCGTCGTTAAACAAAAGTCTCGGATAATAGCGTTAGCTTCTTGGTTTGGATATTCATGCGTGATCAAAGTAATAATTTGTCCAAAATTTATATTTGGAGAATGTAACAAAAACTCAAATTGCTTCGGCATTGTGATTTTGTATGCAGATTTACACATAGTTAATTCCTTCCCAATATTTTTTAAATAGTATATGTATCTTATATACTCCCTTTTATGTTCGATATAAATTTGTAAGTAGTTTCTCTATGGAGTTAAAATAACGAAGGTTGAAAGTGAATTATTCTTAGGAGCATGTTGCGTATCGAACTTTCTGTTAATATGTATCATATCATGATTACCAATTTTTTCAACAACATTCGTTCGACAATTCTCGTGGGCTTTTCCCAATTTACAGCTGTTTTTTTTGTAGTTTGATGGGATAAAATGCATGATACTTGGGAAAGCCATACTTTATATTATTTGTAAAATATGTCGACCTTTCTCAAAAAATGTCATAATACTTTCCCTTTTTTTTATAACAAGTGAAGTGGTATGTAACCTTTTAACACCATTAGTAGAGTTGTTCATATCATCCATACGATTGTTAGGGAACGAATTGGAATTTTTCTAGCTGCTGATACGCTATTTACCCCCGCATATTTTTGAAGTGAAAGATATATAGTCAAGTAGCTTGCCATATAAACAAGGCCAATTAAAAAAGGAGACCGGAAATGGGGTCTGACCCCACTCCCGGTCTCGTGACTTTTTTATTATTGCGACGTTTTATTCTGTGTCTTCTTCGTTTGTTTCATCTGCGTCTTCTTCGTCGTCTGTTTTGTCTTCTTCATCTACTTTGTCTTCGTTATCATCTAGCTTTTCTTCGTCATCTTCATCCGTGTCTTCTTCCAATCCTTCTTCATCCGCATCTACATTTGCTTCTGTTTCGTCATCGGAATCATTTTCGATTACTTCTTCTGTTTCTAGTGATGCTAACTTACTGACCGGTTGATTGAAGAAAAGTTCTGGGTTCACTTCTTTCCCATCTTTTCTTAGCTCAAAGTGAACATGTACACCATTGTCTTTTCCAAACAAGTTTTTACCAGCTGTGCCTAGTGCATCTCCTTGTTTTACCTCATCGCCTTCTTTAACAGAAACTTCTCCAAGACTAGCATAATAAGTATGCACCTCGTTGTCATGATCTAAAACAACAACGTTACCTAGTAATGGATCTTCTTTTACTTCTGATACAGTACCGCTTAGCGATGCGATAACATCAAATTCTTCTCCGTCTTCAGATGCAATATCGATTCCCGTACTTTGATAGTAGCGCTTATTATAATGGACTAGTGCGTTTGCACGATCTTCTTCACTAGCATCATAGTCGAAGAATTTAGTAACGATTGTTGCTTCGTTATCGTCCTTGACCGGCATTTCAATCATTTCTTGCGGGTCCATTACCGATTGTGCATCTTTGTCATGTAAATTTGGAGTATATGAATCTCCTTCCTTACCAGCCTCTGGCATTTGATTGCCAACATTTTGGAACCAAATAACAGCTGTTAATAAAAGAGCAGCTACTACCAAATATACAGCTGGAAAAAACCATCTCTTACGATAAATACGACTCCATTTGTTTTGTGGAGTTCCTTTGTTTTCCTCTTTCATGAATCATCACCTCAGCAACCATTCTGTTCAGAAAGAGGAAAAACTATACATCCTAATCAAACTTTTTTACTTTTTTATGTGTTTTTTTAAAAAGATAGGACATATTAAGAAATTCCCGTGTTTTTTATATTATTTATCGTATTTTTATATAGTAGTTTATCATCTCGTCATGCAGGTCATCTCGACACTAATGCAGGAACCGAATCCGTCATTTTTGTAATTTCAATATCTTGATAATAATATTTGACAATCTCTTCATAAGTTTTTCCTTCTTGTGCCATTCCGTTTGCGCCGTATTGGCTCATCCCAACACCATGGCCGAATCCTTTCGTTGTGAAAATAAGATGATTGTTTTTTTGTTTCACTGTAAAGTCATTCGAACGTAAATTTAACTTTTCGCGCGCCACTCTTCCTGAAAACTTATGCTCACCAATTGTTATCTCCTTTACACGTTCACTTTCTGTTCGCGACACTGCAATCGGTATTTCTTGGTTTGCCGGTAATTGAATATTGAGCGCCGTGGCAACCTCGCCTATTTCCATTATCTTTTGGTCTAGGAACTTTGGTGAATCTTTATCCCATTCACTCTTTACACTACGTAAATATGGCAATTCATCTTTCCAATAATCCTCTGAATTCTCGGTAAAGCCATTACTTGTAGAAAAGAACGCTGGGAAGATAGGATTATTTTTATAGGTGAGTATTTCACCTTTTGTTGCATTTACAGCTTCTGTTATTTTTGACATCTTTTCATGGTAATCTGCGCCCCATTTTTTCTTCAATTCATCATCATTGCTATATACTTGATGATTCTCCGTATCTGTCACATCATAGCCATCTGGATTTTCTCCCTTTTCTTGGAGTAATAAATTGACGATAAATGTCCGCGCTGCTAATGCTTGTGCCTTCAGTGCTTCTAATTCGAATTCAGCTGGCATTTCATTCGCAATCACTCGTGATACATACGTTTCAAAAGGAACATCTTCTATATCCTCCGTTTGATGCCGCATTACACTTACTGTAACCGCCGCTTCCTCCTCTTCTTCCTCTGCTACAGTTTCTACGTTTTGCATCTTTTTTTCTATTGCAACTTGTTCGTGCGTATCTTTAGAAATAAATGGTAGCACCACTAAAGTAGGTAAAAATAAAATCATGCAAATGAGCCCTACTATTACAAGTCCTGGTAATTTCCACGCTCCCTGCTTACGTGTTTGGAAGGATTGTTTTGCCTTCATTGGGCGTTGATTAGTACTTTTTCTAATTTTTAATTTTGCAAGTTGCTTCTTATTCCACTTTTTTCGATTGAATGTTGGCCGTTTGTGCATCGTTATTTTCCTCCCTCATCTCTAGCATCTTACTATTAAACTTATACACAAACATAAAATAATAGAACTACTATTATTAATTGATTGCGTGTAGGCCGTATAGATAGCACCATTTATTTTTAAGCTACCCGATACTGTAAAAATGAGACAAGATAACCGTTCATGCAAATTCATTCCTAAGTCATTGCCAAGTTGAAAGGAGAATACCATTCAAGTCGCGTCTATTTCCCACAAAAAAGAGGCTAAAATGAGAGGGTAGCCCTCCTATCTTGGCCTCTTTCTACAGTTATTTTCCTTTAATCAAAACTTTTGGTGTATCCCTTCCTTCTTTTACATCATTGTATAAATGACAAGCTACATGATGATGTGCTTCTACTTCTTTCCACTGTGGTGTTTTTTGGGAGCAAATGTCCATTGCCATTGGACAGCGTGTTCGAAACACACAACCACTTGGGGGATCAATGGGGCTCGGTAATTCCCCTTCTAAAATAATCCGCTCCCGCTTCTCTTCTATATCTGGATCTGGAATCGGGATGGCCGACAAAAGTGCTTTTGTATACGGATGAAGTGGGTTGTCATACAAAGACTTTGCCGCGGTTAATTCTACTAGATGTCCTAAATACATGACACCAATTCTATCGGAAAAATGTTTTACCATAGATAAATCATGTGCGATAAATAAAAATGTTAAGCCTTTATCAATTTGTAACTTCTTTAATAGGTTCACGACTTGCGCTTGAACCGAGACGTCTAATGCCGAAATCGGCTCATCTGCAATAATAAATTGCGGATTTAACGCAAGTGCACGTGCAATACCAATTCGTTGACGCTGTCCGCCACTAAATTCATGTGGGTAACGGTTGGCATGATCACGATTTAAGCCCACCTCTTCTAATAGTTCATACACACGTTCTAATTGTTCCTTTTTTGACTGATACATTTTATGTACAATCATCGGCTCCGCTATAATTTCTTGCACAGTTGAACGTGGATTTAAAGAAGCGTATGGATCTTGGAAAATCATTTGCATACTGCGATAAAATGTAAACTTTTCTTTTTCATTCAAGTCATGGACGTTCTTTCCAGCAAACATCACATCGCCAGCAGTCTTTTCATAAAGCCCCATAATCGTGCGGCCAATCGTTGACTTCCCACAGCCTGATTCACCCACTAGTCCAAACGTTTCTCCTTGATGCACATGAAAGGAAACTCCATCTACCGCTTTTAGTATTTGTTTTTTTCCCAAATCAAAATGCTTTTTCAATTTGTTTACTTGTAAAATTGGTTCACTCATCTTCTTTTGTCTCCCCCCATATGTATAAAATCTCATAACGGCACCTATTGCTATATATCGTTTTGTTCAGGAATTTTTCTATTGTACGCCTGCGCAAATCTTTAATTCTTTCTTCGTTGTGTCTAACATTGCTTCCGTCCCAAGTGGAATCGCAAAATGCGGAAAGCAATGTCCAATCCGAAAACCAGCCATAACTGGACATGATAATGTTGAGAAATAATGAGAAAACACATCTTGCAATGACAATGTTGGGCCCTTTCCACCTTCTGAGTGAGCAAAGTCACCTACTACAATCCCCGCCACTTCTTGTAATTTCCCAGCTAACAACAATTGATTTAGCATCGCGTCTACTTGATATGGTACTTCTCCTATATCCTCGATTAATAATATATTTCCTTTTGTCTCAATTTCATAAGGTGTTCCAAGTGTACCGACCAAAAGGGACAGATTCCCACCTACGAGACGTCCTGTTGCTTTCCCAGATACGTATGTATGTAAAGGGGATATGGCCTCGGTATAATGTAGTTTTACTGGTGTAAATAGTTGTTGAAAACTTTGGGCACTTAATGCATCAAAAGTTGGATCACCAACATCAGAGGCTGCCATCGGGCCATGAAATGTAACAAGCCCTGTCTGTTGTCGAATTGCAGTATGTAAATAAGTAATATCACTATAACCCCACATAATTTTTGGGTTGTTACGGATTAATTGAAAATCTATGTTTGGTATAAGTCTTCCAGTCCCATAACCACCCCTAGCAAAAAAGATTGCTTTTACCGTGGAATCTCGTACCATTTCATGAAAATCTATTAGTCTTTGTTCATCCGTACCAGCTAAATAGCCATAAACTGATTGCGTAAATTTGCCTAACTTGACGTGAAGTCCAAGCTCTTGGAAAAATGAATAGGATTGTTTGAGTTGTTTTTGATTTGGGGGTCCTGCTGGAGCAATGATACCAACTGTATCACCTTTTTGTAAGCGTTGCGGTAAAATCATCATTTCATTACCTACTTTCTGTTTATGTAGATTGTTAACTATGGTCATTCTCTCTTTATAGTTATACGTTTTGCGTCATTAGGTGAAGATTGCCCTCATGATGCAAGGGCAATCCCAACCTATTCTTTCTATCCTTTAATTCTTATCCGCGTACTTCAAGTCAAAATAACCGACCGGGTGGCGTAAAATACCTGTTACACCATCCGCTTCAAGAACGACGGTATTGTAATAGCGAATGGGCATAATAAACATTTCTTCTGCAAGCATCTTTTCTGCTTCAAATAAATAATCCCAACGTTTTGCTTCATCTGCTTCTGTTTTTCCATGCGCAATTAGCTCATCATATTCTTTACTAGAATAGCCGGTTCTGTTCATGTAGGAATCCGTAATAAAGCTTTCCAAGAAGTTAACTGGATCGTTATAGTCGTTAATAAATGAACTTCGTGAGAACTGTAACTCCAAGTCTTTTTGTGCCTCAGAGAATACACCCCACTCCTGGTTCTCTAACGTGACTTCCACATCTAATGTTTCATGGAACATATCTTGTAATGCTTCAGCCACTGCTTTATTCGAATCACTTGTGTTGTACGATAAAGTAATTTCCGGTAGTTCATCGTATCCTTCTTCTTTCATACCTTCTTCCAATAATTGTTTTGCTTTATCTGCATCAAATGTTACTAAATCGCCATTTACATCACGGAAGTCTTTGCCATCTGGACCAGTAAACCCAGGGTTAATAAATCCATATGCAGGTTCGACACCATTTTTTACAACATATTTAGCAATATCTTCACGGTTTACAGCATACGCAAATGCTTGCCTAATTTTCTTATTTTGGAATGGTTCCATTTCTACATTAAAGCGGTAAAACTCTAATCCACCTTGTTCACCAATATACACATTATCTCCATCAATTAATTCATCAGATAGTTCAGCTGGAATACTTGCAGTGTCAAGCTCACCACTTTGGAACATCGAATATTGTGTATTCGATTCGTTTACCATTGCAAAATGAACTTTATCCAACTTCACAGCATCTGCATCCCAATATTGCTCATTTTTCTCAAAAAGCATTTCTTCATCGTGTTTCCATTCGACTAATTTAAATGGACCGTTCCCAACAAACGTTTCCGCCTCCGTATGCCAATCAGGATTTTCAGCAGCTACTTTATGATTAATCGGGAAAAATGCCGGATTTGTTAGTAGGTCTAGGAAAAATCCTGTCGGTGCAGTTAAAACAACTTCTAACGTTTGCTCATCAACTGCTGTAACTTTCACATCATCTTCTGATCCTTCTCCAGCATTATAAGCTTCAGCACCTTCAATGAAATATGCTAAAAACGCTGCTTCTGATTGTGTATTTGGATCAAGCATATATTTCCATGCAAATTCAAAGTCTTCTGCAACGACTGGATCGCCGTTAGACCATTTTGCGCCATCACGAATCGTAAATGTATACGTTAAACCATCATCCGAAATTTCCCATTCGCTTGCGGTTGCTTCTTTAGGTACATGTTGCTCATCTAAACGAGTTAAACCTTCCATCAAGTTGTTCAATGGATCCCATGAAACTTGGTCAAATCCAATGGATGGATCTAAGGACTTTGGCTCTGTTCCATTGTTTAGTTGTAACACTTTTTCCCCAACGTCTTCTTTTTCAGTCGCCTTATTATCATCAGTTTCAGATGTATTTGTTTCCCCTTTGTCTTCTGGTTCTTTACCTGCATCTTCATTTGCCGTACAAGCTGCTAACACGAATGCAACAAGTAAGGTAAAGCAAAACAGTAATAATTTCCTCATGCGTAAAACTCCCCCTTTTTATTTTGTGGCGGTATTCGCCAAAAGCTGTTTTGCCCGCTCATCCTGTAACCAGCAATGCACAATATGTGATGTGCTGCGTTCAGACTGAAACGGGTAAACTTTATTGCACACCTCCATTGCAAAAGGACATCTTGCTGTAAACGGACATCCCTTTGGAGGTGAGAATAAATCTGGTGGTGTTCCATCAATCGGTTGTAATGCTTCTTGTACAT
Source organism: Paracerasibacillus soli (assembly GCF_042432965.1). NCBI lineage: Bacteria > Bacillati > Bacillota > Bacilli > Caryophanales > Bacillaceae > Paracerasibacillus > Paracerasibacillus soli. The sequence goes on along the minus strand of NZ_JBHLWL010000044.1, from coordinate 38,782 downwards.
CTAATCGTGGTACGGAATTTAACAAACCTTTCGTGTACGGATGCTCGGCATGATAAAATATTTCTCGCTTCGTACCTGTTTCGATAATTTTTCCCGCATACATCACTGCAATTCGATCGGCAATTTTTGCAACGACACCAAGATCATGCGTAATTAAAATGATCGAGACACCTGTGACACGTTGGATTTTCTCAAATAACTCTAATATTTGTGCTTGAATCGTCACATCAAGCGCAGTTGTAGGCTCATCTGCGATAAGTAATTCTGGTTCACAAATAAGTGCAATCGCGATAACAATGCGTTGGCGCATACCACCACTAAATTGGTGAGGATATTGTTTTAGTCTTTCCTCTGGATTTGGTATGCCAACTAAATGCATCATTTCTATTGCCTTTTCTTGTGCTTCTTTCCCAGTCACATTTTGATGTTGTTTCAACCCTTCCATGAGTTGAGTGCCAATTGTTAAGGTTGGATTTAAAGCAGTCATCGGATCTTGGAAAATCATTGAAATATCTAAACCTCGTATCGCCCGCATTTCCTTTTCGGATACTTTTGTTAAGTCCTTTCCCTTAAACATTACATTGCCTTGCACTATTTTTCCGGGTGGACTCGGGATAAGCCGCATAATTGCATTTGAAGTTACACTTTTCCCACACCCAGATTCACCAACGATTGCGAGTGTCTCCCCTTTATGCAAATGGAAATCCACACCACGAACAGCCTGAACTGTCCCACCATATGTTGAAAAGTTTACGTGTAGATTTTTGACTTCAAGTATTTTTTCCACTTTGTACACCTACTTTCTAAGACGTGGATCAAGTGCATCTTGTAACCCATCACCTAATACGTTAAAAGCAAACATCGTAAATGAAATAAAAAATGCTGGGAAAAACAATGTCCACCAATTACCAGATTGAATCGCACCTAATGCATCGTTCGCCATGACTCCCCAACTTGCATATGGAGCTTGGATCCCAAGTCCAATAAAACTTAAAAATGCTTCGGCAAATATAGCAGACGGTACGGTTAAAGTCGCCTGCACAATAATTGGCCCCATCGTATTTGGTAGTAAGTTTTTTCGAATGATTCTCGATGCTTTCGTACCAAAAGATCGTGATGCAAGCACAAATTCATAGTTTTTTATTTGAAGTACTTGCCCACGTACAATTCGTGCCATCCCTACCCAACCAGTAATAGTTAAAGCGATAATGATAGTCGATAAACTAGGCCCTAAAACAACGAGTAGTAATATAACGACGAGTAAATATGGTAATCCATATAAGATTTCGATAATACGCATCATCACATTGTCAGCACGCCCACCCTTATATCCGGCAATTCCGCCATAAATGATACCGATTGTAAAATCAATCAAGGCAGCCATTAATCCGACAAAAAGTGAGATTCTTGCACCATACCATGTACGGGTAAAAACATCTCTTCCTAATGCATCGGTACCAAACCAATGTGTTTGCGATGGAGCTTGAAATTGATTTGGTAAATTTGTTTTATTTACTTCAAATGGCGATAAAATTGGTCCAACAATTGCCATCACAGACAGGAGAATCAGGAATACGAAACCAGACATCGCCAATTTATTTCCTTTTAATCGTCGCCACGCATCTTTCCAATAAGATAGAGATGGGCGAGAAACAGCTTCTGCATCTCCTTTTGCTGTATCTTGCCATCTAAACCATTCATCTGGCACTGCAGCAGGAGAATAGGTACGTTCGTCTTGTTTTCCAAGTTTCATTTTATTCCCCTTCTTCCTTATGTATTTTAATTCTTGGGTCTAAAATGCCATAGGCGATATCGACTAAAAATAACATGACGATAAGAAAGGCACTATAAAATACAGTTGTCCCCATAATAACGGGATAATCACGGTGATTAATACTTTCCACAAAGTATTTCCCCATACCAGGAATGGCAAAAATCTGTTCAATAACGAATGTTCCAGTTAAAATACCAGCTAATAATGTACCCATAATGGTTACTACTGGCATGAGCGCATTTCGTAGTGCATGTTTAAACACGATTTTCCACGGTGAAAGGCCCTTTGCACGTGCCATTTTAATATAATCTTGTGTCAATACCTCAATCATCGTGGAACGGGTTAAACGTGCGATAATGGCCATCGGTCCCGTTGCCAAGGCAACAACTGGTAACACCATATGTGCCGGACTCGACCATGTCGCAACTGGCAGGAAGTCCCAATCAACCGCTACTTTTTTAATAAGTAATGTCGCTAAAATAAAGTTTGGTATGGATATACCTAACACTGCATAACCCATTGCCATATAATCGATAATTCCGTTATGTCGTAGTGCTGCGATAACGCCTAGCGTAATTCCAGATAAAACCGCTACGATAATCGTCACCATTCCAAGTTCAAATGATATGGGAAATCCTCTGCTTAGTAAGGAATTCACTGTTTGGTTCGGTTGACTAATTGATGGGCCAAAGTCAAATGTCACAATGGATTTTAAATAAATGAGATACTGAATGTGATACGGTTTATCTAAGTTATAATGGCGTTCTAAGTTCTTCTGAATGATTTCATTTGAGGTTGATTCACTATTGAACGGTGATCCTGGTATGGAAACCATGAGCACAAATGTTAAGGTGACAATTATCCATAATGTAACAATCATAATGAGAAAGCGCTTTAGAATGTATTTTAGCAAGCTATTCACTCCTATGCTGGGACTTCAAGTATGTTCGTCCATTCATACTTAAAGATTTTTGTTCGTAAAATTCTGTTATTTAATCTTATGATGGTGTTTCATTAAAAATCGATACTGTTTTGCCCGTAGCTGTTTTTTTGATGATTGGTGTATTTACAAGATAGAACCAAACTGTCTCGTAACTATCTTTTTAGTAGAGGAGCATATAACTCGCTCCGAAAATACACTTCGCTTTCCGCGGGAGTCTACGTATTCTGTCTACGCTAGTCTAGGTCATCTAATATAAATAATAGACAATCAATTCGTAATGAAAGATACCTACACCAGCGGAGGAAAAACACGGAGACTCGAAAAAGATAAAACGTCTTTTCCTCGTACGATTTCATGCTGCCGAAGTGTTCCTTGTCCTACGGGTGGTCGGCTAAGATCGGTTACGTCCTGTAACCAATGCCGACACTAGAACGTCGTGTTCTTCGCTCAGCCTAGGTGAGACCCCACAGTGCGTCATAGGGCTGGAAGGCTAAGAAAGCGACGTCCTGTTGGCCCGAGGCTCATCAGCCGCCCGCGGAAGGCGCCGTGTTTTTCCGGAGCGATATTAGTGAGGCAAGTTTTCACTACTGAACAGTTTGGGTCAACTGTTGTGATATGGCACAAAATTGGCTGTGGCGTGTAGTTGGTATACCAAACATTAGCGCAGTATTTTCTGTAGCAATGTTTGTGCGCCTCATATAAAGTAAGTTCTCACTTCGTCACGTTTTGTATCAGTTGCATATGCAATACGAAAGGTATGTGATTTTCAAGGCTATGTTGCATATCTAATTGCGGTTAGTATAAGCATCATAAATCATGCTTCCTATCTCGGCCATCACTCGTTTGCTTTTACGTTGATCAATATCTTTCGACAGCACTGTCAGCAGTATCGTATGCGACTCCATGTATAAAATACCAACATCATGTAACACGTTCGTGATGCTTCCTGTCTTATGGGCAAATTCCCAGTGCGGTCTTTCTCCAATAATTGCGTCAGACTGTACAGGTAAGCGTGCAGGTAAACAATCGGTAATTTGCTGTTTTTTCATGATTGCTAGCATTCGTTCACAGGCATCATAAGATATGACTTTCCCATTCACGATTAAATCAAGCATGTTCATCATGTCAGCAGCGGTAATTTCATTATTCCCTTCACGTTCAACTGGAATCGTCATTAACTTATTATAGAATGAGCTATCATTTAACCCCATTTCTTTCATCAATTGTTGGATTGCCGCTACGCCGACTACATCAATTAAAATATTTGTTGCTGTATTATCACTTTGAATCATCATCAGTGTGATGTAATCGTAAATCGTAAGCGAAGTTCCAGGTGTCATATGTTGTAAAACACCACTTCCACCTACTTGATCTTCTTTCCTTAAAACAATTTGCTCGCATAGCTGTAATTGTCCTTTTTGCCATGCAGCAAACAGAGCAACCATAATCGGAACCTTTATGACACTCGCTGCCGGAAAGCGTATTTTACTATTCTTTTCCCAAGTTTCACCGGTTTGGATATGTTTTATCGTAATGCCCCAAACTCCTCCGACTTGTTCTGTCAGTTTATCTATTTTCTGAAATACGTTATGCATCCTCTTCAACCTTTTCTAAAAAATGAAGTGTAAAACCGAATATGTGAATCTAACTATTTTTATTATGGTTTTCTAGGAAAACTTCGTATCCATGGCTAATTCTGTCATGACGAGCATTGCTCGATACGCTTCAAGAATATCTTTTGCTTCAAAAGAAACAATCGTTGTACCTGGCTCAATCTTCGTTCCGGGCATTAAGTTTGCCCATTCTGCTTGCCCGTAATTGTTAAACTCAATGCGTAATGTTGGTGCTTTTGGTGGAATGATTGGCTTTACTTCATTTTTACTTTTTAATGCTTGCATTACTTTTGTTTGCAACAATGCTTCAGCCTTTTTTGGCGTTAAGCTTTTAACAGATGAACGCGATATTGTTTCTTTGACTATGGCTGTTGTGACATGAGGTACGAGATTTTCCGCCTCTTTTGCTGCTTGGTCATCACCGGAGACGAGTAATAGTGGAACACCATAATGTCCGGCAACATATGCATTAAAGCCCATCTCACCTAATGGCTCATCATTGATATAAAAATTTCTAACTGCATGAACCATAGAATGTGACATCACACCAAACTTCCCAGCCCTTGCATGATATCCGATAAACATTGCACCATCATATGTATGATCAAGCCCTTGTACCATAGAAAGCGGTTTCACATCACCTGAAATTAAAAGAGCATCGGGATGAAGCTCATCAATAAGTAAGTTATTCATTTTTGAATGACTATCATTAATTAATATTTCGGTACATCCTTGTTGAAAAGCTGCTTCGACGACCGCATTTACTTCATTCGTCATGATTCGCCTTGCGCGGTCATAATTATGTTCTGAGGAATAGACAAAAGTGTAGTCAGGTAAACCAGTTATTCCTTCCATATCGACCGATAAGTATAGTTTCATATAAAATCACCTTTTGTATATTAATTACTAATTTTCTTTAAATTTTAGCACATATAGTCAGAAAAATAAAGACATTTTACAAAATTACATTTATAGCACTCGACAATTCCTAGTTGGAAATGCAATGCACCGCCATCATTAATATCGGAAATATACGAATGATTGCTTCCGAGAGGTTATTTGCATAAATTGTAATATAACGAAATATACATCGTGTTACATGGGGACTTTTCACCAAAATAATAGGTGGGTAGGTGAATAGCATTTTCGTGGGGTATTCTTTCCGTCATCATTTTATAGCAAAACGCTCCTTCCAAGCACATAGAAGTTCATTTATTGCAAAATAAAAAACAGATGGATTTGATTATCAGTCCATCTGTTTCTCAATCGTTACAGTATATGATTATGAGCTTAAGTTAATTTTGCGATGAATGTTTTCGTACGATAAGGTCCTTTTTTAACAGTAGTTTCTTCCGGTACAACAGAATCATCTACACGGACAATATCTGCTCCAAGAGAAGCTAGCTTTTCGGCAAAGTTTACATAGCCACGATCAAGATGTTTTAATTCAGTAACACGTGTATAATTTTCCGCACGTAAACCAGCCAAGATTAAGGCAGCGGCTGCTCTTAAATCTGTTGCAGCTACTTCTGCACCTTGAAGATCAGAAGGGCCTTCAATGATTACACTACGGCCTTCTATTTTCATTTTGGCATTCATTCTGCGAAACTCTTCCACATGCATGAATCTGTTTTCGAAGACTGTTTCTGTAATTACACTCGTACCTTCTGCACAAAGCATAAGTGCCATCATCTGTGATTGCATATCCGTTGGGAATCCTGGATGAGGCAAAGTTTTAATATCTGTTGCCTTTAATTTCTTTGGTCCAATTACACGAAGACCATCTTTTTCTTCCGTAATTTGAACATCCATTTCTTCAAGTTTCGAAATAACAGGACGAAGATGTTCACTAACTGCATTTTCAATTAATACATTTCCACCCGAAATTGCCGCTGCGACCATAAATGTACCTGCTTCTACTCGGTCAGGGATTACGGTATATTCCACACCATATAGTTTTTCTACACCATCAATTTTAATTGTTTCTGTACCTGCTCCGACGATTTTAGCTCCCATTTTGTTTAAGTAGTTAGCTAAGTCCACAATTTCAGGCTCTTTGGCACAGTTTTCAATAATGGTTCTACCTTCTGCCAATGCAGCAGCCATCATAATATTTTCGGTTGCACCAACACTAGGCATATCTAAATAAACCTTTGCCCCTTTTAGACGTCCCTTTACGCTTGCTTCAACAAAGCCATTTCCAACATGCACTTCAGCACCCATTGCTTCAAATCCCTTAAGATGTAAATCAATTGGGCGTGTACCAATTGCACATCCACCTGGCATCGCTACTTTTGCATGACCAAAACGTGCTAATAACGGGCCAAGTACAAGTACGGAAGCGCGCATTTTTCGCACATACTCAAAAGGTGCTTCTGTCGTTAATTGCCTTGAAGCATCAATGGTAACTGTATTATTTATGAAATTTACATCTACATTCATATTGCGTAATACTTCGTTAATTGTATAAACATCTGCTAAAACAGGAACGCCACGGATTACACTTGTTCCCTCGCTAGCGATAATACTTGCAGCTAAGACAGGGAGAACTGCATTTTTTGCACCTTCCACTTTTACGGTGCCATGAAGCTGTTGTCCACCTCTTACGATGATCTTTTCCATATTTCAAGTCTCCTTCAGAACCAGTTTCACTATATTAGTATTCATTTATTAGGATAGGTGTTCCAATCACAAAATTTACTTCACCTGAGTCGTTTTCTTTTGCAACAATTTGTACATTTACTTTTTCATTTGATGTCATTATTAATTGTCCCCATAAAGGCGTATACCCATAGATGTTTTTTTTAACCAATCCATCTTTTATGGAGTCTGTTTGTGTTTTCATTTGAACAATATCCAGTTTTTCTATTAACTTTTCAAAAAAATAATCATTACCAATTATAGCATTATCTTGTGTCGTCAGACAAGCAAATCTTCGCGAAGACTTCGTGAAATATGTAGTATACATGTCCTGCGCTTGTTGTACGTACACTTCTTCAATCTTTTTATGCCAATTAGTACCTTTTATTACCCCAATTAACTCAGCTTTATACGCTTTATTTTTAGGATAGATAAGATGTAATCCAATTTCCATTTTACCATTTTCAAGTTCATAAGCAACGGAATATTGTGTCCGCTGTTCATCTGTCTCACTCGTAACATGAAATTCATCATGCAATTGTTCTAATAACGCATCTGCTTTTTGTTGTGAAAACTGTTCTTTCATCGTAACCTGCCATTCTGCAATTCCTAAATCTATATCTTCCACGAAGGATGCTATATCCATTAGTTCATCATTGTAGCTATAATGTGCATATACTTGTTTCCCCATAAATGCCAATATCACAATCATTAACAATAGCCGTTTCACATTTATTCCCCCTTATTGTCTCATCAACAGTATGAGCAAGAGGGAATCATTTCATACTTCGTTTTTAATAGATTAGTAGAAATTAAAATAAATATAATAGATCCCGTGACCATTGTAAAAACTCCAAAAAGAATCGACTTACTCCTGCTCCTATCACGATGGCAATGAAAAGGAAAAATATTCGTGCTTCCACCACTTTCCCTTTACGAATGATTGGTTCAAAATTTATCATCTGCATTGCCTGCCATGTTACATATATAAAAATTAAATGGGAAAGCATACTAATAATTGCTTGTTGTCCAATCGTAAACATTCCTTCACCTCCAACCCATTATTTTATAGCTTTTATTTCCTGACTAATCATTTTAAGTGTGCAATTGTATTTCGGTATTCATTCGCTACCCTAAATATATGTTGCCGCTATGATTTGCATTAAATCAATATGGTTCTTTCATACTAATTTAATCATTTTTTCAAACCTGTATGATTTCGACATTTTTATATCATAATTTGTATTTCCCGGGTAATATCGACTTTATTTCACAATTGAAGGGGAATTATTTTAAAATTTATAAAATAATGTGGAAAAGTGCCATTATCTATACTAGGCATATACTTATTATTCCACAAATGTATAAAACTTAAGCATATCCGCGCTTTTTCTACAAATTTTAGTGATTTACCGGAAATAACCCAAAACAAAAACTCCCACATCTTATGATATGAGAGCTTTGTTTAAATGGGATCTTCCCTTAAAATTTAGATACATTTAATCTGTTCATTGCTCGTTTGAGTGCTAATTCTGCCCGTTGGAAGTCAATATGATCTTGATGTGACTGTAGACGCTGTTCCGCACGTTCTTTTGCATGTTCCGCACGTGTAACATCAATGTCCGAAGGCTTTTCAGCGGACTGGGCAAGAATGGTTACCTTATCTGGTCGCACTTCTAAAAAACCACCATTAACTGCAAGATGGTCCGTATCGTTGCCACGTTTTAGACGGACATCGCCGATATCAAGTGGTGCGACAAGTGGAATATGTTCTGGTAAAATCCCTAACTCACCATTTTCAGCCCGACAAACTACCATATCATACGTATCTTCCATTACTGGACCATCAGGAGTAACAACACTCACAGTTAGTGTTTTCAATGTAACCCCTCCTCAGACAAACAGGAAGACGGCTTGTTTATCGCTCCATTAAACTTCCTTCTGCCTTCGTAAATTTATTCCATACCTTTTGCTTTTTCAACAACTTCTTCAATACGACCTACTAAGCGGAATGCATCCTCTGGTAAATCGTCATATTTACCTGCTAAGATTTCCTTAAATCCTTTTACTGTTTCTTGTACAGGTACATAAGATCCAGGTTGACCAGTAAATTGTTCGGCAACGTGGAAGTTTTGTGATAAGAAGAATTGGATACGGCGCGCACGAGCAACCGTCATTTTATCTTCATCAGAAAGTTCATCCATACCTAAAATTGCAATAATATCTTGTAACTCACGGTAACGTTGTAATGTACGTTGCACTTCGCGTGCTACTTCATAGTGTTCATCCCCAACAATTTCTGGGTCTAACGCACGTGATGTTGACGCAAGTGGGTCTACCGCAGGATAAATCCCTTGCTCAGATAATTTACGATCTAAGTTTGTCGTAGCATCTAAGTGAGCAAATGTTGTTGCTGGTGCTGGGTCTGTATAGTCATCCGCCGGAACATAAATTGCTTGGATAGATGTAACAGAACCTTTATTTGTAGATGTAATACGTTCTTGTAATTGACCCATTTCCGTTGCAAGTGTAGGCTGGTAACCAACCGCAGATGGCATACGACCAAGTAAAGCCGAAACCTCTGAACCTGCTTGTGTAAAGCGGAAAATATTATCGATGAATAATAGTACGTCTGCACCTTTTTCATCACGGAAATATTCAGCCATTGTCAAACCAGTTAGAGCTACACGCATACGCGCACCAGGTGGTTCGTTCATTTGACCGAATACCATTGCTGTTTTTTCAATAACGCCAGAATCTTTCATTTCAAAGTAAAGGTCATTACCTTCACGTGTACGCTCTCCAACACCGGCAAATACAGAGATACCACCGTGTTCTTGGGCGATGTTGTTAATAAGCTCCTGGATTAAAACTGTTTTACCTACACCGGCTCCACCAAATAGTCCGATTTTACCACCTTTAATATAAGGTGCAAGTAGGTCAACTACTTTAATTCCAGTTTCTAAAATTTCTGTTTCTGTTGATAAATCCTCAAATTTCGGTGATTCACGATGAATAGGATCTTTTCTTGTATTTGCAGCAAGAGGCTCATCTAAATCAATATTTTCACCTAGTACGTTAAATACACGTCCTAACGTTACATCACCTACAGGAACTGAAATTGGTCCACCTAAGTCCGTTACAGCCATGCCGCGCTGTACACCATCAGTCGATGCCATTGCAATTGTTCTTACTGCATGGTCACCAAGATGAAGGGCAACTTCCAATGTTAATTCGTTTGGTGTGCCGTCTTCATTGGTACCCAATTGGACAGTTAATGCATTATAAATTTCAGGGAGTGTGTCATCAGCAAATTTTACGTCGACAACAGGTCCCATAACTTGTGTAACTTGTCCTTTACTCATCAATTTCCCTCCTAACTACAATAAATCCAATGAAACTTTTTTAGTTTTATTCTAAAGCTGCTGCACCGCCAACAATTTCTGTAATTTCCTGTGTAATGCCTGCTTGGCGTGCACGGTTGTATGATAATGTCAAATCTCCAATGAGTTCGTCAGCGTTATCTGTTGCACTACGCATTGCGGTCATTCGTGCAGCATGTTCACTCGCTTTTCCATCCAGTAACGCACCATAAATAAGACTCTCGGCATACTGTGGTAAAAGTGTTTTTAAAATTTCCTCTTCATTTGGTTCATACTCATATTGGCTAGAAGAACCACTAGTTTTTTCTACATTTGTAATAGGTAATACCGTTTTACTTGTGACAACTTGTGATATAGCACTCACATAATGGTTGTAGAAAATGACCAACTCATCAATTTCACCATCACTGTACATTTGGACTGTTTCAGAAGCAAGCTTTTTAATATCTGCAAAGCTAGGTTGATCTGCCACGCCTAATATACTTTTAGCAATCGGTAAATTTCGTGTTCTACAAAAATCATAACCCATCCGACCAATGACAATAATCGTGTATTCGTCAGATGATTGATGACGTTCTTGAATAGTCATCTGTAACTTACGTAGTACACTACTATTATAGGCCCCTGCTAAACCACGGTCAGCGGTAACCACGATGTAACCTGTTTTCTTTACTTCTCTTGTTTGCAGCATTGGATGTTCTGCATCTGTGTTTTGTGCTATATGAGCAACAACTTCTTGAATTTTTTCACTGTATGGAACAAAAGCACGGGCGTTTTCTTCGGCACGAGCCATTTTCGAGGCTGATACCATTTCCATCGCCTTTGTAATGTGCTTTGTGCTTTCAGTGGAATCAATTCGTTGTTTAATATCTCTTAACGATGCCAAGCCATTTCACCATCCTTCCTTACAGAAGTAGAAGGTTTACACGTGATGGGATGGAACAGAACCAACGCCCATCACAAGTGAAACTTTCTTTTTGTTTCTATATCAATCGTTATTTTTAATTATTTTGTTTCAGATGGCAAGAAAGTTTTCTTAAATGCTTCAATTGCTTCGTTCATATCTTTTTCTTCAGGTAGGTTACCTGTCTCACGAATTGATGCAAGCAATTCCGCACGGTTTGAATCAAGCCATGTGTTCATTTCTGCTTCAAAACGAGTAATATCCACTGTAGGAATATCATCTAAGAAACCTTTCGTCAATGCATAAATAATCATTACTTGTTTTTCAACAGCTAATGGTTTATGCAGACCTTGCTTTAATACTTCTACTGTTCTTTCTCCTCGGTTTAAGCGCGCTTGTGTTGCTTTATCAAGGTCTGAACCGAACTGTGCAAATGCTTCTAGCTCACGATATGCTGCAAGGTCAAGACGTAATGTACCGGCAACCTTTTTCATCGCTTTAATTTGTGCAGATCCACCAACACGAGATACAGAAAGACCTGCGTTGATTGCTGGACGCACACCAGAGAAGAATAGATCAGATTGTAAGAAAATTTGACCATCTGTAATTGAAATTACGTTCGTTGGAATATATGCAGAAATATCACCTGCTTGTGTTTCAACGAATGGTAATGCTGTAAGTGATCCACCACCTAGGGCATCACTTAATTTTGCCGCTCTTTCAAGTAAACGTGAGTGCAAGTAGAATACGTCACCAGGATATGCTTCACGACCTGGAGGACGACGTAATAATAAGGAGAGTTCACGATATGCTGCAGCTTGTTTTGATAAATCATCATACACAACAAGCACGTGCTTACCGTTGTACATAAACTCCTCACCCATTGTTACACCTGAATATGGTGCTAAGTATAATAATGGTGCTGGGTCAGATGCGCCAGCTGATACAACGATTGTATAGTCTAATGCACCGTAACGACGGAATGTCTCAACTGTACCACGTACTGTTGATTCCTTTTGACCGATTGCAACATAGATGCAAATCATATCTTGGTCTTTTTGGTTCAAGATTGTATCAATTGCAACTGTTGTTTTACCTGTTTGACGGTCACCAATGATTAATTCACGTTGACCACGGCCAACTGGTACGAGTGCGTCAATTGCTTTAATTCCTGTTTGTAAAGGTTCATGTACGGATTTACGTGCCATTACACCAGGTGCTGCTGATTCAATTGGACGAGTTTTGGAAGTTTCAATCGGTCCACGTCCATCAATCGGTTGCCCAAGTGGGTTTACTACACGTCCTAATAATTCCTCTCCAACAGGTACTTGCATAATACGGCCGGTACGACGAACTTCGTCACCTTCTTTAATTTCCGTATATGGTCCAAGAATTACGATACCAACGTTTGATTCTTCTAAGTTTTGTGCCATACCCATGACACCATTTGAAAACTCAACAAGCTCACCAGCCATTACATTATCAAGACCGTAAGCACGTGCGATACCGTCACCGATTTCAATAACCGTTCCAACATCGCTTACTTCAATATCAGAATCGAAACTTTCGATTTGCTGTTTAATTAATGTACTAATTTCTTCAGCTTTGATGCTCATACCTTTTCACCCCTATCATCCATTGTTCGCTAGTTTCATATTACGTTCGATTCGTTTTAGTTTCCCAAGAATCGTCCCGTCTAAAATGGTATTACCCATACGAATTTTCATACCACCAAGAATTGTCGGATCGACTACGTTTGTAAAATGTACAGTTGTTTTGCCATAACGTTTTGCAAATGTATGTCCAAGACCTGCTAATTCTGTTTCTGATAACTTGCGAACAGAATAAACGGTTGCTTCTGCCGTTCCTTTTAGTTGATTGACAAGTTCTACATAACTGTCCACAATGTCTACAACTAGCTCCACACGATGACGTTCTACTAGCAATTTCAATGTGTTGATTACTTCTTTCGCAGAACCTTGAAATACCTGATCAACAAATTGAAATTTCTTTTCCTTATCAACACGTGGATTCGTTAGGAAAGGAGAAAGCGACTCGTTTTCTTCAAAAACACGTTTTACAACTTTAAGTTGTTCTACAAGTTGATCTTGTGTATGATTTTCAATTCCGAGTTGAAAAAGAGCATCTGCATAACGTTTTGCTACTACTTCGCTCATCGCTCTTCTCCTACCTCTTTCATATAGTCATGAATCAATTTCTCTTGATCCTGTTCACTAATTTCTTTTTCGATTACTTTACTTGCAATTAAGACAGACAATGATGCCACTTGATCTTGAAGTGCTTGTAACGCCTTTTCTTTTTCGTTTTGAATTTCCTCTTGTGCAGCGAGTTTCATGCGCTCAGCTTCACGGCGGGCGGATTCAACGATATCTTTTTCTTGCTGTACACCTAAATTTCTAGCATCTTCAATGATCTTTTGTGCTTCTTGTTTTGTTAATTTTAGTTGTTCTGCAGCCTCTTTCGCTGCCTTTTCAGCATCCGCACGGCTTTTTTCTGCCATATCAATTTCATTTGCAACATGTTCTTCCCTTTGTTGCATCATATTCATCAATGGACCCCATGCATATTTTTTAAGTAGGGCTAAAAGTAGTAAGAAAAAGAATAATTGAACGGCCATATCAGGAACTCTTAGGCCACCTACTCCTAATACCATATAGTCAATATAAGCATGCACAATCGTTCACTCCTTTCACTAACGGCAACTTCTTTATCTTTTTAGTCAATCATTTTTGATTGTAAAAATTAACATAAATGAATGGCGGATTTTCATGTTTGAATTCCGCCACTTATGTTAAAAGTTATTATTGGAATACTACGATAAATGCGATAACTGCTGCGATAATCGGAATCGCCTCAACTAACGCTACCCCGATAAACATTGTCGTTTGAAGTGCACCACGTAGTTCAGGTTGACGTGCAATACCTTCTACTGTTCTACTTACGATCATCCCGTTACCAATACCTGCACCTAGTGCGGCTAGTCCAATTGCAATTGCTGCTGCTAAAGCTCCCATGAATAATTTCCTCCTTTTATATTAAACCTTTAATTTTTTTATATATTAATGGTCACTGCTCACTTTATGAGACAAATATACCATCGTTAACATTGTGAAGATAAACGCTTGGATTGCTCCAATAAATAAACTAAATCCTTGCCAAGCTAACATTGGAATTGCAGAGCCCAGGAATCCAAATACGCCTGTTGTTCCCAATCCTACTAATAAACCTAGCAAAATTTCTCCTGCATAAATATTCCCAAATAGACGAAGACCTAACGTCAACGTATTTGTAAATTCTTCAATAATCTTTAGAGGGAATAGAAATGGTATTGGTCTGAAATAGTCTAAACCATACTCTTTAAACCCTTTAACTTTAATTCCATAGTAATGGGTTAAGATGATGACCATCGCAGATAGTGTGAGCGTAAGTGTTGCATCGGCAGTCGGCGACTTCCACCATAATGTGTCTCCAACAATACCAACGGTCGCTACACCAACAACGTTGCTTACAAATATGTATGTAATGAGCGTTAAACCAAGTGGCAAAAAGACTTTACCTGTTTTCCAGTCCATCGTGTCATTAATCATATTTTTTACAAAGTCAATGAGCCATTCCATGAAGTTTTGTAAACCGGTTGGCTTCATCTGCAACTTTCTACTGGCAAATACGCAAAAGAAAAATACGATTGCTGTACAAATTGCCGTCATGAACAAATTAGCCAAATTGATGTCAAACCAGGAAATCCCAAAAAGATTTTCTAAAATTGGTGCTTTATGATCCACTTTCATTCACCCCTTTTCAAGCACGGTCTTTATGGAAAAAAATAAAATCTATGATAATGACTACAAGTGAAGTCATTAAACCTATTACAACAGCAATAATTTCAAATTGCGCTTCAAATCGAATCGAAATTACAATTGCCAGTGCTACTGCTGCAAATCTTGAAATCATGCCAACACCACGTAATCTCTTGCCACCCAAAACTACATCTGAAAATTCATCTGTTTTCCTTTGTAATAGATACAGGTTGTAAAAACTAACAACACCACCTAGGATTAGACCTAAAAACACGCGCGTATAAGGGGTAAATCCAGCACCTAATACAAATATTGCTAGTAAATAGAGCATGCCTTTTCGCTGACGATTTACCATGCGTTTATAGTCAGTCATCCTTCGTTTCTCCCATATCCATGTATTTGTTGACAACTTGCCATGTCCCATATATTCCGACAGTTAAACCACCAAATAGGCCAAAAATCATAAAAATAGGACGTGTTGACAACATATTGTCGATGTATCTCCCACTAAAAACCCCCAAAATAGTACCACCTGCTAAATAAGCCGTAATCGTACTATATAAGGAAAGGTACTGAATTGGGTTTGTTTCATCTTTTCTCCCCAAAGCTATCTGCTCCCAAAATTAATAGAGGAATTCGACAGTGGAATAGATTGCATCTTGTCAAAAAGCGACATGCGTAATAAAAGGATATGAAAACCTTATCATTCCACACTTAGCAAGTGTACAATAGGGTTTAACTGTTGTCAATTGGTTTGTGTAAGAATTAATAGAGTTTATACATACCAACTTTTAACAAATAATAAATGTCGCATATTGTAATTTTCTAACCTGCATATTTTTTATACAATTCATAACAAATTGGGAAAGAAAGATGTTTTTTCAACATGCAATTTTGTATGTAGTTAACATTATAAAGGATGGAACCTCATTTGACTTTGACAAATTTGTGAACAATTTCACTTTGAATTACAAAATTATCGTTGTATTATTCATGTTTCATTTCCATTATGTGAAAAATTCATATACACATAAAAGCACCTCCGATTTCGTATGATGTTGATGATACGATTTCGAAGGTGTTTTTATTGTATCTGATAAAGTCTTTTCCATAGGTGGGAGAGTTTTTTATACTTCGCTCGTTTACTTTAAGGGGTAATCTCCATTAAGGACTCATGATGCTCATATGTCCCGTCTTCCATTTCCATCGTAATGAGTAGTCGATATTGACCAGGACTTCCCATATCCTGTTTACTCATCATTCCTTCGTTCATACCTATTTCTGGATTATCCAATGTTAGGAGCTTTCTTTGATAAACAAGTGTGTCTGGATCATATAAATCAAAAGTGATATGTTTTGCTTGTTCCGTTAAATAAAATGCATATCGAAATTCATCTTTAGAAAATGGTTTTAAATTTATTTCTAAACCAGCAGATGTCGGGTTATCCGCAGTTTGATTTATAAATAGGTAAGGTAACTCGTATTTTTCATCATGCTCATGGTGCTTCAAAGTGAGCCAGCCTTGGAACATGTCCTTTTCTAACATAGCAGAAGTGACAGTTAAGCGAATTGGAATTTCCCTTTTTTCATGCTTTTTTAATGAAAAGGATTTTGGTAAGTCCCAGTTTACTCCAGCTGTTTTTTTCGGAATATCAAATGTAAAGGTTTGTGTTTCTTCTGTTGTGTTTTCTATTTCTAAATGAATTGTTTTTGATTCTTGCTGTTTCGTAAACTTACCAAAAGATAAAGTTGGGTTATAAATAATAGTAGGGGCGTAGATTGCCTTTTCAAGTTGTACATAACCAGTACCTTGTGAAATTGGTTCAATTGGCTTTTCTTCTACTGAGACGGTCGCTGCTGTCGTTTTCAATGCCCCCATCATTTTTTTATT
This sequence comes from Paracerasibacillus soli, assembly GCF_042432965.1. Lineage (NCBI taxonomy): Bacteria > Bacillati > Bacillota > Bacilli > Caryophanales > Bacillaceae > Paracerasibacillus > Paracerasibacillus soli. Next base: position 21,816 of record NZ_JBHLWL010000044.1, on the reverse strand, counting down.
ATCCCAGTCAGGATGTGCTTCTTTCACTAAGGCAAGCGCGCCTGCAATATGAGGAGCCGCCATACTTGTTCCTTGTAATGATTCATATCCACCAGGGACGGTACTCATAATGTTCGTTCCAGGAGCAAGGATATCTGGCTTTATTTCCCAATTTACTGTCACAGGTCCACGTGAACTAAATGTCGCAACGCCTGGCGGTATGTCTTCATATTTGGTGTCGACGTAAGGGAAGGTTTCCTCACTATATGTTTTCAGCCATTCACCAGCCTTTTTCGAAGTAGAAGCGACCGGTATTTTGATTGCTTCTTCTTCGTGAGAGAGCAGTGATCCTTGAAAATCACCATCTTCATGATTATAAATGAGGACTGCTTCAGCCCCTTTTTTCTCCGCTTCCTCTGCCAATTCTGCAAATGGCCTTTTTCCGCGTTGAATCAAAGCTATCTTTCCGTGCAATGCTGCTTCTGAGTTACCGACATTTGCGCTTTTACTCGGTGTAAATGGGGTAATTGGTAAATCCTTTTGTATCTCCCAGGGTACCGATCCGACCATGGGTAAAATATCAATTCGTTTACGGTGTTTTCCTATATATAGATAAGGAAACGTTTGTGAATCCGAGGCGGCACCGACAGCTATTGCGTTAGTTGCAGTTGCCGGAGAACCAACTGTCCAATGATTTGGCCCATCATTTCCATTCGCAATAACGACGGCAATCCCCATCTCCGCTGCTTTATTAACTGCTTGACTTGTCGGATAATCAGGTCCGTTAACGGAATTACCAAGCGACAAATTTATAATATCAACATCATCTTTCACAGCTTGTTCTAATGCTGCAATAACTTGGATGGAATTCCCTCTCCCTCCTGGACCTAAAGCACGGTATGCATAAATTTCCGCATCCGGAGCCACGCCTTTTAACGTACCATTAGCTGCAATTATTCCCGCAACATGACTTCCGTGTACAGTTGGCGTTCCCTCTGTCGGTTCTGTTTCCATTGGATCATCATCAAGATCTACAAGATCATATCCTCCTGCGTAGTTCATTTGCAAATCCGGATGGGTATAGTCAATCCCCGTATCGATAACACCAACCTTCATTCCTCTACCTGTAAATTGCGTATTATTTAAATGGTAAGGTATCGTGAGTGTTTCATCATTGATTAACTTTGATATTTCGTCCTTTGTTACTGGCGTGCCTACTCCACCATTTATTCGCGTAGTACTTTGGGTAGGGTATGTATGCTTTTGCACCTGGTTTCTATGGCTCACATCTACTTCATATGTTTGCACATGATGTACTGCCTTAATAAAATCTTCCGAACGTGCTGCCCTTGCAATTTTTTTGCTTGGACCTTTTAGCGCTATTCCATTAAAAAGTTGTTCAAAAGTCTCGACAACTTCTATAGCGGGATAAAACGTCTCCAATTGTTTTTTATGCGCTTCCGGATCTCCTTCTACTTCCACAATAATCGAGATATGCTCCTCCGCATATGTAGGCTTATGAACATATCCAAAAAAATATAACATGCCAAATAACATTGCTACCGTCAAGACGAAAAGCCGCTTCATTTTCATTACCCCCTTCCGCCTAGTATTTGTAAAAGCAAAGATTGTCATACTTGTTGAATTTAGAATTAAATTGCATGGCGTTTTGTATTGAATTTTTGGCGGGCGTGCTGTGTTGGCGGTCTTAAGCGCGAGCGCGTGCTGGAGTGGGGTGCTGTAGGTTTGAGCGCGAGCGCGTGTTGAAGATGCGCGAATCATGTTGAAGGTTGCGTCAGCCATGGTAGAAGTTTGCATATCCATGGTAGAAGATTAGCCATTCATGGTAGAAGTTCGCACCTGTCATGGTAGAAGATCACACCATCCATGGTAGAAGTTCGCACCTACCATGGTAGAAGGTCGCACCTACCATGGTAGAAGGTCGCACCTGTCATGGTAGAAGAGCGCGCCATCCATGGTAGAAGATCGCACCTACCATGGTAGAAGATTGCGCCATCCTTGGTAGAAGATCACACCTACCATGGTAGAAGGGCGCACCTGCCGTGGTAGAAGATCGCATATCCTTGAACACCAACCACGCTGTGCATAAAAGGGTCAGACCCCTCATCTATTGGGGGTCTGACCCTTTTGTTTAGTTGGCAATCAAGTTGGTCATGTGGCATCGGTTGTTGCAGATTGTACAACAATTGTCTAATTACTATCTTAGTTTAGAAAAGTACTCGGTAATTGCATCGCAAATTCTTCTGGACGCTTCTCCGTCGCCGTATGGATTTGAAGCTTTGGCCATTTTATCATGTGCTGCTTGGTTAGATAGTAGTTCGTCAGCCATGTTAAATATCGTTTCTTCATCTGTACCGGCTAATTTTAATGTACCAGCTTCTATTCCTTCTGGGCGCTCTGTTGTATCGCGTAAAACGAGTACGGGTACACCTAATGACGGCGCTTCTTCCTGAATTCCACCTGAGTCAGTAAGAATTAATTCTGCGTGTGCTGCGAAGTTATGAAAATCAACGACATCAAGTGGTTCAATAAGTTGAATCCGCTCGTGATCCCCCAATATACGATTAGCTGTATCACGCACAACTGGATTTAGATGGACTGGATAAATAACTTGAATATCGTCATGTTTTTCTACTAGTCTCTTAATTGCCCGGAACATTTGCTCCATGTTTGCGCCTAAGTTTTCTCGACGATGTGCTGTCATCAGTACGAGGCGTCTATCCCCTAATTCCTGTAGTATTGGACTTTCATACGATTTGGAGACGGTTGTCTTCAATGCATCAATCGCTGTGTTTCCAGTAACGACTATGCGGTCTGCTTGTTTATTTTCATCCAATAAGTTTTGCTTGGACATTTCTGTAGGAGAGAAATGTAAGTCCGCCATCACACCTGTTAATTGGCGATTCATTTCTTCCGGATATGGAGAATATTTATTCCATGTACGCAATCCCGCCTCGACATGTCCGATAGCAATCTGATTATAGAAGGCAGCTAATGATGCAGCAAATGTCGTACTTGTATCGCCATGAACGAGTACAATGTCAGGCTTTGTTTCCTTCATAATCTCATCAAGGCCGGCAAGTACATTTGTTAAAATTTGTGCAAGTGTTTGTTGTTGTTTCATAATATTGAGATCAAAATCAGGCTTTATATTAAAAATCCGCAATACTTGGTCAAGCATTTCACGATGTTGTGCAGTAACTGTTACAATCGATTCAAACTCTTCCGAACGCTTTTGTAATTCTAAAACAAGTGGTGCCATTTTAATTGCTTCTGGTCTTGTCCCAAAAATAGTCATCACTTTTATACGTTTCGTCATTATTTTCACTCCAATTCATTCAAAATGAGCGGTTAAACATTCATACTACTCCATTTACAATAAGTCAAATGGACATTGAATTCAAGGTGCTTGTCACTTTTTCTAGCAAATTAAAAAAGTTGGGACATAAAAAGCTGCTCCTCCCTTAACTGCTATATTAATAAAAAAATCATCAATACTAATACAACAGATGAGGGGTCTGACCCTTTTGTTTTGTCCCAACCTTCATGTTTTGAAACTCGCACTACTATTCAACATTACAGTAAAATCGAAGTAGCTATGCTTCTTTCATGGAAATTGTTATGTTTGATCTCCCTACTACTCCACATTACGTTCAAATTTGAAGTAGCGCTCTTATCCTTATGATACGTTCATATTCCGATAATGCTGAAAAAAGTAAAAGAAGAAATTACTTTGTTCCAAATAGACGGTCTCCTGCATCTCCAAGTCCTGGTGTGATATATGCATGCTCGTCTAGACCATCATCTAATGCCGCTAAGTAAATATCAACATCTGGATGCTCTTTTTTAATTAATTCAACACCCTCTGGCGCACCTACAAGACACATTAACCGAATTTGTTTAGCGCCACGCTTTTTCAAGGAATGGATGGCATCATTTGCAGATCCACCTGTAGCCAACATCGGATCAATGACTATCAATTCACGTTCCGAAATATCAGAAGGCAATTTTATGTAGTATTCTACCGGTTGTAATGTCTCTGGATCACGATATAGCCCTACATGTCCAACGCGTGCTGCTGGGATGAGCTTTAACATACCGTCCACCATACCTAAACCTGCACGCAAAATAGGAATGAGTCCAATTTTTTTACCAGCAAGTACATGTGCTTTCGTTTCCATCACCGGTGTCTCAATCTTTGTTTCTGCAAGTGGTAAATTTCGCGTAATTTCAAAGGCCATCAACATCGCTACCTCGTCTACAAGTTCGCGAAATTCCTTTGTACCAGTATTTTTATCTCTTATATGTGTTAGCTTGTGCTGAATTAATGGATGATCTAATACGTGTACATTTCCCATTTTGCCGTTCACTCCTTTTATTTTTACATCCTTAAAATTGTACAGAAAAATCTGCTTCGATTCAAGCCTATAAACTATTTTGTACATAATTTGTTGAATCATGCCGATTTGACAACCACTTTATATTAAAAAGGGGTCTGACCCCCGTTATGGTCTGACCCTTTTTGTTAGCTTTACTTTATGCATATAGTGGAAATTTACTTGTTAATGTTTTTACGCGTTCAATAGCCTCTTGTAAACTCGCTTCATCTTCATGATTTTTCAATGCAAGTGCGATGATTGAAGCGATTTCCTTCATTTCTTCTTCTTTAAATCCACGTGTCGTGACGGCTGGTGTACCAATACGAATACCACTAGTAATCATTGGGCTTTCCTGATCAAATGGAATGGTATTTTTATTCGTTGTAATGCCAATGTCATCCAATACTTTTTCGCCAATTTTCCCCGTTAATTGCAACGGCGTTACATCGAGAAGTAACAAATGGTTATCCGTTCCACCTGTTACAATTCGAATTCCTTCAGCAGCTAATGCCTCGCCAAGTACTTGCGCATTTTTAATAATTTGCTTTGAATAAGCTTTAAAATCATCTGATAATGCTTCTTTAAAAGAGGTTGCCTTCGCAGCGATGACATGCATGAGTGGGCCACCTTGCATACCAGGGAAAACGGATTTATCAATTTGTCGTGCATATTTTTCCTTACATAAAATCATGCCACCACGCGGGCCACGTAGTGTTTTATGTGTAGTCGTTGTGACAAAATCAGCGTATGGAACTGGGTTTTCATGTAACCCACTCGCAACTAGTCCAGCAATATGTGCCATGTCAACCATTAAATAAGCGCCAACTTCATCGGCAATTTCACGAAATTTAGCAAAATCAATTGCCCGAGAATACGCACTTGCGCCTGCAACAATCAGTTTTGGTTTTACTTCTTTTGCCTTCTGTAAAACGACATCATAATTTAATTGCTCCGTATCTTTGTCCACACCGTATTCTTCAAAATTGAAAAGTTTACCACTGAAGTTTACTGGGCTTCCATGTGTCAAATGTCCACCGTGACTCAAATTCATTCCTAATACTGTATCCCCTGGTTCTAGTATCGCGAAATATACCGCCATATTTGCTTGCGCACCTGAGTGTGGTTGCACATTTGCATGTTCCGCCTGAAACAATTGTTTCGCACGGTCACGCGCTAAATTTTCAACAATATCCACATATTCACATCCGCCATAATAGCGTCTGCCTGGATAACCTTCAGCATATTTATTTGTTAGGACTGAACCCATTGCTTCCATTACAGATTCTGATACAAAGTTTTCCGATGCAATTAATTCAATTTTGTCCTGTTGGCGACCTCTTTCTAATTCAATTGCTGCAAATAATTCTTGGTCTGTTTTATTTAAATGTTCCATTCACACTGCCCCTCCTACTGTATCCTCTTTCTATTATTTGAGCCCAGCCAAAATACTGTTTATTCCTGACAAGCATCATTTTCTTGCTTTTGTTCGTAAACTGCGCGTGCACCACCAATTAATTTTGGCCTTGTACGCGCACACATGACGTTTGCTTGGCCTATAGTTCGTTGTTTCATTCTTACCGGGACCACCACATGTTTTAAATGCATGCCTATAAAAGTTTCTCCGATATCTATTCCCGCGTGGCCTTGGATTTCCTCCACAACAACTGGTGCATCCATTTGCTTAAACGCTTCCGTTGCCATGGAACCACCCGCATTCCGGACTGGAATAACGGATACTTGCTCCAAATGATATGTATCCATCGTTGTCTTTTCAACAACTAGCGCCCGATTTAAATGCTCACAACATTGAAAGGCGAGATGTATCCTTGCCTTCTCTGCTAAAGTTTTCAATTCGGCAAAAATTCGTTCTGCAATTTCGATACTTCCGTCTGTACCAATTTCTTTACCAGCTACTTCACTTGTCGAACAACCGACAACAAAAATGTCTCCTTCTTTTAAAAAGGAAGATGCTAGCCATTCATCCATCAGTTTTTCCATATCTTGCTTTACTTGTTTCACTATGATGTCCATTGAAATATCTACTCCCTTTCTAGAGGTTACATGCTTTCTATGAACATTTTTTTGTAAACCTTACTTATCGTGATTTTCCTCGTATTCTGTAATTTTATGAATACGGCGCTCATGTCGACCACCTTCAAATTCCGTTTCCAACCAAACTTTGGCGATTTCCCTCGCTAACCCAGGGCCAATCACTCGCTCTCCCATTGCTAATATATTCGAATTATTATGTTGGCGTGTTGCCTTTGCACTGAAAACATCATGAACCAATGCACAGCGAATACCTTTTACTTTATTAGCCGAAATGGACATTCCAATTCCCGTACCGCAAATTAAAATACCTCGATCAAATTCTCCAGCTGCAACTCGTTCTGCTGCCGGTAATCCATAATCTGGATAGTCAACAGATGTTTCACAACTACAGCCGATGTCTTCGTATGCAATCCCTTTTTCCTCTAACAAACTTTTAATTTCATTACGTAAAACCATTCCAGCATGGTCACCAGAAATAATAACCTTCATTTCACTTTCAACTCCTTATGACTTTTACGAATGTGGACTTATTTCTATCTTCTTTAGTATAAAGCTAGGGAGACATTTCGCCAAATATTTGCATATGAATGTTGTGCCTTGCATTTATACGATCGCTATTTTTCCTTCGGTTGTTTTTATTTTACCTTTATAAAAGCGAGACAACGCAAATTAAAAGTAGAGTTTTATCCTGTCCGCAAAACAGCAATCTTCAGCCAGCAATCTTCAGCAACAACCTAAAATGTCCCGTCACAAAAATGTACAAAAATGTTATGTTTCTAATACGAAGCTAGCATCAAAAAATTTTGGTACCGCGCGTCAAAGAGTGCAACAAAAAAAACGCTATGCGAAGGAAACGAATCGACTCCTCTACATAACGTTTAACATATTATACCCGAAATTTTTCAATTTGCTCTTTTAACTGATCTGCTTGTTGATCAAGGCTTTGTGCCAATCGACTTACTTGTTCAAGTGTAACAGCTTGCTCATGAATCGCTGCATTTACTTCCTCTGTTCCTGCTGTTGTTTGTTCAGCAATTGCTGCAACCTCTTCGGATTGGGCAGCTGTAGACTGAATGGACGCAAGTTGACGATTTACTATATTGGAAATACCCTCTATTTCATGTGCTACTTCTTCAACAGAAAGCGCCATTTGTTTAATCGATTCATTTGTTACTACACCGTTTGTCGCTTCTTCTTTCGTATGTGCAACACTCGCATTAATACTCGTAACTACATTGCCAACATCAGTTTGAATAGATGTGATTAATCCAGAAATTTTTTGAACGGCTTGGGCACTCTGGTCAGCTAACTTTCTAATCTCTTCAGCAACAACTGCAAATCCCTTCCCATGTTCTCCGGCTCGTGCTGCTTCAATCGATGCATTCAGTGCGAGTAAGTTCGTTTGTTCCGAGATTTCCCCGACCATGGAAATAATGGATTCCACTTGTAATGCATTTTCTTTTAGATGTGTGACTCCTTGAAGTGATGCTTCTTGTTCATCAGCTAATTGCTGAATTCCTTGAACTAAACGATTCACCACTTCTGTACTTTCACGTAAAGTATGTACCATATTTACAGATTTATCTTTAGATGTATCTGCTTTTTCCTGTACTTGCTCTGCTAACTGTGTAGCTGTTTCGATTTCTTCCACTGTCGTTTGAATTGCTTCCGATGAGTGAATAGCCCCGCGTGAGATTTCATCAATAGAAGCATTAATTTGACTTGAGTGATGACTTACTTGATTCATTGCAGACTTTACTTCAACAACAGTCGTATTTGTCGCATTAAAGTTTTCATTAATATTGTGTACCATCGATTTTAAATTTGTTAACATCTTATCAAAAGCAACGCTTAATGCACGAATTTCATCATCTGAATGAGAAATTTCAATGGCATGTGTTAAATCCCCATCCGCTGCTGCCGATGCTACTTGTTCTAATTTTTCTAGTGGTTTTGTAATAAATCTAGCAGCTGCATAGGCCAATATTCCCGACCAAATAATCCCTAGTAATAATGTCATTACTGTAAATGTTTCTAGTGATAACCCCGACCATAGATTGGATACTTTTTCATATACGAAATAAAGGAAAAAAGCACTTGTCGTATATGTAATAATAGCTAAGACTGTTGTAAATAACATTAATTTCATACGTAAACCAAATCTGTACTTCCGCTTATTTCTCGCCATCAAACTATCCCCTATATCTTTTCTATTTTTTCTCTATCTTTTTGATAAGTTTATCCGTATACATATCTAATTCTTGTAAAGTTTGTTCATAGTCTTCTAAACTTCCACCAAACGGATCTGATATATCATAATTAATCAAACTACTTTCTAGTTGATTTATTTTTTGTAAATCCTTTTCCAAATGATGGTGTAATTTATTCTCTAAATCTACAAATGAAAGTTTATGCTCATATTGTTGTACAAATGCGGCCCGTTTTACTTCTACTTCTGCATACAACTTTTTTAACGCTTTCCAGGTTTGTTTATCCGCATCTGACACATATTCCTTCAATGTGTAATATTTATCTTGGAAATGTGGGTATGACATGATAAGGCTTTGCTTATGCTGTGTTGTCATCGTTAATATTAAATCTGCCCAATCTAATAATGCCCCATTAATTGGTTGCGATTGGATACTCGCGTTAATATTTCTCCGTTCGAGCGCTGTAACTGCCTTTCCGTTGATACGATCGCCTTCCACTGCATAAACCCCAGCAGATTGTACATGTGCATGTGGGTATTTACTTTTTAATAGCGCTTCTGCCATTGGACTTCGACACGTATTTCCTGTACATACAAATAAAATATTCATTACAAACCTCCGAGCAAAATAGCTTATAAGTGACGCTAGCATGTCATCGCTACCATCTATACATCGCCTTCGTTACGATGGGACAATCCATCTATCAAGAAAACGAATCAACCGTTCATTAAAACCATGACAAAATACCTATAATCAATATACCATATAAAAAGGTAATTCACATTACTTTATTTAGAACAAATTGATTTTGAAAAGGAGACATTGTACATACTCCCCTCTTTTTCGCCCATTTCATATGATTATATACATCGGGATGCGTCTAGAATCATCTTTAAGTAAATATAATATGTAATCCGAATCCACATAAAACACTTCCACCAAATATCTCACTATAAGCACCAATTAAGCGATTTACTTTTCTTCCAATCAGCATGCCAATCCATGTAAGCTTCGTACTTACCAATCCAAATATGATGAGTATAAAGAAAGTGCGCACACCTGAAATTCCAAAACTTAGTCCGACTGAAAAACTATCCACACTTACACTAAAAGCAAAAATTAGTAAACCTAACCCTGTCGTTTTGAAAATTTGCTTTGATTCATGATTAAACGCAGAAAACAGCATATGCGCACCAATACCTACTAATAAGAGACCACTAGCTAGTGTTGCCATATTTCCAATTTTCCCCGAAATTACATTTCCTAATAAAATACCAATAAAAGGCATGACCATATGAAAAATTCCAATATAAATTCCAGTCGTTGCAATGCGACGCAGGCGGACTTTTTGCATTCCTAGTATTAAACTAACTGAAAAAGCATCCATTCCAGCTGCAGTTGCTACTAACATCAGTGAGATAATTTCTTCCAACATAAAAAGCCCCCTTGGACGTGCTTATAAAATATATGCATGTCCAAGAAGGTTTATGTTGGAATACTTTCGAGATTTAGTAATCATATTTTTGTGTATTACTCATTCGGTATATCTGTGAGGAATTGACTGGCAGCCTTTTCTAAGCGATTCATAACCGCATCACCAATCCCTTCTTTTGCAAAAGCCTCACAAATAATCAAGTCCATTTCACTCGCGTGATACTTACGCAATGCATCGTACAACCTTGTGGCTACCTGACCCACATTCTCTCCTAATGGCACAATATCATCTGCAGTCATGCCATGGCAACGTGCATCCCTTGCAAAAAATGCTACACGTTTATTTTTTCCTCTTTCTTTATCAATGAGTAGCTGAATTGCCTCATCCGACCCATCAACTAACCATAATGGCACATCCGGTGTGTAATGCTTATATTTCATTCCAGGCGCTTTTGGTTTCAATTGATCATTCACAAGCGCTGGATCTGTCTTTACTTCCCCAACTACTTCTTCCAATTGTTCCTTAGAAATCCCACCTGGACGCAGGATTATCGGTATTTCCTGTGTACAATCAATCACTGTTGACTCCACACCGACACCTGTAGGCCCACCATCTAGTAAACCGGCAATTTTTCCTTGTAAATCATCCCAAACATGGTTTGCCGTTGTTGGACTAGGTCTCCCCGAAATATTGGCACTTGGCGCAGCGATTGGAATGTTACATGTTTGCAGTAATTCTAGTGCAATTGGATGGTCCGGAATTCTCACGCCTATCGTGTCCTGACCAGCAGTCACTTTATCCGAACATGTCCCATTTGAATATAATACATAAGTAATCGGCCCTGGAGAAAAAGTGTCCATTAACTGCTCCACATATTCTGGAATATGTTGAACGAGTTTTTTGAGCTGTGCTTTTGAACCGACATGAGCAATTAGTGGATTATCTTGTGGGCGTCCTTTCGCAGCAAATATTTTATCAACTGCATCTGCATTTGTTGCATCCGCACCTAATCCATAAACCGTTTCGGTTGGAAAAGCAACAGTTTCCCCATCCCGTAAAAGTTTTGCAGCCTCCGAAATCGCATCTTTATATTGTGTTTTATCATCATGTATTTCCCAACGAACTGTTTGCATCATCATAAGCCTCATTTCAAAAATCAAATTTGCCACTGTATGCGTATACCGTATTATTTTAGTTGAATAAAATTGGATTAGCAAATAAGAAAATTACATTCATTAGAAATGAACATTGCGTTGTAATGTTTGGAGCTTGAATAGAAAATTTAGAAGAAGTTCAACATGAGGGGCTGTAGGAGGGGACGAGCTTTTAGGATGGATGGCGGGGAAGCCTCTACCACGGATGGCGGCGACTTCTACCAAGATTGGTGTGAACTTCTACCATGAATGTGCAAGCTTCTACCACGATTGCGCCAGCTTCTACCATGAATGAGCAAGCTTCTACCATGGATGTGCAAGCTTCTACCACGATTGCGCAAGCTTCTACCACGGATTCACAATCTTCTACCACGATTGCGCCAGCTTCTACCATGGATAAGCAAGCTTCTACCATGGATGGGCAAGCTTCTACCATGAATGTGCAAGCTTCTACCATGGATGTGCAATCTTCTACCACGAATGGGCAATCTTCTACCACGGATGTGCGAGCTTCTACCATGAATGTGCAATCTTCTACCACGAATGCGCGAGCTTCTACCATGAATGAGCAATCTTCTACCACGATTGCGCGAGCTCCTACCACGGATGTGCAATCTTCTACCATGGATGTGCAATCTTCTACCACGAATGGCGGATCTTCTAAATAAGAGTCCGCCTTCCATCACGGGACAGCGGACTTTTTCATCAAATAAATTAAAACTGGAATTAGTGCAGTCTTGTCACTTGTTATCTTGTAATAAAAAGGAGATAGTCTCCACTTATCCACAGAATACCTTTTTACAACAGTTTACTCACAGGTTTTATACAACATATCCACAACTGGTTGTGGATTGTGTGTATGAGTTGCATAAACGTTGTAATATCAGTCACTTTTTCCATCAAGATACTTCATAAGCCCACCAATTCCCTTGCTTTCTCATTGGCTTATCCACAATTTGTGCATGTTCTTGTTGGTGAAATTGCAATGCATCTAAGATCATATCCAAAACTGGTTGGTGACTGTGTACAATTAATTTTTCCGCTTCCAGTTCTTTTACTAGCACGATAATTGTTTCTAACAGTACAGGTAAACTTGCGGCAACGTCTTGTGCAATATACATTTGCTTTAACCAATATTTATCCTTCTCTATGGAAGAGAGAACAAAGCAACCTTTAATTTCATCATTCATCTTCACTACATATCCTTCTTTTAGGAGGTGTTTCTGTTCTACATGTTGTGCGGTTTGTATAAATTGCTCCATTTCTTCTGTCGCAATATGTTTAGCAGCAATTAGTTTCATAGGCTCACTCCTCATTTAATAGATTCTCTCTATGAATATATGCAGATTCATGATGACCTATACCTATTCTATTGAAATAGTTTTTCTTCATTAGAAAAACTAACTAAATAAAGAACTAATCCAATCGAATAAGAAAAATTTGACTGTAACTTCTTCTTCCTCCACTTCTTCTGGTTCTTCTGTTTCTAAATCTGTACTCACATCTGCAACACTTGTCCCATTTGAAAAGTCTAGGAAACATAATGGTGGAAACAAAACGCACCACCAGTTGCTACCTTTTCCTTCTCCTATCGTTACTAACACTGCTTCATATTCACCAGCCGGATATAAATAGTTTCCATATATCTTCGCTGGGAATGTTACATTTTTATCATATTTTACATTGAAGTTTTCATTATTTTCCGCTTCTGCTAACGTTTCACCAATAACTGCTTCTATTTTGGATAGATTTTCGCGAATTAAAGTTCGTGCATCTTGAATATCCGTCATATCCTGCACCCAGTTTGTAATTTCCTCATTCACACGGTCGCGCACTTTATGTTTCAAGTCTTGATCTAAATCTGTGTCACTATTTGCAAGAATACGTAGACGAATTGCCTCGTCTGGAATAACTTGGAACTCAAGTACTTCCTTTTTATTTGTAGATTGGCCAAATACTGGCATTGTAAAAAATAATATAATTGCTATAAATGTAAAAAATACTAGTTTTTTCATGATAAGTTTTCCCCTTCATCGCGTCGTTGTTCACAGTATGGACGGGACACTATCATTTTAAACTAGTATTCTAGTAATTAATTTTAAAATATAATTCGTAAATTTCACTTGAAACTTTTGCACATCTCACTCGCTCTCATGATGAACGCCTCAGATGACGCAACCGCGTATTTTTCATCCACAACCTCTTCCCGAGATTCTTTTAGGCCCTTGCCTATCGAAGCAATATTTTTACACTAGGTGTACGATAAGTCACAGTATCCCATTTGATAAGTTCCTTTTCTTTAGTTGTTCGATAGGATGTGGTAAATGCCTTCATGCTTCCACGTCATGTATCAGTATATGGCCGCATCACGTTGGAAATATCGCAGAGACAATTCGATCTTTTCTATTTATATCCTGGATCACTTTTGCCTCACATTGTGGATAAGTTTGTAACAACATTGCTTTTACTGCTGCACCTTGTGTATAACCAATTTCAAATGCTACCATTCCACCTGGCAATAAAACATCTTTTATTTGTGATGAAATTGTTCGATATGCGGCAAGGCCATGATCTGCAGCAAACAAAGCTAAAGCCGGTTCAAAGTTTTTCACTGTATCTGCTAATGCATCTTCCTCTTCACGCGCAATATACGGTGGATTAGAAACAATGATATTTGCATGCCTTTGTTTTGCTATCATTGGGAGTAAAAAGTCACCTGTTAAAAAGCTAACATTTGCCCCTAACATGGCAGCATTTTCCTTTGCAACTGCAATTGCCTCTGTTGATATATCGATTGCAAAAATGTTTGCATCAGGTAACTCCAGGGCCAACGTAATTGCAATTGCACCACTACCTGTTCCTACATCTACAATTGTTATAGGTTCTTCCATTGATCCCATTTCTTTTACCTGTTGGATCACATGATAGACAAGTTCTTCCGTTTCTGGCCGTGGAATAAGCACGTGTTCATTAACTCGGAACATCCGGCCATAAAACTCAGTGTTGCCAATTAAATGTTGCACAGGTATCCCGGTTTTCGCATGTGCTTCAATGTCACTTTTAAATTGTTGAAAAACATCTGCAGAAATTGGTTCTTGCATATTAGCAAAAAATGCAGAACGCGACTGACCTGTGTGGTATTGTAAAAGCAGTTCCGCCACCATTTGTTCTCGATGATGTTCCGTTAAAAAAAGAGAAGCCCAGTTGAGGACTTCAAATTGTTTTTTACAAGTCATATTTACTCACCAATATGTTCTAATTTTTTCGTCTGTTCTTCTACAAGTAAAGCATCAACAATTTCGTCCATTTTTCCTTCGAGGATTTGATCTAGTTTTTGAATGGTTAATCCAATTCGATGATCTGTTACACGATTTTGTGGAAAATTATACGTACGGATTCGTTCAGAACGATCCCCTGTACCAACTGCTGATTTACGCGTTTCATCATATTCTGCTTGTGCTTCTTGTTGAAACTTATCATAGATACGTGCGCGCAATACTTTCATCGCCTTTTCCTTGTTTTTAATTTGTGATTTCTCATCTTGACAAGAAACAACGATTCCCGTTGGCACGTGTGTTAAACGGACTGCTGACATCGTCGTGTTCACACTTTGCCCACCTGGCCCACTTGAGGCAAATGTGTCTACGCGAATATCTTTTTCATGAATATCAATTTCTACTTCTTCGGCTTCTGGTAAAACTGCAACAGTTGCGGTTGATGTATGAATGCGGCCACCTGATTCCGTTTCCGGTACACGTTGCACACGGTGTGCACCATTTTCGTATTTTAATCGGGAATAAGCACCGTTTCCATTGATCATAAAAATAATTTCTTTATATCCACCAACACCAGTAGAGTGAGAATCCATTACCTCAGTCTTCCAACCTTGTGCTTCCGCATAGCGGGAATACATCCGGTACAAATCACCAGCAAATAGCGCTGCTTCATCCCCACCAGCTGCGCCACGAATTTCCATAATAACGTTTTTGTCGTCATTTGGATCTTTTGGCAACAAGAGAATTTTTAAGTTTTCTTCTAGCTCTGCTTTATTGTCTGCGAGCTCATCAATCTCAGCTTTTACCATGTCATACATATCTTCATCAAGATCATCTTCTAACATTTCTTTCGCGTCTTTTAATTCACTCGTTACATTTTTATATTGCTGATATACTTGAACAACATCCGCTAAATCCGATTGTTCTTTTGAATATTCACGAAGCTTTTTCGTATCACTAATTACATCTGGGTCACTCAATAATTCATTCAACTTATGATATCGATCTTCTAACGATTGTAATCGATCTAACATTACGTTCACCTCACTAAAAACTAACATTCTAATTATAGTATACAACATCTTGCTGGTCAAAATTTGCCGAAAACGCACTTGATAATGATTTATTGTAGATTTACTGTCAATAGGACCCTCACTGCCAAAAGTCAACGGAATATAAAATGATAAGTGGGAGATAAACTATCAGTAAAGCCAGATACGTCGTTTCACTAACCATCTGCGTAGAGAATGAAAAAAAGCTACTGATTGAAGTGTCACGATATATCGTAATCCCATGTACTATTAAGTTAACCATCGTAGACACAATCTATCATGAAAACTGTCCTCGCTACAACATGCAGGTGCAACGACTTCAATTCTTTATATTTCCATATTATAATGAGTGGTAATCATTTTTTAGGAGAATGGATATGACTAATGTATACAGTGACTTGATTCAATTTAGCGGAACCCATTATGATTTCGGTTTTCTACAAGGTGAACGACTGAAGGATTCCTTTATCTTACCTAATCGCCGAAAACAATGGGGACCTAAACCATATCATTTTATTATTGATGAAAAGGTTTTTGAACAAGTGATAAAACAATTTGCACCGGGTATTTGGGATGAAATACACGGTTTAGCTAGTGCACTTAAATGGCCAGTAAAAGATGCCATCAGGGAATTTGGTGGTTACTATTTAGAATATGGGAGAAGTGGTTGTTCCATTTTCACAGGGGAAAATTATATGGTTCGTAATTATGATAACCATCCCCATTCCTATGAAGGTCGATATGTACTCTTTAACCCGACTGATCAAGGTTACGCTACGATTGGACCGTCCATGCAAATTACTGGGCGAACTGATGGCTTAAATGAAATGGGATTGGCGATGGGTTACAATTTCACGAACCGTAAACATGCAGGAGATGGATTTATGTGTAATATGGTTGGGCGCATTATTTTAGAAGTATGTGCCAATATTGATGAAGCGATTTCTCTGTTAAAAGAATTACCACATCGGCACTCGTTTAGTTATGTATTAATAGATAAAACTGGAAAGTCTGTTGTTGTTGAAGCATCACCACGTAAGGTCATAACGCGTGAAGCAAATGTGTGCACCAATCACTTTCAAACATTAACAGAAGAAAATCGCTTTCAAATGGATGACTCCTTACGACGTGAAAAATCTATTGAAAATATTAGTCGCACTGTATCACATCCATATGAAGCATTCCGTATGATGAATGATGCCAATCAAGGGATCTTTTCCTCAAAATATGCTGCTTGGGCTGGTACACTCCACACCGCACTTTACATACCAAATGAACGAAGGGTAGGTTTTACATTAGGCAACAATCAAAAACCGCTCATGATTGATTTTGGCAAATGGCTAAACGGAGACGATCTCCATATTACTCGGATTAAAGGGTCAATACCTACCACATCTTCATTTGTTAATATGGTGGAATTATGATGTTTCGTAAGCTTTTAATTTAAAGCACAACATTTTCAAACTGGATAGAAGTATGATGAAAGACGTTTTACCATGAAATATACCCTTTCTATGAAGCCTCATCATAGTCTGTTCATCATTTTCCCTTAACCCCCGCTGCCAATAAAAAAGAGCACAATCATTGTGCCCTTATCTTGCATATCTTATTAGTTTATGAACTTTTTTTACTTTAGGTTTATTGGGAACTTCATGATGGTGACGACAACGAGGTTCATACGATTCTGATGCACCAACTAAAATAATTGGATCGTCATAAGAGGCTGGTTTCTCATTGATGAGTCGTTGTGTACGGCTTGCAGGTGATCCGCAAACAGGACAAATCGCATTTAGTTTTGTCACCGATTCTGCAAGTGCCATTAATTGAGGCATTGGGCCAAATGGTTCCCCGCGGAAGTCTGTATCAAGCCCAGCAGCAATCACACGTACGCCGCTATTCGCTAACTCGTCGATAACTTGGATAATATTTTCATCAAAGAATTGTACCTCATCAATTTAGTTCCCTATAATATGTTCATGATTGTGTATACGCTTGTGTTCTAATTGGTGACTGGAATAACTAAATTAAAGTTCGGTTCTTTTTCATTTTATTTACTTTTCATTTTGAATTTGCATTTTAGATTGGAAATATGAATAAACTAGATTCAATTATTTTAAAACAGTGATAAATTGTTTTTCTTCAAGCTGAATCATCTGACTTAATTCATTTAGACTTGAAAAAGTTAAATACTTTCCGAACTGACATGTTGAAAGGTTAATTTTTATGTCTAGCTGTTCATTCTTATCATCTTGTTCCTCCCCATCCCAACAAGAATAAACCTCTGCATACTGCCCTTCCGCTAAATGATCATTGATATATTCGAAAAGTGCATAGATACCTCTTCTATGACAAGCATCTTGTGTATCGTAGAAGTAACCTTCAAATTCGTAAATATAAGGATTAGAAAACTTAGTTTTAAGAATTTGTTTCAAATCATGATTTAGTTCAGAAATAAAAACACCATAAAAATCTTCTTCTTTTTCATAATGAATCACATATTGTTCATCTGTGTTTGATTGTTTTTTCTTATCTCTTTTTCTATTTCTTTCTGCATTCAAATCTGAAAGTTTTATTTTAGTTGGCTTCATTCCAAATTCTCCAACTGGTATCTCATGTGGAGCTGCGATGAAATGCTTTAAAGACATTTACTTATCTCCTTTCTTATATATCATTAATTTTATTAGTAATTACTGATTTTAATAAAGTACTTGAGTTAAGTTTACTTCAAGTTTTTAACCCAAGAATACTTGCTGCTTACCAAAAATAATTATTTAGCATAAAATAATCCAATTCACTAAACAATCACAGCATATATCTTTAATTTCAAAGATTATATAAAAGACCATTTCAGGTGAGAAATGGTCTTTTAAAGAAGGTATTTTCTTCAATTCCTTCATAGTTTCATATTATTCATCTTCTTCTATTGTAGCATCTATTCCATTTATATTCATAATCTCCCCGACTTCCCACTTCTTTGGAAATATATAACATTCCCTTTCATGACTGCTTGTTGCCAACCAAACCTCACCATTTATAAAGAAAGATAAGTCTTCCGGATGATTAGGCATCTCCCAATCATATAAAGAATTAACAGTTTCTTTAATAATTCTTTTAACATTCTCGTCTTTAGTATGGTAATAATACACCTTGGCCGTTTGCCCTTCATCTAAAATGGTACTTGCCCATTCAGATTCTTCTTTCATTGTAACTAATGCAGAATCAATTTTATTTAGGAATTTATCAAAACTCTTTAGAGAACCCATATCTTTTCTAAAAACCAAATGAAACAAAAGCACAACATTTTCAAACTGGATAGAAGTATGATGAAAGACGTTTTTCCATGAATTATGCCCTTTCTATGAAGCCTCATCATAGTCTGTTCATCATTTTCCCTTAACCCTCGCTGCCAATAAAAAAGAGCACAATCATTGTGCCCTTATCTTGCATATCTTATTAGTTTATGAACTTTTTTTACTTTAGGTTTATTGGGAACTTCATGATGGTGACGACAACGAGGTTCATACGATTCTGATGCACCAACTAAAATAATTGGATCGTCATAAGAGGCTGGTTTCTCATTGATGAGTCGTTGTGTACGGCTTGCGGGTGATCCGCAAACAGGACAAATCGCATTTAGCTTTGTCACCGATTCTGCAAGTGCCATTAATTGGGGCATTGGACCAAATGGCTCCCCGCGGAAGTCTGTATCAAGCCCAGCAGCAATCACACGTACGCCACTATTTGCTAATTCGTCGATAACTTGGATAATATTTTCATCAAAGAATTGTACCTCGTCAATGCCGACAACGTCCACTTTATCTTCCATTCGTTCCAATATATCCATGGAATTGCAAATAGGTTCTGCGATAACTGATGTGCCATTATGAGAGACGATTGCCTCATCTGCGTAGCGATTATCGATGGCTGGCTTAAATACTTTTACAGTTAATTTGCCATATGTTGCGCGGCGAATACGACGGATTAATTCCTCAGATTTACCTGAAAACATACTTCCACAAATTACTTCTACCCAACCACTTTGCTTCATTACATACATAAAGAAGGTACTCCCTTCATCAATTTTTCGATATGTACTTGTCCTAGTTTACCATAAAATCGGACAAGAACAACTGTAAACTAATATTTATATGATGCCCATTTTTTCATGTGATACATATGGGAATGTCCGTATAATATTGCGAAAAAAAACATAAAGAACAGGCAAATGCCGAACATTGCCTGTTCTTTATTAAATAATAGAAAAGCTTATCGTACGAGACTAAGCTGCCTGAAGGGCACTCGTCACTTTCCTACTGTAAGTTATATTTCTTCTTGAATCGGTCGACACGTCCACCGACTTTGTCTGCTTTTTGTTTACCAGTGTAGAATGGGTGTGATGCAGAGCTAATCTCCACACGAATTAATGGGTATGTGTTCCCGTCTTCCCATTCAATTGTTTCATCAGAATGTTTTGTTGATCCACTCAAAAATTTGTAATCTGAGCTTGTATCAAGGAAAACAACTTTTTTGTATTCTGGATGAATATCCTTTTTCATGTCTTTCCACTCCTTTTTGCCCTGAGTCTTCTGAAACAGAGTTATTGTAAAGAGCCGTATTAGGTAGTTACCTTATTCTAAACTCACGTTAAAATTATATCAGTGTGTCCAACCGTTTGCAATAGTTATCGGTTGTTTTTTTGAAATTAGTTTTTTCAACATGCACTGCTTATCGCGTACGTTTTGTGCCACCACTACGGCGTTTCATTTCCTCATCCATCATTTGTAAAAATTCTGTGTTAGACTCCGTCGCTTTTAATCTTCTTAAGAAGCGTTCCAAAAAGTCTGAGGAGTCTTGCATTGTTTTTCGAATTGCCCACATTTTTTCAAGATGATATTTATCAACAAGCAATTCTTCTTTTCTCGTCCCAGAGCGCAAAATGTCGATAGCTGGAAAGATTCTTCTTTCAGCAAGATGACGATCTAGATGTAACTCCATATTTCCAGTTCCTTTAAACTCTTCATAAATAACATCGTCCATTCGAGAACCAGTATCAACAAGTGCTGTCGCTAAAATCGTAAAACTTCCGCCTTCTTCAATATTTCTAGCTGCTCCAAAGAACCGCTTTGGACGATGGAATGCTGCTGGGTCGATACCACCAGATAATGTTCGTCCGCTAGGTGGAATCACTAAGTTATATGCACGTGCTAACCGTGTGATACTATCCATTAACACGATAACATCGCGCTTATGTTCTACAAGGCGCATTGCACGTTCTAATACGAGTTCCGACACTTTAATATGACTTTCAGGTAATTCATCAAAAGTAGAACTAACTACATCTACATCGGGATGGACCGAGCGTTCAATATCCGTTACTTCCTCAGGGCGTTCATCTACTAATAAAATGATTAGTTTTGCCTCTGGGTGATTTACGGAAATACTGTTTGCAATTTCTTTTAAGAGCATCGTTTTCCCAGCCTTTGGAGGGGCAACAATAAGTCCACGTTGACCAAAGCCAACTGGCGTCATCAAATCCATAATACGTGTAGACAATTTATTTGATGTTGTTTCTAACTTAATAAAACGGTCCGGATATAGTGCGGTTAAGGCAGGAAAATGTACCCGTTCTTTCGCTGTCTCTGGATCATCTCCATTTACAGCATCAACGTGTAACAAACCAAAATAACGTTCATTTTCTTTAGGTGGGCGTACTTTACCAGATACTTTGTCACCATTTCGTAAATCAAAACGCCGTATTTGTGAAGCAGATATGTATATATCTTCCGCACTTGGTGAGTAATTAATCGGTCGCAGGAACCCAAATCCTTCTGATGGAATAATTTCCAATATGCCATCCATAAAGGAATAGCCATCTTTTTCTGCTTGTGCTTTTAATATTGAAAAAATCAACTCACGTTTTGTTAATTTTGCATAATAAGAAACTTTATATTCTCGAGCTAACGTGTAAATTTCCTTTAACGTTAATTCTTCTAATTGTGAAATTGTTAAGGACAATCAAATCACCACACCTAGTATATTTTTTAAATAAGAAAGAAGATTACAAATGATAATGGCATATTTTTATTGATGGTTTTTTCACTTCTTTAGTAGTGTATGCTTGTAAAAAATGAAGAGTTTCGAAGCTAGAATGGAAGTTTTCGGCTCTTTGTCAAATAGTGTTGGTGGCTGAATTAAGGTCGCTAAAATATTAATGATTCGGGATCTGTTTATCCTGCCACTTAAGCGGCAGGATAAACAG
>NZ_JBHLWL010000043.1:0-23464 GCF_042432965.1 Paracerasibacillus soli | reverse complement strand
GACGATAAGGTTGATAGGTCCGAGGTGGAAGCATGGTGACATGTGCAGCTGACGGATACTAATTGATCGAGGACTTGACTAGCTTCTTACTATAGTTGATAGTTTATTACATTTCTTATTTGGTTTTTGAGGTACAAAAAGCCGCGACGCAAATAATAAATTACATATATTATTTGTTCTAAGAAAGATTGGACAAGTAATAGCGGATCGGTAAATAGGAAGTCTATTAAAGTTGTTCATATCCTATGAACAATATGTATCTTGTTGGCCTGGTAATGAAGGCGAAGAGGCCACACCTGTTCCCATACCGAACACAGAAGTTAAGCTCTTCAGCGCCGATGGTAGTTAGGGCATTGCCCTTGCAAGAGTAGGACGTTGCCAGGCAAAATTACTTTTATTATGAAGTATGTCCCCCACAACAGTATAAGACGATTGCGTAAATGGTTTTTGACTTATGCTATTCCTTTAATAAAAATATTGGCCCGTTGGTCAAGCGGTTAAGACACCGCCCTTTCACGGCGGTAACACGGGTTCGAATCCCGTACGGGTCACCATAAATACGGAGGATTAGCTCAGCTGGGAGAGCACCTGCCTTACAAGCAGGGGGTCGCAGGTTCGAGCCCTGCATCCTCCACCATTTGTTTATTATCTCAAGGGAAATAGTATTTCAGCTCTTAACCTAATGAGGCGCATAAGTTCATAGGAAAAAAACTATCTCAATACTAACCTAATTATACGTACTACGTTGAAACTACTATTTTTAATAATTCTAATTTTAAAGAGACAGTATTACTGTAAAGTATAAATAAGGTCCGGTAGTTCAGTTGGTTAGAATGCCTGCCTGTCACGCAGGAGGTCGCGGGTTCGAGTCCCGTCCGGACCGCCATTACTTCTTCTAGTAAGGTTCATAGAATAACGAGTAAAAAGTCTAGCTAATAGGCTACAGGTAACCGAGCTCTCTAATATTTTTAATGAAATATTTTTAGTAGCGAGCTTATCTAACTTTTTTTATATGGAAATAGCATATTATTTATAACACGAGCCATTAGCTCAGTTGGTAGAGCATCTGACTTTTAATCAGAGGGTCGCAGGTTCGAATCCTGCATGGCTCATTCATTTTTGGCCGGGGTGGCGGAACTGGCAGACGCACAGGACTTAAAATCCTGCGGTAGGTGACTACCGTACCGGTTCGATTCCGGTCCTCGGCACCATTAGCGCCCGTAGCTCAATTGGATAGAGCGTTTGACTACGGATCAAAAGGTTAGGGGTTCGACTCCTCTCGGGCGCGTTAATGAAGCGGGAAGTGGCTCAGCTTGGTAGAGCACATGGTTTGGGACCATGGGGTCGCAGGTTCGAATCCTGTCTTCCCGACCATTTAAAGGGGCCTTAGCTCAGCTGGGAGAGCGCCTGCCTTGCACGCAGGAGGTCAGCGGTTCGATCCCGCTAGGCTCCATTATTCTTTGGTGTTTGGATTCAAATCCCACCATTGCACTATATTTTATTTTTGTAAATAGCCTTCTCAAATTAGGCGAAGTAGTTAACGCGCTGGTATGTGACTTTATTCATATGTTTGTTCTTACCAGATACCTAACTAATTATTGGACCCTTAGCTCAGTTGGTTAGAGCAATCGGCTCATAACCGATCGGTCGCAGGTTCGAGTCCTGCAGGGTCCATTACAAAGCATTATTATCATTCGGAGGTATACCCAAGTCTGGCTGAAGGGATCGGTCTTGAAAACCGACAGGGGTGTAAAAGCCCGCGGGGGTTCGAATCCCTCTACCTCCTCCACTTTAATGAAACAGTTATACTAGCATAGCAAGCCTTTAGGTTTCTTTAAAAAATCACTGTATGTTTGTATAGAAGGAATGTATCTTCATGGCAGTATGACGAGGTTCAGCATTGACCTATCTCTGATTAGTTAATACGTGAAACTGTTTAAAGTGATATATACGGCTCGGTAGCTCAGTCGGTAGAGCAAAGGACTGAAAATCCTTGTGTCGGCGGTTCGATTCCGTCCCGAGCCACCATATTTTAAACAATTTAGTAGTTTGATTGCTAAAAAAAACTACTACTGTTAAATTATGCTTAACTAAATATCTCTACAAGTTTTAATCTATGCGGGTGTAGTTTAGTGGTAAAACCTCAGCCTTCCAAGCTGATGTCGAGGGTTCAATTCCCTTCACCCGCTCCATTTTTATTTATGGGCCTGTAGCTCAGCTGGTTAGAGCGCACGCCTGATAAGCGTGAGGTCGGTGGTTCGAGTCCACTCAGGCCCATTATAATATAATATATGGTTTATCTATCCATTATATAAATTGATCATATCATTAAATGCGCCCTTAGCTCAGCAGGATAGAGCAACAGCCTTCTAAGCTGTGGGTCAGAGGTTCGAATCCTCTAGGGCGCGTAACATCTTGTTATTTTAGTTCATTTAAGTTTTTATTTCAGAAAAATAGTTTATCTATAAAGATTACGATTAGAGAAAATCTAATTGTAATCTTTTTTTGTATCGAACTTTTAGGACAGGGGATTGGAATATGCAATGATTACTGTAGCTTCGTGTTCAAAGAGAAATAGGTAGTAAATTAAAAAACAAAATAATAGTAGAGGAAAATAAAACGTGGTGATATAATTTTGTCTATATAATTCAGAATTTATATATAAATTTTATCTGAAGGGTGTTATAATGATGCATATACATGAGCGATTCGAAAATATGACGTTAAACACGGACTAGAAGATGGAGCACATGCTGATCATAAATATGACACATGGTCTTGCTAAAGGAGAGATATCGAAAAAGTAATCGATCCATCTCTTATGTTACAAAATGCTAAGCTGTACATAGAGGGTCACCAATTTTAAGTTAGTAAAATTTGTTTATATATTAGTCTGTTGAATGTTATTGAGTTTTTGAGATAGTGAATAGACTCTCATTATTGTACAGATTTATTCGTTATCAGCAATGTGCTAGCTAAAAATGAACAGTATGTATATCAATCATTTTATAAAGGTGGTTTTTCAATGAGGGGTAGAGTCTGGTTAGGTTTACTTTTTCTAGTTTTAGGTATAAGTTTTTTCTTACACCAAGCGCATATCATTGACTTGGTGCAGTTTTTATCTACCGGTTGGCCGTTTATTTTTATAATAATTGGTGTCATTCAGCTCCTTAATCGAACGTATTCGTCTACCATTTCAGGTCTCTTGTTTTTATTAATGGGTATTTTATTTCTAGTAAATGAATGGTATGAAGTGAATTTAATTCCATATGTATTACCACTAATTTTTATTTTTATCGGTTTGGTCATAATCTTTACGAGAAAAAGACTGGATAGCGTTACTCATTCAACGAGAGAGCTTCGTTCATTTGCTTTATTAGGTAGTGCAAGCATTAAAAGTCGCTCCACGAATTTAAAAGGTGGAAGTATTGTAAATGTATTAGGCGGTTCAGAAATTGATCTTCGTGAGGCGGTAATTTTAGATGAAGCAACAATTGATTTAAGTTGTGTTCTAGGCGGAATTACCATTATTGTTCCTAAAAGTGTCCGTGTTGAAGTATCAGGTATTCCAATTTTAGGGGCATGGGAAGATAATACGAGAATTTATAGCGATGACGGGAGTTTACCGGGCCTGAAAATTAATTGTCTAGTCGTACTGGGTGGAGTAGAGTTTAGAAATTAGTTTTAAGTATTATTTAAAGAGCACCCCTTATTTTGCAAGCATTTCCAATAGGGGTGTTTTTGTATTTAAAATGATGATGAAAGATAAGCAATATTTAACAATTAGTATCCTGTAATGCCACTGTGCAGGTTTTCATACTTAAATTGTTTAGGGAGTTAAATAGAAACTATGATAAAATAATTAATGCTAGTGTGATAGTATAGACAGATGTGGGGACATACACCAAACAAGTGGAAATAAGATGATATGTCTAGGAGTACGGTTAATTATAATATTGTTATTTAGATAGAAAGCAAATCTAAATAACAAACTTAGGAGCGGAATAAGATTGAATAAAAAAGATATAGCTAATATTCGTAAACAATTTAAGGTAAATAATGACCTTTTAAAAATTCACGAGATTTTTAATGTGTACATCATGAAGGAATCTAGTGATATTTATCATCAACAAAGTTCACCATTTGATTTGCTAGAAGAGGAACAAAAAGAATTGTTTATGGAAAACTTTAAAAAGATATTATCCGGACAATTAGACGAGAAATTATTTGAATTAAAGTTTCGACGTGATGTAGATAATAGCAGTCAACTTATTCTTCATCAAGGCTTATTAAGTAATGATACTGATGAGTGGAAAGCGCACATGCTTCAGCTTGTTGAAAAGATGCTGAAAGAAAAGCAATATGAAATGGACATCGTCATAACCTTTATTCGTGGAGAATATATGAAGCCAATGAAACGCCGAAATGATGAGGCAGAAGAAAGTGAGCGGGATTCTGTTTATGCTAATTCTTTTATTTTATGCAGTATGAATAAAACGCAAGATCCAAAAAAAGAACTACTGTTTGATTATGTTGAAAAAGAGTTTAAATACAATATTGTTGTGGATCCAATTATTAACTTGAAAGCTCCTATTTCAGGATTTCTGTTCCCATGCTTTACAGACAATGCTGCAGATGTAAATCATGTTCTTTATTCTGCAGGTAAAAAGTATGAATTAAATTATCATTTTATCGAAGAAGTACTAAACGCAGAAGAAACCATGACTGCTGAAGATGATAAAATTGTTTTTGAAGAAATTGTGAAGCATGTTGCTGGTGATCAAATTAATACTTCGACACTCTCTAATGTATATGATGAAATTTATCGTGTGATTGAAGAAAATGAAGAGGAAGAAATACCAAAATTAGACTATAAAGATGTAGAAAAGGTACTGAGAAGCAGCGGTGTAGAAGAGGTGAATACGGAAAAAGTTGAAACTGCTTTTAAGACTGTGATTGATGACGAATCATATGAGTTGAAGGCAAGTAACATTGTACCAAAACCTACGTCCAAATCAATCAAAGTAAAGACAAAAGTTGCTGACTTGTCCATTAGTCCACAAGAACTAAGACATGTTCGGCAAGTTCATCTGAACGGAAAACTATTTCTCATGATTGAATTGGAAGAAAATACAATGATTGAAGGATTTGAAATGATACCAGAAGCATTATTCCAAAAAGCAAAAGATGTGGACGATTGATTCATAAGTAATGGGTGACAGAAAGTAATGAGCAATATTCTTCCCTTCACCTTTTCATTAAACAAATAAAACGAACAGCATTTATAGCTGTTCGTTTAAAATAATTTTATCTCCAAATCTCTTTTGAAATATCTACAATATATTTTAACTTTTCCCATTGCTCTTCCTCGGTTAATATATTTCCGTGATGAGTAGATGCAAAACCACATTGTGGGCTAATGCAAAGTTGATCTAGTGGTACATATTTTGTTGCTTCTTCAACTCGTGCTTTTATATTATCTTTATCCTCTAATTGACCATGTTTCGATGTGAATAGACCTAGCACTACGTTTGGGCCACCTTTTGTAATATATTGCAGCGGCTGAAAATCTCCAGAACGGTCATCATCGTATTCAAGGAAAAATCCATTTACTTTTTCCTTTGCAAATAATGTTGGGGCGATTTTAGCATAGCTTCCTTCAAATGCCCATTTAGATCGGTAGTTACCACGGCAAAGATGAGTAGTTACAATGAGATCTTCTGGTTTATCTTCTAAAACGCCATTTGCAACACGTAATGCTAAATCAATTAATTCCTCACGAGAATAGCCACTATCATTGAACGGAATCTCCGGTGCATTAAGTCCAGCGATATATACATCATCTAGCTGTAAATATCGGCAACCAGCATCATAAAACGCTTTAATCGCATCGCGGTAGGCGTGGATAATGTCATTTGCATATGCTTCAATATCAGGATATATTTCTTTGTTGCGGATACCAGCATTGAATAATTGGTTAGGGCTTGGAATGGTTTGTTTTGCAATTGCCCGGTCGCCAACAATTTCCTTAAACTCAATAAAGTCTTTTATATGTGGATGATCAGGGTTAAACGAGACTTTTCCGGTAACACGAACATCGTATCTTTCGGTTTCTTCACCTTTAAATTTAAAGCCATGCTCAGTTATGTATCCCTCTACACCAATTAAATGCTCTAGAAAATCTGTATGCCAAAATCTACGTCGAAATTCTCCGTCTGTAACGGCTTGTAGCCCTACCTCGATTTGCTTGTCAACGACTTTTTTAATTTCCTCTGTCTCAATTACATGTAGTTCTTGTGCAGTAATATTACCATTCTGGAAATCTCTTCTAGCCTGATGAATTCTCTCTGGACGTAATAAACTTCCCACGTGATCAGCCCGAAATGGAGCTTTTACTAATGTTTTAGTTGTCATATAAAATCTCTCCCTAAAATAATATTTTTTATTTTAAAATTAATATCACGCACTGCTTCAAAATAAGTTTCATCTTATCCACAATTCATGTGCTGTTATGATTATCATCATGAATAGGTATTATGGCAAAATAGCAAAAGAACGTACGGGAAATCCACTTGCTTTTTCGGGTTTGGGACATATATTGAAAATGACCGCCCCTTTTGTAGGTACCTTATCTAAATTCGTTAATAGCTCTACTTGAAAAGTATCTTGTTCAAGTACATAATATTCACCAATGAGTGAGCCATTTTTACGGAAATCTTTTGCTGCATCTGTATCAAATGTTTCATGGCCTACAGCATGAATCTTTCTTTCCTCAAATAGAAATCTTAAGGCGTCTATTCCCCATCCCGGGGTGTGACTATTTCCTTCTTTATCTTTATTTTCAAAAGCGACTTTATCAGGCCAGCGCTTACTCCAATCTGTTCGCAAAGCCACAAATGAACCTTGGTCTATTTTCCCATGCAACACTTCAAATTGAAGAATATCATCTACAGATAAGATAAAATCATTATCTATCTCTGCCTCTTTTGATTTATCAATTACAACTAAGGGAAGAACCAGTTCTTTTAAATTAAGTTCGTCTAAGTAGCGTTGATTACGAACGAAATGAATAGGCGCATCGATATGTGTTCCATATTGTCCAGGAAAATTGAAACGCTGCGCAAAAAAGCCATCATCATGTGTAAAAAGTGTTTCAAATTTCGCATCCTCAAAGGCCGCAAAATGTGGAGAATGTGGGCCGAAAGTATGTGTGAGATCAACCCACTTTTTACTTTTTAGAACGTTTAAAATCTGTAAGAGCTCATTATCTGTTTTGGCAATCGACATTAAAATCACCCCATAAATGAAATTTAAAATAAAAAAATCCTCTTCCTAAAAAATAAGAAGAGGATTTTGATAACCGTACTTGACTACTCCTCTTATCTTCTAGCAATTTGCTACTGGAATTGGCACAGTACTTGTAAAAAGTCCGCTGCCGAGGCTTCAAAGGGCCAGTCCCTCTGCCTCTCTTGATAAGAAAAAAATTTGAAATATTAAGTTGAGTCAAACTATACACTACAAATCGTAAACTGTCAACAATAATTTATAAATTATTAGGAAAAGGATCATTTACTTGGGTCTAAAAGATGTTGGTCACAAAGGTGTCGTTTCTTCTGACATTGCTGTCTTAGCCTTTTTTGTTAGCCTTCATTCGTAACGCAAGCACGCCATCTCTGCTGATTGAAGTTGTAGAATCTCGTAAAGAAGGGAGGATTATATTGCAAAATGGTATTGCCCACTAATATCAAGATACATGGAATATTAGAAATTGCATATTTACAAATAAAATGAAAACGCAAAGGATATACTAAAAATAAACGTAAAGCGGGAGGGTAATTATTTGAAAACCAACGACAACATATCGGTTTATGCCCTTGGAGGCTTAAATGAGATTGGAAAAAATATGTATGCTATCGAGTATGGAGACGATATTGTACTTATCGATTGCGGTAATAAGTTTCCAGATGAAAATTATTTAGGGATTGATTTAATTATTCCTGATTTTGCATATCTATTAGAGAATAAGGAAAAAGTTCGCGCATTAATTGTTACACATGGTCATGAAGATCATATTGGGGGTATCCCATATTTTTTAAAGACAGTGAATGTACCAGTATATGCAACGAGTTTTACACTTGGATTAATTGAAATGAAATTAAAAGAACATCGCTATTTAAGAGAAAGTAATCTACATGAGATTAATGCAAGTACAGTATTTACAATTGGAAAAATGAATATTCACTTTTTTAAAGTAAATCATAGTATTCCTGATTGTTTAGGAGTTGTCTTTGATACACCTGAAGGTACAATTGTACACACTGGAGACTTTAAGTTTGATTTGACACCAGCTGCCAGTAATGAACGTTCCGAAATACATAAGATGGCTGAAATTGGGAATAAGGGCGTATTGCTTTTGTTATCGGAAAGTACAAATGCTGAGCGAAAAGGTTTTACTCCTTCAGAACAAATAGTTGAAGAAAATTTGGAAAGTGCTTTTTTGAAAGCGGAAAGGAAAGTCATTGTATCTACTTTTGCTTCTAATATTAGCCGGGTCCAGCAGGTTGTAAATGCTTCTGAAAAAACAAATAGAAAACTAGCTTTACTTGGCAGGTCCATGGTAAATGTCGTCAAAGTGGCGATGGATCGTGGTTATTTATCTGTGCCTGAAAATATGTTAATCGAGGCAAAGGAAATTAATGAATTACCTCCAGAAATGGTGACCATTTTATGTACAGGAAGCCAAGGAGAATCACTAGCTGCACTTAGCCGCCTATCGACCGGTAATTTTCGTGATGCTTCGATTTTACCTGATGATATGGTTATTCTTGCAGCAGGTCCAATCCCTGGAAATGAAAAGAAAATAACGAGTATTGTAGATAACCTATTCCAGTTAGGGGCTCAAGTGATTTACGGTCCAGGAAGTAGTTCAGGCATGCATGTTTCAGGTCATGGTTATCAAGAAGATCTAAAATTAATGCTTACACTTATGAAACCAACTTATTTTATTCCGATTCATGGAGAATATCGTATGTTGCATCTACATCAACAGCTTGCGGAATCTGTTGGTGTAGAAAGAGAAAATACGTTTATTATCAATAATGGAGATGTAGTAGATATAGATCAATCCACAGCCAGGTGTACAAGGAAAATACCAGCAGGCAGTACATATGTGGATGGTGTAGATGTAGGAGATATGGAATTTGTATTACGGGACCGTAGGCAAATTTCAGAAGATGGTATGCTGATGATTATTTTGCCAATGAGTAAAAAAGATGGGAAAATGCTTACTGATCCTGAGATTACTTCTCGAGGATTTATAGATAATCAGTTTTCTGAACTAAGAATAGGAATGAACAAAGTTATTCTTGAAACGATTCGTGGCTTATATGAAGAAAACCGCAATTCACGAAATGTAATAAAACGACAAATTAAAAAAACAGTAGGACAATATATTTATAAACGTACACGAAAGGATCCAATGATTATTCCTATTGTGATTGAAATATGATGTAAAGGGAAAAGTGTTTGTAGATACGGGGGAAACGTGGCCGATTTCATTGTATCTCCGTTCATATATTGTAAGTTCAAGTGTAACTTAATAAAATAAAACTCAAAATGGGGTTTAATGTAAGGCGTACTGATGAACAGACTTTTAGTTATCGTCAAGCAACTAATTTTTGTTGTGGTTAGTATAACGAAACGAGGCTGACATAGGAATTTACCTCCTCATTCAGCCTCGATTTTTACATGTGGTATTGTACTAATTATTAGTATTTCTTGTATTTGACTTTCCTTTTCCTCTTCTTTGTTCATCTGGTAATTTTGGCTTGTTATGTCGATTTTTTTTATTTGCTTTGCTATCTTTAACCATCATCATCCCTCCAGTAAAATGCAAAATAGAGTCCATACGATACATTATTAAATTAACCAAAGAATGCCGATTTATTCATGATGTCTCAAGCCGTTCTCTTAAGCTCAATATGTTGTAATATATTAATTCGTTATTGTTCTTTTACTATAAATCTTGCATCTCTGTATTTTGAAGGGGATTTTTTCATTCATTGAATATGGTGAAGGAATGGATAGAATGTGAGTGGGGGTAGTTTTTTTATTACGAACTGCAAACGTAGCGCTCCTTACTTCGGGTGATGCTCACTTAAAAATAATATATCTTCTTTCGATAAATGTTGGTTATTAATTAGCAAATTCTGATTTATAATATGTTCCATTTTTATTTTACCATTTATTAATAAATCTCCTGTTAGGATGCATGGGATGACAGTTTCAATGCGTTTTCCTTCGTTGTCATAAAATAAATAGCCATCTGTTTCATCATAAATAAATGAATTTACTTTCATATTTGGCGTAATAAGTAATGTTACTTTTTCGTTGTCATTCCACATTATTTTTATAAGGGTTTTCTTTTTTAATTTATTTTCTACTAAGATTTTAAGCGTAGTTAGTGATATATCCATGTTAGTACCTCCTAGATTTGACTGATCACTTTTTCACTTTGTTTATACAATCATATTATTAACTTCAATACTTTTGCAAATATAATACATCTATTTACTTCATCACTATCGCTTTATATTTTGAATTGAGGTGTAATAAACCGCTTAAACAAAAAAAGCATCAATATTTCTTTGCGTTTCTAAAAACGATGAAGGAGAATGAATGATATTGAAATATTGAAAGGATATGTGTGCCTGCATGTATAATGGAGGAGGATGATCAGCTAATATCGTTATTTGACATTTCATATACTTGCTATACTTGCCTTTGTCGCATAGACATTGCACAATGAAAAGGGGCTTAAGCTCCGTAGTGATGGAAGCTGTTGAAGACTGAACTTAGGTCATCATACATCATGTGTCATAACTTTTGACATCTTGAGGAGGAAGTGGGGGAGTGCGTGATTAAAGTAATTCGCTGGTCGACATTTTTAGTGGGACTTATTTTTTTTAGTTTAGGTATTGCGCTAACGATAAACGTACAGCATCTAGGTGTTCACCCGTGGGATGTATTAACTGTAGCTTTGTATGAAAAAGTTGGATTTTCTATTGGAACGTGGAATATATTAATTGGCTTGGCGTTAGTAGTTTTGACTTGGATTTTTGATAAACAGTATGTGAAAATAGGGACATTTTTAAATGCACTTATTGTCGGATCGTTTGTGGATTTTTTTTTATGGATAGAGATTTTGCCTACCGCATCCCATACGTGGACAGATATATTCATCATCATATCTGGTATTATTTTGATGGGGCTATCAGGTGGACTGTATAATGCAGCTAGAATTGGTTCGGGACCACGTGATGGTTTCATGTTATCTCTTTCTGAAAAACTAGCTTTACCAATTCGACGTGTACGAATTATAACGGAATGTTTGGTGTTGGTAGTTGGATTTTTATTGGGTGGTCCAATATTTTGGTTTACATTTATTTTTACATTTATTCAGAGCCCATTGTTTCAATTTGCTTTTGTAAAGGCTGATCAACTTTTACAGCAACTGGATAATAAGGGGAGACACGTTTCTTCATAATTTTAATAGAAAAGTGAAGAATGTAGAAAATCAGTTTGAAACAGCTGGTAAAGTTAAGTAAAAATAAGAAGAGGAGAGGCTATTTTAACATAGCTTCTCCTTTACATAATGAAGTATTTGCAAATAGGACAGTTGTATTCTGTACTTGTTTAGTATCGTCCTGATCTACAAACATGGATTGAATTAAAATATAGGTTAGCGCTATGACGACAACAACTATAGCAATCATAATGATGATAAGTTTACTTCCTTTTATTTGAACCACCGCCTTTTTCTCGCATCTATACGTTAAAATGTAATTGCATTTGATACATCATATTTACTTAAATCGATTGTAATATTTTCATCTAAGGCAAGTTGTGCAAGTTGTGTTCCGATAAAAGGTCCTGTCGTGAGGCCAGAAGCCCCAAGTCCATTCGCTAAAATAAGTCCTTCATAATGAGGGAGTTTTCCGATGACAGGTAGAAACTCTGGTGTATATGGACGGAAGCCTACTTTTGTTTTAAGAAAGGTACTATGAGCTAAACCTGGTGCAAATTCTAAAGCGGTAGTCAGAATTTCATGTAATCCACCAGCAGTCACTCGTCTATCAAAGCCAACTTCCCGAGCCTCGTGTGTAGCACCAATAATAATATGATCATCGAATGGTACAATTGATTGATTACTTGGTGGCATCACAACTGGCCAATGTGCTGTATCGATATTTGGAAGTGCGATATGAAGCAATTGTCCTTTTTGTGGATAGCTATGAAACGTGATAGGAAGCGGTTCAAATAGCTTATC
This sequence comes from Paracerasibacillus soli, assembly GCF_042432965.1. Classification (NCBI taxonomy): domain Bacteria; kingdom Bacillati; phylum Bacillota; class Bacilli; order Caryophanales; family Bacillaceae; genus Paracerasibacillus; species Paracerasibacillus soli. The sequence continues at coordinate 11,136 of NZ_JBHLWL010000043.1, read as the reverse complement.
CATCCACGCACCATTAGCAGCAATGACTATATCTCCTTCAATAAGTTCATCTTTCACTTTTACACCGGTTATCTTATTTCCAATTAAGTGTAAAGAAGCTTTTCCTTCGATAAATTGTGCACCATATTTTTGTGATGCACGAATAAGTGCATCTTGTAATAACTGCCCACTCACCCTTGCACCACCGCTAATATAAACAGCCCCATATCCATCAGCTATAGGAGGAAAGATATCTTTTGTTTCCGCTTGTGTAAGTAGTTGAATATCACCAATTTCAGGTGCATCTTTACGTCGGGTAATTGCGCGTTCTTTTATTTCATTCAGTTTTGCTTCATTTTGGCGTATCGTAATGGCTCCAACTTTTGCATAACCAGTTGCCATTTCTCCATCATCTTCAAGTTCCTGTATTAATTGTGGATAGAAATGGGCCCCATTTTTAGCCAGTTCATACCAATCTTGATTTCTTCGTTGAGATAACCACGGACAAATGATACCAGAAGCTGCCTGTGTAGCACGCCCAGGAATATTTTCATCAATTAGGACAACATTTGCACCTGATTTAGCAAGTCGGTATGCAGTTGTTGCACCGATAATGCCGGCTCCGATAATAATACATTTATTCATATAAAAAATTCCTTTGCTCAGATTATCATAAGATGGTCATTCAAAATGACTGTTTGGTTAACTATTTGACACTGCTGAAACGAACAGTTATGCATTTATCATTTTTTTCATTGCTTGCATTTGCCCTAAATGCATCGCTTCATGGTGGATTGAAAGGAAATATAAGTCCTCGTATGTTTTGAAATTACCAAAAGGCAATTCAAATGGTAGTGCTTGTTTCAAAAACTCATCAGATAATTCACTTATTCGTACGTACTGATCTTCTAGATGTTTTATAAGTTCATGAAGGGTAGGAACGTTATCCTTCCAATCTGCAGGCTTTGTACCGGTAGCAAATAATTCTTGATAATGTGCTGGAAGATGTTGTGACTCATTTCCAAATAGGAATCCTTCAGCTGAAACAAGTACATGTCCAACTTGCCAATGAATTGTATTGTTAAAGTTCTCCAATTTCGTATCAGCAGTTGTCTCATCTACGCCTTTCACAAATTCCAAAAATGATTGTCTTGTAAACTCAAATGGATTTTTCATGTTAAATTCCTCCTCAAAGATTATGTACTATATTTAACTATAAATTCAATTGGATAAAGGAACAAGAATTATGATTTTATAACATGTGTAGAGGATTGAACTGTTAGAAATTTCACGCCTCCGTGTAGAAATCTGCTAAAATCATGTAAAAGAAGCGGCTACTCATGTAGAAGTCCGCTGAAATCATGTAGAGGATGCGCTCACTGGCGCTGAAGTTCTACGTATAAATGCTTGAAGCCCACACCCGAGTCTTCGCTGCTTCATCGTGTGCCACCATTAAACAGACTCCAGCTATTTTCTAGCGACACGAGAATGGAAAATCCATAAAAAATAAATTCAGATAAAAATGGAGCATTTCCTTTAAAAATATGGTAACCTTGTTATGAAAAAATAGTTCTAAATTAAATTATCATACATATGAGATATATGAAAATGAAGGAGAATGAAAATGGGTAAAACATTAATCTTTGGTCATAAAAGTCCTGATACAGATACGATTTGTTCTGCATTAGCATATGCTTATTTGAAAAAGGAAATTGGGGTAGATGCTGAAGCAGTTCGATTGGGTGAACCAAATAAAGAGACACAGTATGCATTAGACTTCTTTAAAATGGAAGCACCACGTTTTATTGAAAAGGTTGATGGCGATGTAGAGGAAGTTATCCTGGTTGACCATAATGAATTCCAACAAAGTGTTGATAATATTCGCGATGTGCGAATTGCAGAAGTAATTGATCATCACCGTATCGCAAATTTTGAAACAAAGGATCCGCTATATTTTCGTGCCGAGCCTGTCGGTTGTACAGCGACGATTTTAAATAAAATTTTTAAAGAAAAACAAGTTGCTATTCCAAAAGAAATTGCTGGGCTATTAGTTTCTGCTATTATTTCTGATTCGCTATTATTCAAATCTCCAACATGCACAAAGGAAGATGAAGATGCGGCTCGTGAATTAGCCGAAATCGCGGGAATTGATTTAGAAGCATACGGACTGGACATGCTAAAAGCTGGTACGGATTTAGGAGATAAATCGGTTGCTGAGCTACTTGAAATGGATGCAAAAACATTTGAAATGGGTGGCGGTCACGTCGTCATTGCGCAAGTTAACGCAATAGATTTGGATGAAGTATATAAGCGTAAAGCTGAGTTTGAAGAAGAAATTGCTAAAGTAATTGAAAAAGATAATCTTTCCTTATTCTTACTCGTTGTGACAGATATTTTAAACAGTAACTCTGATGTACTTGCAATGGGTAAAGAATCAGCAAAAGTTGAATCGGCATTTGACGTATCATTGTCTGATAATCGTGCTCTATTAAAAGGTGTCGTTTCCCGTAAGAAACAAATCGTGACAAACTTAACAGATGCATTTAAAGCATAACATTTTATAGATACAAATAAGATATATTTCAAAACACGTTATTCAAATATGGAATGACGTGTTTTTATATTGTCTTTTTATTTCATGAAAGTTTTTAGTAAGCTGAAACGGTAGGTGGGAAAATCAATCAAATAAAGATAGACTAGTCAAGTGCGATGCGCCCAACTTCCATTTGATTTATGAAATGTAAACTTTGGAATCGTACTTAATAGCTTTCGGGCGTATATGGAATATAAACATGAACCCGAAACTAAGGAATATATCATTACCCTTATAGAGACGCTAACTTATACCATTATCTTAATTATATTTACTTTTATTGTATATTAAAAGCAGCTTTCGTTGTTTTTAGAAATAGCCCCTTATCCAACATGTGCTGTGAGTTGAATAGGGGTTATCATAAGATGTGTTGGCTTGAGCAGAATAGCAATATTTAACTGATTCTATATCAGTCTAGGAATTTGTATAGACATGTATTATTCTACTCTATGAATGAATATGAAATTCCATTTTCTGTACGGTAAACTGTTCCAGTGCATTACGGTCAATTTCATACCCAATACCTGGCCTATCTGGTACTTTAACACGTCCATCTTCTACCACAACCTCTGGGAAGATAATATCCTTTTCCCAATAATGTGCTGAGCCTGCCATATCTGCAGGTAATGTAAATTGGGCTAAAGCGGCAAGGGCAATATTTTGTACCCGACCTACACCCGCTTCTAGCATACCGCCACACCAAACTGGTATTTCGTTATCACGACATAAGTCATGAATCCTGACAGCTTCAGTTAATCCACCTACACGACCCGTCTTGATATTGATAATCTTGCAACTACCTAAAGCAATGGCGTGTCTGACATCATCAAACGAGTGAATACTTTCATCTAGGCAAATAGGTGTATTGATTTTCCGTTGTAGCGTGGCATGATCAACAATATCATCATGAGCAAGTGGCTGTTCCACCATCATTAAATCAAATGCGTCAAGCTCCTTTAAAAGGGCAATGTCTTTTAACGTATAAGCTGAGTTAGCATCTGCCATGATTGGTACATATGGAAAAGCTTGGCGTACTTCACGTAAAACTTCAATATCTTGTCCTGGTTTAATTTTTAACTTGATTCGTTTAAATCCAGCTTCCATATGGCGTTCAATTGTATGAAGTAGATCCTTCATTGTCGGCTGGATACCGATTGCAACACCTACATCAATCCATTCCCTTTTACCACCGAGTGCCTGTGCTAGTGAGATGCCTTGTCTTTTTGCATGCAAATCCCATATAGCTCCTTCAATCGCAGCTTTTGCCATATTGTTTCGCTTTATTACACTAAATAATTGTGAAATATCGTTAGGATGTGTAATTTTATTTTCACGTAAGAGTGGAATAAGAAAGTTTTGCAATATATGGAAGCATGTTTCGGTTGTTTCTTCTGTATACCAAGGTGTTGTAAAAGCTACAGATTCACCAAATCCATGATTTCCCTCATCATCTATAGCCTCAATAATGAAAAATTCCTTATCGTTAATTGTTCCAAAACTAGTGGAAAAAGGTTTATTTAACCGCATTTTTAGTTTATGTAAAACTATCTTTTGAATTGGAATTGTCAATTTTGTCACCTCATAAAAATTATTATGCTCATTTCGCTAGTATACATCCAAATGACTTGAAAGTTTTCCGTTGGCTGTCATTCGCATGTTAAGTACGCTCATCCTTCGAATTTTATCAGAGAAATCTCCATGTGTAAATGTAAGCTAGGATTTAACATCATGGACTAAGACGAGCTTTAGAAAAATACTTATACTATGCAAAAGGCTTTATCTGGTTGTTGACACCCCCCCTAATTGTATATAATGTTATTAATATACAAAATACTATGCTTTTTTAGGAGAGCCCCAAAACGGAGGTAATATGAAAAAAATCAAATTATATTCAAAGCAATTTTTATACATTATTATAATCGTATTGATTGTCGTCATAAGCACCGTTTCCTACACATTCTCAACGATGACAGAAGCTAAACAGCAGGTAACCCAAGATATTACAGATTTTGCACGTGGAACGTATGACATATTAATTCGTCCACCTAATGCTCGTACACAAATAGAAAAACAATTACATGTGATAGAAGAAAATTACCTTGGTATTGGTGATGGTGGTATTACGCTGAAACAGTGGGAGTCAATAAAAAATCATCCCCAAGTGGAGATTGCAGCACCTGTTGCTTCGATTGGATTGTTTACTGCACGCGAACGTACTTGGATGATGGAAAAATTGGAGGAAGAGGCTACATATTATGAAGTTACATATCAAACGGATGATGGGGTAAATAAATACGTTACTGATAAGGAATTTGTGTATGACTTTGGAAATAAAGTAGAGGATTTTTTAACTTTTGCTTCCTCCTTGGATGTAGATAGTAATTATCTTGGTGGAGAGATTGCTTCATTTAACTTTCCATCTTCTTTTCATCAAGTAGTTGCTATTGATCCAAATGAGGAGGGAGAGTTAACAAAGTATGATTTTACACCACTAACAGAACAAGTTTACGATTCGGAGGCGTATGAAAATGGTAGTTACTCCATACCTATTATGAGCCTAAGGGATGTTTCTGTTCCAGTGACTATTCAATTTACAATAGATAATTTGAAAGACGTCACAAAAGAAGAATTAGAAGTTTGGGAGAGTAAATTTGTAGAGGGAGCTAAATATCTAACATTACATCAAAATCCGACCCTTTATCACGAGATAGTAGAACAGTATATAAGCAAAAAAAGAATGAATGCAGAAAAGACATTTGAACTTGTACCTGAAAAAACACATTCACCGTTTCAACAGAAACTACTTTATTTAGATGAAGACATGAAACTTGCTTTGGAAGAGGACATGTTTTCAAAAGATGGCCCAGTGGGAGGGACATTTCACTGGCATAGCCAACGGATTGGTTATCGTCTTGCACCAGTTAAATATGAGATTAGAGAAGATAATACGACATTTGTGAAACAAACGGGCGTGGACAAGTTGTATGGTGTACCGACATATCGAGATATGGAAGAAATCGAATTCTATCAATTAGATGAAAACGATAATCTAGCTATAAACAATGACGAATTTTTCGGGTTCGTTGAAAATGGCACGTTTTCAATTAAGGAAAATACCAAGACATTAGCCTCTGCACCATTGGGTATTTATGGAAGTGAGGCACCCCGTTTAGCATCTGATGAATCGGTAACCCTTCATCCCTCCGCTGTACCTGGTAGTTTTATTACAACACCTGCACATGGTCTTATTTCTATTGAACATGCGGAAAAGGCAAAAGGAGAAGCGCCGATTGATGCCATTCGTGTCAAAATTGCAGGGATTACGGGATATGATAAGCAGGCCGCTACACTCATTCGGGAGTTAGCTGAAGCATGGGAAAAGGAAGGCTTCACTGTTGATATTGTCGCAGGAGCATCTTTACAAGATATGACTGTGGAAGTCGAGGGATTAGGGAAAGTTATTCAACCGTTTACGACGTTAGGAGCTGCGGACACTGTCCTATCGAGTTGGAACGTGCTTCAAGTTGTTTTAACCGTGTTGTACAGTTTAGTCGCCTTGACATTTATTGGCTTCACTTTCTTCAACTTACTAGCAGATCGGAAAAAAGACGAACAATTACTTGCACGATTAGGTTGGTCGGAAAAACTTATTAGACGAATCCGTTACCAAGAGTGGGCCTGGATGATAGGTTTGCCGGTTATGGTTGTGGTGATTGGCTTTACGGTATTTGGCTTTTGGCAGGGACAATGGCAACCACTGGTGTATTCGTTTATTGTTAGTGGGATTTGTTTTCTACTCTATGTGATTGCAGAGTTAGCGCAAGGAAGAAAACATGAACGGCAAACGAGAAGCCATAGAAAAAATATTACAACCCAAAATATATGGTTCTATCGTTTTAACTTACTTGCTTCTTGTGTACAACTTATTTTAATTACTATTTTAACGAGCTTTTTGCCATTTTTCATTCAACAAAATGTGCGGACAACAACCGAAACAAGACTCGGCACTTATATACATGGGGAAATTGAAGGGATGTTTATAATCGTCCTTGTACTTTTATATACATTAAGTCTTATTACCGTCTATCAATCATTACAACGTCTGTGGGAAAAGCGTAAAGCCGAGATTAACTTATTTTTATATCTCGGTTGGGGTAGAAGAGCGATTAGGCGATACTTTATGAAAGAAGTGCTTATCTGGGCAGGATTGACTAGTTTTATCGGCTATCTCATAAGTATGATCATTACAGCGATATTAGTAGAAGTAAATGTGATGACAGTTTTACTCGGATTAACAGGTATTGTACTTGTTTTAGCTATCACGCTTGTTGGAGCGTTATATTCATTACAAAGAGCTGAGAGTAAAGGAGGCGATAAGCTTGCAAATAAAGCTTCATAATATCAATAAGACATACAAAACGGGTATGGAATCCATTCATGTATTAAAGAATTTGCACATCACAATCGAATCTGGAAACTGGTTAACGATAACAGGGCCATCTGGATCTGGAAAAACGACATTATTACGTTGTATATCAGCTATTGAACAGGTTGATAGTGGCAAGGTAGAAATTGGAGAATTAGATATGATGAATGCGAGCGAAGAAGAACGTAGGAGATTTAGAAGAAAGCATACCGGCTATATTTTCCAAGACTATCAGTTGTTTGATCAATTTGACGTGTTAACGAACGTCATGATTCCATTATTACCATATGAGCCAAGAAAAATAGTAGAAGAAAAGGCCATTCAACTGCTAGATACAGTTGGCCTTTTACCGAGAAAAAGTCATATGCCTGCACAACTATCTGGTGGAGAAAAACAACGGACTGCTATTGCACGTGCATTAATGAATGACCCACAATTAATTTTATGCGATGAACCGACAGGAAATTTAGATATGAACAATAGAAATCATATAATGAAAATTTTAAAGGAAATACACAGACAAGGTGCGACAATTGTATTTGTCACACATGATCAAGAGTTAGCAGCAGTTGGTGATGTGCATTTTGAGATGAGAGATGGACTGTTACAGATAAAATCAGTAGAAGCTGGATGAGGAAATGAAAGACAAAGGGGTGATCATGAAGTCGAAATAATGACTGGATGATCATCCTGTTATTATATTATTCATCCTTTGACATGTAAATGCTATTATAATAAAAAAGAGAAGCGAATTACAAAAGTCATCGCTCCTCTAGATTGTTAACTAGTAAATCATTTGTGTAACACTAACTAATCTGTTGTTCATCCATTTCTGAGCTATGTGTAAACACCGCACAAGATTTACTATTTGTACGAGAACACTTCAGGCATTTTTCTCTCTCGATAAGTTGTAAACCATAATCTACAGCATATTTTGATTCACTGAAAAAGTTCTCCGCACCAATTTCATGATATAAACCGGATACCTTCATAAATTCCAACACATCTTTATTTACCTCTGATAAAAGTATTGTTCCTCCAATGTTGTTTTTAAAGTCATTTACGAGTGAGCGTAAGTTTTCTGCACCTGTTGCATCTAAGAAGGAGACATACTTCATCTTTAAAATAATGACATTTGGGCGCTTGTTAATAGACTGTGTTAGGATTGATTCAAATTTATCTGCTGCGCCAAAAAATAATGGGCCTGCTACAGTGAAAAAGGATATTCTAGGACATCTTGTACCGTATCGTGCTTGTTTCGTACCATTACTATTATAGTCATCTTTTGCCCAATAAGGATGGACTTTTTCAACTTCAAGGACTTCACTCATTCGCTTAATAAATGAAATCGCTGCTAAAAGTAAACCGAATTGTACCGCGGTCGTTAAATTAACAAATACAGTTAAAAGAAATGTAGTCGCAAGAACAAGTGAATCAGCTGTTTTTAACTTTAAGATATGGGAGAATGACTTTATTTCACTCATATTATAAGCAACGACCATTAAAATCGGTGCCATTGCTGCTAAAGGAATATTACTTGCGTAAGGTGCAAATAAGAGCAAAGTAATAAGAACAAAGACTCCCTGGAAAATACCAGATAATGGACTAACCCCACCAGCTTTAATATTTGTTGCAGTCCGAGCTATTGCACCAGTTGCTGGAATGCCACCAAATAGTGGTGTAACGATGTTTGCAATACCTTGACCTACAAGTTCACGGTTGGAACGATGTCTTGTTCCAGTCATACCATCCGATACTACCGCAGATAGCAAAGATTCAATTCCACCGAGCATGGCTATAACAAAAGCTGATTGCCATAATAACATGATTTTTTCTAATGTTATTTTTGGAAATGAAAAAGTCGGTAATGTTTGTGGGATACCCCCAAATACAGTACCTATTGTCGCAACTTTACCAGGGTAAAAGAGCACTGCTATTACAGTTGGAACAACAAGTGCTATTAAGAGAACTGGAACCCTTGGAAAAAAGCGAGGAATGAAAATAATCATTAGAAGTCCTACTATAGCGGTGAGCACACTAAACATATTAATGCTTGTGATGTTTTGAGCTAGCTGAATCATGTTTTCATGAAAGTATTGCTTTTTCTCTAGTCCTTCAATTCCTAGAAAATCCCCTATTTGTCCACTAAAAATAATGACAGCAATGCCAGATGTAAATCCAATGGTTACGGAACGGGGAATGTATTTAATTAGTCCACCTAGCTTAAAAATCCCCATTAAAACAAGCATAATTCCAGCTAGAAAACCTGCAATTAATAAATTTTCATAACCATGTTCTAGAACGATTGCTAGTAGGATTGGAATAAAAGCTCCAGTTGGTCCTGCTATTTGATATTTTGAACCACCAAAAATTGCAACTAAAATTCCAGCAATAACGGTTGTGTATAGCCCATATTCTGGCTTTACCCCCGACGCAATTGCAAAAGCCATCCCAAGTGGCATTGCAACAATCCCTACAGTCACACCAGCAACTAGATCTTGACGTATATCTCTCTTTGTTAAGCCACTAAATCGTTCATCACTGAACAATCTTTCTGATCTCTCCTTAAACTTATATTATTTTTTCACAAAAATATAATGAGGACAAATTAAGGTGACCTCATTTATATTAGAAAATTTTAATTATATTATTTTGTTCAAAATAATTATACCATATATTGCGTAAATATTCATGTTCATGGTTTTAAAATACATGAAGACGGCTGGTAATCATTTGAAAGACTTGAAAGGGAAAAATTGAATGGATAGGTATATTTCATTGACCCATAATAAGGGATATAGGAACAAAGGATTATAATTTATGGCAGTAAAGAAAGTATGAAGGAGGTTTATCATGGGTAATAATCCTAAAGGACCAAAGCAAAATAAAAATCCTAACTTACCAAAGAGTCCAGATTTACCATACGGAGAGTCATTGGACGGATCAAAAAAAGTGAAGCAAGCGAATCACTCGCGGCAAAACAAAAATCCTGGACATGGCTTATAAAAGCAATGATAAATAATCTAAACTATGATTTCAGGTACTTGCTACAATGGTTGCACCTCTCAATGTTAATTAGATTAACAGTTCAGTCATAATGCGTTAGAAAATATGTGAAGGAAATATTTAACAAAGCTAGGCACTATTGATTGAGCCTAGCTTTGTTTTTGTTTGGAGAAAGCAATCATAATCCAAAAGTTCCTAAATTAAATAGTCAAATAAAATTAGTAATGGAAATTTACTATTTGCTCGTACAACTAATGTCATTTAAATGCAATAAACATTGATGATGAAATGTTACTTTAATGTGCACCTTCAATTTACTTAGCGATAATGAGATATTACGCTTCGGTCAGTCTGTGGATTGACCAATACGTTTCTGTTCCAGCACCACCAATATTTATGGCTTTGTCGTTTGGTAAATCTATATAATATGTAAAGGTGAAAAAAAAGGGGCTGTGTGCATTTAAAATGTACCCTATAAGAAAGACACTTAAAAAAAGGTCTCTCTTATAGGGTACTTTCATTTATAATGAAATAAAATATATGATTGATGGAGCGGAAGAACATGTCGAAAAAGTTATTTACAGATCAGGAACAGAAATTACTGATGAAACATCCTTATGTGAAAGCGGTTAGCGAAAAAGCGATAACATATACAGATGAATTTAAAGCAAGGGCTATTAAAGAATATGAGGAAGGAAAATTTCCACATCAGATTTTTGAAGATGCAGGATTTGATCTTGAAATCGTAGGTAAACAACGTGCGAAATCAGCTTTAGATAGATGGCGTACTGCTTATCAAAAGAATGGAGTAGCTGGGCTTGAGGATACTCGTAAATACTCTTCAGGACGTCCACTTAAGCGTGAATTAAGTATGGAAGAAAAGTATGCAAGGTTAGAGGCACAAAATGCATTATTACGTGCAGAAAATGAACTACTAAAAAAGATCGATTTAGCAGAAAGGTTGTTGATAAAGAAAAAGAGAAATTAACGGCGGAACAAAAATTTCAGTTAATCCAGTATGTGATTGAAAAACACAGCTTAAAAAGGATGGTAAGCTACCTTTGTGAATTAGTTGGAGTCTCTCGATCGGGCTACTATCGTTATTTTTCAGAAGCAGCAGAACTTAGTAGAC
>NZ_JBHLWL010000042.1:0-562 GCF_042432965.1 Paracerasibacillus soli | reverse complement strand
TATTGCTTTTACGCCTTATTCGCATCCGCTTCTGTTATACAGTCGCTTCAGCTATTTTAGTTGATGTCGTTGTTATTTCTTATTTGGTTTTCAAGGTACAAAAGTGGAGCCTAGCGGGATCGAACCGCTGACCTCCTGCGTGCAAGGCAGGCGCTCTCCCAGCTGAGCTAAGGCCCCATAATGTTAATAATATTTTCGATGGTGGGCCTGAGTGGACTCGAACCACCGACCTCACGCTTATCAGGCGTGCGCTCTAACCAGCTGAGCTACAGGCCCATCCTAAATATTATTTATATTAGAATTTAAAAAAGAGAAATTAATCTCTCAAAACTGAACGAACGAACCAATATTCCTTACCGATAAAAATCGGTATTCCGTATAATCTAGCTCAAACTCCTAGCAACTAGTGAATTTCCTTCTTCTTCCTACGATAAGTCAATATCGACTCACTTACGTTCATCGTATTTCCTTTATCTCGTCAGAATTAGTCCAATTCATACGTTGCTGAACAGTCGTTTTCGCCTTTTTATTATCCTTAGAAAGGAGGTGATCCAGCCGCACC
>NZ_JBHLWL010000041.1:0-612 GCF_042432965.1 Paracerasibacillus soli | reverse complement strand
TTTTTAGTTTAGGTAATTTGATATGACCATCCAACAACTGAATATTACCGTTTACAAGATTTGTTGTATAGCTTTGCTTGTGTCGTTTACTTTTGAATTTCGGGAACTTGGCATTCCTTTTGAAGAATGCTTTATATGCTTTATCCAAGTTTAGTTGTGCGTTCGCTAGCGCTAATGAATCTACTTCCTTTAGCCACTCATAATCCTTTTTATATTTGGCAGGAGTAGGGTGCTTCACCTTTTTTAAGGCATCTTTATCATCTTTTAATAACTCATAAGTCCCTTTTCGTTCAGCTAACATCTTATTGTAGACAAAACGAACACATCCGAAAGTTTTGCGTATAATCAAAGCCTGTTCATTTGTGGGATATAACCTGAACTTGTACGCTTTATTTTGTTTAGCCATATCAAATCACCTCACTTTATCCCTTGACTTTCAATATATTTTTTCACCACCTCAATAGGTGAACCACCAGTCGTCAACAAACAAAAACTTCTTGACCAAAACATTTCCTTCCATAACTTTTTTCGGACTTGAGGAAAATCCTTCTTGATAAGTCTTGAACTGGCACTTTTATAGGCATTGATGAATTTCGATAATTCACTGTTGGG
>NZ_JBHLWL010000040.1:323982-324595 GCF_042432965.1 Paracerasibacillus soli | reverse complement strand
AGTATCGAAGGAAAGTAATAGATGATACTATTTCAGACTATGCTAAAGATAAATTTGTGTCGTTGAGTGAAAAATATAATATCACATTAGTTGAATGGAATCACGATATTGATCATATTCATATTTTGTTCAAAGCACATCCCAACAGTGAATTATCGAAATTCATCAATGCCTATAAAAGTGCCAGTTCAAGACTTATCAAGAAGGATTTCCCTCAAGTCCGAAAAAAGTTATGGAAGGAAATGTTTTGGTCAAGAAGTTTTTGTTTGTTGACGACTGGTGGTTCACCTATTGAGGTGGTGAAAAAATATATTGAAAGTCAAGGGATAAAGTGAGGTGATTTGATATGGCTAAACAAAATAAAGCGTACAAGTTCAGGTTATATCCCACAAATGAACAGGCTTTGATTATACGCAAAACTTTCGGATGTGTTCGTTTTGTCTACAATAAGATGTTAGCTGAACGAAAAGGGACTTATGAGTTATTAAAAGACGATAAAGATGCCTTAAAAAAGGTGAAGCACCCTACTCCTGCCAAATATAAAAAGGATTATGAGTGGCTAAAGGAAGTAGATTCATTAGCGCTAGCGAACGCACAACTAAACTTGGATAAG
>NZ_JBHLWL010000040.1:323805-323972 GCF_042432965.1 Paracerasibacillus soli | reverse complement strand
AAAGTAAACGACACAAGCAAAGCTATACAACAAATCTTGTAAACGGTAATATTCAGTTGTTGGATGGTCATATCAAATTACCTAAACTAAAAACAGTCAAGGTCAAACAACATAGAAAGATACCATCAGAACACAAAATTAAATCTTGTACCCTATCTATGACTTCA
>NZ_JBHLWL010000040.1:323454-323795 GCF_042432965.1 Paracerasibacillus soli | reverse complement strand
AAAGTAAACGACACAAGCAAAGCTATACAACAAATCTTGTAAACGGTAATATTCAGTTGTTGGATGGTCATATCAAATTACCTAAACTAAAAACAGTCAAAGTCAAACAACATAGAAAGATACCATCAGAACACAAAATTAAATCTTGTACCCTATCTATGACTTCATCGGGGAAATACTATATTTCTATTCTTACAGAATACGAGAAGGAGATAGAAAGCAAAAAAATTGAAAAAGTAGTCGGGTTAGATTTTGCGATGGATGGGTTGTTTGTCGATAGCGAGGGTGAGAAAGCCAATTACCCTAAATTTTATCGACAAATGCTTGCTAAATTAGCAATG
>NZ_JBHLWL010000040.1:282269-323444 GCF_042432965.1 Paracerasibacillus soli | reverse complement strand
TCGATAGCGAGGGTGAGAAAGCCAATTACCCTAAATTTTATCGACAAATGCTTGCTAAATTAGCAATTGAACAACGTAAACTTTCTCGTAAAAAGAAAGGCTCTTCTAATTGGGATAAACAACGTATTCGAGTAGCTAAAATTCAAGAAAAGGTCGTAAATCAACGGAAGAACTTTCTTCATCATAAGTCAAAGGAATTAGTAACTAACTATGATGCTGTTGTGATTGAAGATTTAGATATGAAAGCTATGTCACAAGCACTAAATTTTGGTAAAAGCGTAGCTGATAATGGATGGGGTATGTTCACCTCTTTCTTACAGTACAAACTGAAAGAACAAGGGAAACAACTTATCAAAATCGACAAGTGGTTTCCATCTACAAAAAGCTGTTCAGCATGCGGTTCGATAAAAGAAGTTAAATTATCAGAACGAACCTATCAATGCCCTTGTGGACTAAATATTGATAGAGATTACAATTCAGCACTCAATATCAAAAAAGAAGGCATTCGCTTATTAGCAAGTGCCTAATGAAAATATAAACTCGTGGAACAAGAGGGTTAGCTTGGTCCATTTCGCCAGCTACTAAAAGTGTCGATTACCCAAGAAGCCCCCACTTCAAGCGACCCGTAAGGGTGGTAAGTGGTGGGAGTAGTTCACTTAATCTTCCAGCCGTCAACTACTTTGAGCATGGTCAACAATTAACACCAGCACATGCGCATGCTGCGATGATGGGTGTTTACGGTATGTTCGCTATAGCTGTATTAGTTTATTCATTAAGGAATGTAGTAACACCAGAAAAATGGAATGATACATGGCTAAAATGGTCATTTTGGTTATTAAACATCGGTTTATTTGGAATGGTCTTTGTTTCTTTAACCCCGATTGGATTTATTCAATTGAAAGAAGCATTTGTCCATGGATATTGGGCATCACGTACTCGTGACTTTCTTCAACAAGATGTAATCCAAAATCTATTACTGGTCCGCGCTGTTCCTGACACTATATTTATTATAGGTGTTGTTTTACTCGTCATCTTCTGTATAAAAGTTATGTTTCATCTTAAAAAACCGTCCTATAAAGGCGGAGATAATATTCCAGAAGAAAAGTAAATAGGTAGGAAACTAGTGCAGAGGGTTCAGGTCTTGGGATCTGATCCTTTTTTGTAGTTTCTCAATCTAGTAGTGAGTGAAAGTATAAAGGACAAAATAAAGCACGTTGCACTTCCTCTATTTTAAGCTATGAAAAGTGCCTTTATAACTAAATGCTCCTTTATATATAGTCTGTAATAGAAAGTACCATAATATAAAGTTAGCGAATATAGTCGTATCAATACTCCAACTAGCATTCTTCTTGGAAAAAAGGTTTGGAATTACAAATGTGTTTCCATTTTCAATATAAATTGTTAAAAACTTAAATGGGAAACCATAGGAGTAAGCATATACATTGGAGTGTAAATGTGTTGGAGACACATCTGGAAATAGTATGGATGTGAGAATAATTAGAATAACGGAAGTCCAAAGAACTTTGTTGTGATATACCTTTCCCCATCCTTTTGTTTGATAAAGAACAACGGTTAGGATAAACACAAACATAATTAAAATCCAACTATACGTATCAATATTCATATCAAAAGTTAAAAAAGTAAGGTATGTAATTGTACCGAAAACAACCAAAATACTATAGAAAACTGCGATAAAACGTAATGTTTCTATCACCATTCTCAAGTTTCTCACCTCCTGTAATCGTTTACAATAGATTGGTTCAAAAATAACTAGAGTTACTTTAATATAGTTGAAGTATATTTCTCAGTAAATGAGACAATAGAATTAAAAAAATTCTGTAATTTAAATTATAACATATATCGTAATGAACTTAAAAAACTCCAATCCCTTATAGAACAGATTCCTCCAATTAATACATCGATATTCATTATCCATCATAAGAAAAAAGCGATAATCAACAAAATAAGCCCTTCCCTTCATTTAAGAAGTTCATTGTTTTGTCAAAATTAAATACTTAACTTATTCATTACCCTCTGTAAGTGTTGCTACATAAGGTCTTACTGTTTTTACTATTTCCATGTTGAAGAACGAGACAAGTTTAAAAAATGTAAGTGTGTGATTTAGTTCACTTCATTGATAAGAACGCTCATTTAGACTTAAGGTAGAAAATCATATGAGGAGGTTGAGGAAAATGTCAGTTGACAAAATCAACGATCAGAAACTTACCCACGATGAAGAACATACGGAAAAAGGAGCATTTGTATCAGTTTTACTAGTTGGTGGATTTATAGCAATTTTATACGTTATTATTTTTTGGGTTTTCATGGCTAGAGTATAAGTAGATAAAAAGGAGGAAATGACATGCATCGTTTTGAAAAAATTTGGCTTATTTTAAGTAGCGCACTTATTATCGGCTTTATGTTAGTTACAGGATATCAAGCATTTGCATTAGGGATGGCTCCACCGAGTCATCAGGAAATACTTGATCCACAAAAGGTAGATGAAACGGCACCATTTGATAACCCAGGTGTGAAAAAAATAGGTGAAAATGAATATGAGGTAGTGATGACATTACAAATTTTCAGTTTTACACCTGCAGAAATTGAAGTTCCCGCAGGTTCGACGGTACATTTCATTATGACATCAAAAGACGTTGTACATGGTTTTCAAGTAGCAGGCACAAATCTGAACACGATGGTTATGCCTGGTTACATTCAAAAGGCAACACAAAAGTTTGATAAACCTGGTGAATACTTAGTTTTATGTAATGAGTATTGTGGGGCTGGACACCAATTTATGAGTACGACAATTACAGTAAAATAGAAGGGAAGTGTAATAATGGCAATAGCACAATCTACAAAACATAAAATTAATAAGAGCTTTGGTCTACAACTTGAAGATGCAAGGCTATCCAAGACTTATTTTATCGTGTCATTTACCGCTTTACTATTTGGTGGTTTGTTAGGTTTGTTACAAGGGCTCAATCGTGCTGGTTGGTTAACGTTACCAAGTTGGCTTAATTACTACCAGGTATTAACAGCACATGGATTATTTTTAGTTGTTGTATTTACTGCATTCTTTACAATTGGATATTTTTATGCAGGACTATCCCATACATTAGGTGGATTATTACCAAAGGTTCGCATAATGGGTTGGATTGGTTTTTCATTAAAAATAATAGGATTTATCTTTGCTGTCGTACCAATTTTACAAAATAAAGCATCTGTACTTTATACATTTTACCCACCAATGGCTGCAGCACCTTCATTTTATATTGGTTTAGCTCTGATCGTTGTGGGGATTTGGATCTGTGCATTTGGTGCATTTATCAATGTAGCGCATTGGAGAAAAGCACATAAAGGTGAGCATTTACCAATCTTAGCTTTCTTTGCAACAGGTGTATTCGTCTTATTATTCTTCGGAAGCATACCAGTTGCTGTTGAGGTAATTGTACTCATTATCCCATGGTCATTTGGCTGGGTAGATACTATTAATGTAATGCTTAGTCGGACTTTATTCTGGGCATTTGGTCATACACTAGTAAATATTTGGTATTTAACTGCTGTTTCAGCATGGTATGTTATCGTGCCGAAAGTAATTGGTGGAAGAAGATTTAGTGACTTACTAACGAGAATTGTCGTTATTTTATTAGTTATTTTAAATATTACAGGTGGATTCCACCATCAAATTGTGGACCCTGGGATTTCATTCCCTGTTAAATTCATGCACGTCTTCATGAGTTTATCTATCGGATTCCCATCATTAATGACAGCATATGCAATGTTTTCTGTATTTGAAAAAACAGGTAGAAGAAAAGGTGGCAAAGGTCTATTTGGTTGGTTTAAAGAACTACCGTGGGGCGATGTACGCTTCTTAGCACCAATGATTGCAATGATTGCCTTTATACCTGCCGGTGCAGGCGGTATTGTACAAACAACAAACCAATTGGACCAAGTTGTTCATAATACGATGTGGATTGTTGGTCACTTCCACTTAACAATCGGAATGTCTGTTGTCTTAACATTCTTTGGAATTAGCTATTGGTTAGTCCCTTATATATCAGGACGTGTACTCACACCAAAAATGAATAAATTTGGAGTAGCACAAACGATTGTGTGGACAATAGCAATGTCACTTATGGCAATCTCAATGCACGTAGTTGGTTTGTTTGGGTCACCAAGACGGACGTCCTTTACAACATACGGAGATAACGTAACAGCTTTAGGTTGGAACCCATATTTAGTTATCGCGGGAGTTGGCGCAACATTATTAGTAGTAGGTGTAATCATGCAAGTTTGGGCGGTATTCCATCTCATGTTTCGAGCTCCAAAGGGGGAAGAAGAATTCCCGATTGCAGAAGAAGAGGAAAATGCAACGAAAACACCATATTGGACAGAACGCTGGACACGCTGGATCGTGCTTATGCTAATTATAGTAGGGATGGCCTATATCATTCCATTAGTTGACTTTATTACAAACGCACCTCCAGGATCCCCACCATTCAAAACATGGTGAGAGAAAAGCGGATGCAACGTTTAGCGACGTCGAAGTGTTAATGGAATTGATAAATAATGAAAATGGAACGAGTTGAAATATGTCTCGTTCCTTCTCTATATGGTAGAAAGTCAAGCAATACATGTGAAAGAGGTGGCGTCATGTTTAAGAATAAGCAAACTTTACAAAGTATAATTGTCGTTATCTTATTTGGATTTGTCTTATTTTTTATCGGTACAAATGGCTTTCAAGCTTTTACAGCAGAAGTTGCTAGAACGAATCGTTTGCTTACTGACAAGCCGCAATTCCCGAATGTGACGTTAGAAGATAGTAAAGGACGTACGTATTCATTTGATGAGTTTGCAGGAAAATATGTGTTGCTCACTTTTATTTATACTGCGTGTACGGATGTTTGTCCGAAAATGGAAGTGAATATGGCGGAAGTGTATAAAGGGATACCAAAACAATATTTGGGAAAAGATATTGTCTTTTTAAGTATTAGTTTTGATACAGAGCGAGATGATCCTGCTACTTTAGAAAAATACCGCGCTTACTTTAATAGTGATGGGGAAACATGGCGTATGGCTCGTATCCCTAATGAAGAGGAATTACAAGCTTTATTAAAAGAGTTTGGTATTGTTGTCATTCCAGATGGAAATGGTAATTTCACACATAATACATCATTTTATGTTGTCGATCCAACTGGTACGCTAATCAACGTATTAGATTTTCAAAAGATAGACGCAGCATCTGACGTCGTACAAAGTTTATTGCAACAGAAAGGAGAGGAATGACAGATGGAACAACCTAAATACGGTCTCGCATTATTTATCTTCCTTGCAATTCCTCCTGTTGCTCATTTAATGGAATCGATTATGATTATCCATATGCATATGCAAATGCCACTCATTGTGATAGCCGGAATTCTTATGGCACCCTTTTTTCAAAAAAGATACCCCAATTTTTTTGCTGAATGGAATGAAGATGGGATTCCAGGGATACTATTATTTTTAATAGTATTTGGATTCTGGATGATTCCAAAAACAATGGATGATGCTTTGACAATTGTACCAGTAGAATTATTTAAGTTTTTTAGTTTAGCTATTTTATGTGGAATACCTTTACGGGATAGTTGGAAAAAGTTATCGGATAAAAAGAAAAATATGGTTTTTATTTTATTTATCATATTGTTTAGTTTAATGGGATCTTTATATATGTTTTCGCCAAATCAATTATGTAATAATTACCTGCAGATAGAACAAGTCACATTAGCTTGGGGATTTTTTATTACCGCTGCGGCGTTGCTCATTTATGTTCTGCAACTATTATTAATTAATCCTGATGATTATGAATGAAATTGGATTACTTATTTTGAAAAAGAGATTATGCTCTTTTTGTGTAAAGAGAGAAGTCAAAGGGGCCGGGACATAAGGGTCTGACAATTTTGTTTTGTCCCAGCCGCTACTCATGCTATACATGCGTTTATTACGTATTTCCAGCAATATTTTGATCAAGAAAATCTGGATCAACGGGATTGGTAGAACTAAAACCAGTGTTTGTGCATATAAAATCACCTGTATTAAAAGAACCAGAACCAGCTGCTGTTTTGTCTGAACCTTTAGGAGAAAGATAAAACGAATCGCCAAAATTTACAATACCGTCCACACTATTAATTTTAACTGGACCTACGATAGATGGCATCATGTAACACCTTCTTGTTACATATTTAGAGAATAAGGTAAATCCTCTGTAGATATTTTCATCATATGTGAAAGATACACGATTTGTGCACTTTAAGGATTCTGATGCTTCCTAATTTTACGGATATGTTTGGTGCGTGAATCCGCTTTTACCTCTTGTAAACTTCCTAATTGAAAAATGGATGAGCCATTCACTGCTATTGTAAATATATTTTTAGTACGAATATATGGCTGGTGATGAAACGTATTTTTTTGAACGGATGGTGATTGTTGTATCCATTTCGGCTTTCTTGAAAAAATAGGGTAATCAGCATATGTTACCTCTTTATGGGCGTTAAACACTGCACTTGGTTGTTGTACTGCGATTGCACGTGAAGTTGGATGTGCCTTTTTTGTATCTCCTATTGATAAAATAGAACTAAACGTAACTGAATTTACATCAATGGATTGGATATGCACAGTTCTTTTTGTTTTCAAGCTAACCTCCACCAACAGGTGCAAGTGGTACGATTGGTCCGACATAATATGACTCAGGTGGTGTGTCAAAAAAAGATGAGAGAATAAAATAATCATTATCTCCGATTAAAAAGACGGAAGATGAAGCTACTGATTCCACCTGAATGTCTCCTACTTCTAAATTCCAATTATGCACTTCCATCATCAATGGGAGCATCTCCTTGTTTTGTAATACCTTCTATATATTTTCGTAAAGAATGGTGAATCTCGTTTTTTGTGTTTTCTGTTAGATAAGCTTGTAACTCTTGATTACTTGCAATATTTTGTTTGCGTGCTTTTTGTTCGTAATATGCGATACGTTGTGGTAATTGTTTTTGAATATCCTCAACTAAAGCTGCTTGATGTTTTTCATCAATGGGTTGTTGATATTCATTCGCGAGTTGTTGGATAATTTGCGGACCTGCTTCATTTAAATAAGCTCTTAATTGATGTTGAACATCTTGAGGTAAGGTGCCCATTTGTTTTGAATTGTTGTTTTGTGCTGATGTTGCTGCTTGCAAGTCATCAATGTTCGCTAAATCTTGTGGTGATAGTCCAATTTGTAATGTACCTTCTAAATGTTCAATTTTCAACTGATCAAAATGGTATTCTATTTTATCAACAGCGGGTTGTGTAGGTTGATTTAGTTTATCTTCTAAAGAGTTTATTTGTTGTTCAAGTTTATGAATACGTTCTGTTTGCTCATTATTTTGATGCTGTAGATCATATACGTAGTGGTAAAGCTCATGTATGTTCATTTTTATTCCCCTTTTATAAAATTCCATGTAGGCGAATACCTATCTCATACATTTTATGCAGAATTAGTTGTGATGTGTATATGAAATTATTCCCCCGGCTCAATGAGGGGAACAAGTGGTGTATGGGTTGCTTCTTGCGTAATATCTTCATAAGGTACAGGCTCTGCGAGTTGTGTGAAACCTCCCGTATCGTAAATATCACTTTTTGCTTGTATACTTCCTGTACTACCAATTTGTAATACGGATGAGTTCGCAATGCTGCCGACTTTTAACAAATGAATTTGTATGGATTGGTGAACAATAAAATTCAAAAAATCACGTCCCTGTAATAGGTTGATCAATTGCATCCGCATCAAATACTCTTGTATGTGAGTTAGCTAAATGTACACGGATACCATCACCCGTATTAAAGGATCCACCACCGGCATATGTTTTTGCACTACTATCTGGGGACATTGAATAAACGTCACCAATATTAAATATAGATGAAGATGAAACAGTAATAACTTTTACAGCACCTACCATTGCCGGCAACGATATCCCCTCCTTTTCTCCGTGTTGGGAAATGATTATTCCTAGGCACTTTTAACTTTTCTTTAATAGCTTATGATAATAATTAAAAAAGTTGAAGGATAAAGTGTTAGCGTGAAGAAGTTATAAAAAGATGAGAGTCATGCTAGCGCTTTTATGAGAGAAGTATTTAATATTTACGTATTTTATCTTATCAAACTAAACTAAAGGCTTTTATTCGCTTGATGTAGGAAACGGATGATTGAATCGAATTCGTCTACCCACCCGTGTCGATTTTTCTAAAAGATTGTCCCTACCAAATGCAGTTGCATTTGGTAGGTAGGAAGGATTAATTTTGTAAAACTTCACGGATTCGTTCTAATGCCCAATCTAAATCTTCTTTTTCAATAATGAGTGGTGGTGCAAATCGAATAACATTTTCATGTGTTTCTTTACAGAGCAGCCCTTTTTCTTTTAATGCCTCACAATATGGGCGAGCAGATTCTGTTAATTCTATTCCAATAAATAAGCCGCGACCACGTACTTCTTTAATCTTTTCATTCCGAATCTTTTTTAATTCCTCGACCATGTACGTTCCCAATTCCAAAGAACGATCAGTTAGATTTTCTTCAAGTAATACGTCTAACGATGCAATGGATACTGCGCAAGCAAGAGGGTTTCCACCAAACGTGGATCCGTGGGAACCAGGATTAAAAACACCTAGAATTTCTTTGTTTGCAACAACACAAGATATTGGCATGACACCGCCACCTAATGCTTTTCCTAAAATGAGTACATCTGGGGAAACATCTTCCCAATCACAAGCAAACATTTTTCCACTACGTCCAAGACCTGCTTGGATTTCATCTGCCATATATAAAACATCATTTTCTTTACAAATTTGAAATGCCTCTTTTAAGAAACCTTCTGGTGGGATATTGATACCCGCTTCACCTTGAATTGGTTCAAAAAGAAAGGCTGCTGTATTGTCGCTGATGGCTGCTTTTAATGCATCGAGATCACCAAATGGGATGAGCTTAATACCAGGCAACATTGGACCAAAGCCACGCTTATATTCTGCTTCAGAGGATAGAGAAACTGCAGTCATGGTTCGACCGTGAAAGTTTCCTTCACATGCAATAATTTCAGCTTGGCCTTCTGGTACACCTTTTACGTCATAGGCCCAGCGTCGTGCGGCTTTTATTGCCGTTTCAACTGCTTCTGCGCCCGTATTCATCGGTAATGCCATATCTTTATTTGCGAGTTTACAAATCTTTTCGTACCAAGGACCTAATTGATCATTATGAAAAGCTCGTGATGTCAATGTGATAAGGTCTGCCTGATCTTTTAATGCTTGTATAATTCGCGGATGGCAATGCCCTTGATTCACCGCAGAATAGGCACTTAACATATCCATATACCGATTGCCTTCAGGATCTTCCACCCAAACACCTTTTCCTTTTGCAATTACTACGGGGAGCGGATGATAATTTTTTGCCCCAAATTCTTCCGTTTGACTCATGACTTCTTGACTCGTATGTCTCATGATATTTACCCCCAAGTCTTTTAAAAATAGCGCTTACATTATCATTATAACAGGAAATATGTAATGATGACATATCACATACAAATAGCTTTTCATTTTAAGTGAAAAAAAACATCGGACATGATATGATGTTGAAAGGAATATGATTGATGTAAAACTATGAGGGGATGAGCATACATTGAATACACATTTTCACATAACAGCTTGGGTTTTAGCTGTCATTTTATTAATTGTTGTTGTTGTACTACATAAGCAAGGAAAGGCGAAAGGTGCAAAAATTACCCATATGATCCTTCGTTTAGCTTACTTACTTATTTTAATTAGTGGTGGAATCTTACTGTATAAGTATTTCACAATAGAAGGTATGAAAGCAAGTTTGCGTGGTGAAGTAGTCGTAAAAGCGATTGCAGGTATTTGGGTAATTTATGCAATGGAAATGATTGGTGTAAAAACAGCAAAAGGTAAACCAACAAAAGGTGTCTGGATTCAGCTCATTATTGCATTTTTAATTACGTTAATATTAGGGTTTGGTCGCTTACCATTCGGAATTCTGCCTTAATCGTAACGGAAGTGTATATAATCTAGGGACTATTCTAATATAGAGTAGTCCCTTTATTTTTGTTATTTTTCTAATCGTAATCATGGTTGTTCAAAAATTGGACGTATATGTAAGGGTTCAATCAAACAGCGTAGGGATTGAGATTGACTAATTTTTCATATTCTACAATAATTAAATTGGAATGGGGGATAAGGATGAAAAAAATCTTTTACATATTACTCGTTATACCATTTTTTCTGATGATTTATCCAACGAGCAGTCTTGCTGTTGAAAAAGCATCAATAAATGAAGAAATAATTTACAATATATTTGTTGATCGCTTTAATAATGGTAAAACGGGCAAAAAGAAAGTGGAACTGAATGATCCTTATGCATATCATGGTGGGGATCTAAAGGGAATTACGAAAAAATTAGATGACATAAAACAATTGGGATTTACGACAATTTCATTATCACCAATTATGGCAAATGCAGCTAAAGGTTATCATGGTTATTGGATTGAAGATTACTTTCGTGTTGAAGAAGAGCTTGGTACGATGCAAGACTTGCAACATTTAGTTTCGGAAGCTCATAAAAGAGAGATGAAAGTGGTAGTCGAATTTGTTCCAGGCTTTGTGGCAAAGACAAGTCCACTCGTTTCTGAAAAAGCGGCATGGATGGATACGAGCAAACAATTTGATACAAAGAAAAATCCTTGGTTGGAGAATGTTGTCGCACTTGATACAGGGAATCCTGAAGTAATTTCATATTTGCAAGAAGTAGCAGATTTCTGGGTAGAAGAGGCAAATATTGATGGATATTCTTTATATGCAGCAGATGAGACTTCACCACAATTTCTAAATGCGTTTACATCACATTTGAAAGAGAAGCATCCACAATTTATGATTTTAGCTTCGACCATAACAAATCAAGGTGATGAAAAACTGCGTGAAATTGAGGGCATTGATCTAGTTGATAATAAAGTATTACAACAAGCATTATTTTCTAGTTTTGCAGAAGAAGGGAAACCTGTAGAAGAAATAATTGATAGCTGGGAAAACAATGGTAAACCGTATGGGCTTATTGCCATCGATGATCCATTTTCAAAACGATTTACACACGAATTTTCTGAGCATAGACGAAACATCCTTACAGCTTGGAAGCTTGCATTAACATACATGTATACGACACCAGGTGTACCTATTATTTATCAAGGTTCGGAGATTCCAATGTATGGAAGTGGATATCCTGAAAGTCAACATTTAGTAGAATTAAATAGTGGAGATTCAGACTTAAAAGAATTTTACACAAGAATATCTTCATTACGAACCTCATTCCCAGCGTTACAATATGGGGATTTTGAAAAAGTGGCACAAGATAAAGGAATGAGTGTTTATAAACGTACATATGAAGGCGAGACAATTTATATTGCAATTAATAATGATCCAGAATCGCGTGCAGTATCTATAAAGGGAATAGGTAATGGCTTGCAGTTACGTGGGCTATTAGGTGATAATCTTGCCCGTGAAGATGAGCAAGGTGAATATAAAATAGGAATACCTAGAGAATCAAGTGAAGTATACATTATAGAGGAAAATACAGGGTTAAATTGGGTGTTTATTGCCCCGATACTTGTCGTAATGTTACTTTTCGTAACAGCGATTGTTTATCTTGGTCGTAAAGAAAAGCAACGTAATCACAATAGTGAAAAATAAAGTGCGAATGAAATAAAATCGAGGTCTTTTATTATGATGAAAAGACCTCGGTTTTTATTTAGATAGAATGATCGTAGGCGGAGACTGCACCTCTTTCTGAAAGATAGGAAAAAATATTCCAGTATTCTACAATATCAATTTCTTCCCGAATATACTTTGATAAGTAAAAATCCAATAAGTTGTCCATTGTTTCTGGTGTTTGGTTACGTTCTATTTCATAATTGGAAATGAGCTTATTAATAAACATAAGAACAACCATCCCTTCATCTCTTTCATTTAAATATATGAAGGAAAATTGTATTCATGCTTTTTTTAACTAAACATAGGAATATTTTTACGCAAATTAACTGGCTGGAGATCCCACTACAAAGGATCAAGAGGATTTATAGAAATCAGTAGCTAGTAAAGCAACGACTCGTTCAACTAATAATCAGTAAGGGAAATGTAAAGCCCTCACTGATTATAGTTTCACTTTATGTTTTACACCCGGTTTCTAATATGATGAGTCAAAAGGAACGGATATTTGGTGAACAGTATCCATATTATTCAAATCAAAAACATGTATATCACTTAATGAAAAAGTGTAGAGAAAATCTCCAACTGAAATTGCACGACTTATTTCTTTTTCCCAATCTTGATATATCGTTTTTTCAGTTTGATGTGTAATAAAAGCTTGCTGTATAATGCCATCTTTTGCTGTAATATTTAATAACAGTAGCCCGTCTTTATCAAAAACCTCATCTTCAAAAACTTGGTGCTTATTCGATACTTTCTTTGTTTTATACAAAGTAACTGGAATACCAAATAAACTTTTTTCAGGATGTTTGTATAGTGCCTTATGATTGTAGCTAATAGTAGAATAGGAATTACCATCTCCAACAATTAAATTATTTTTTTCTTGTGGATTTGCTCGGTCACGAACGTCAAACAAAGAAATTTTTACACCCGCCATTTTTACTAGAGGTTCCCTATTCCCTTTTTGCTTGATTAACTCAGTCTGTTGCCCGACTCCGATAAGATGGTGTTGATCTAAAGGATGTAGATAGTCACTGAATCCAGGGATTTCTAATTCTCCAAGTACTGTCGGTTTAGTAGGGTCTTGTAAATCAATGACGAACAATGGGTCAATTTGCTCAAATGTAACCATATAGGCAACATCTTCCATAAATCGTACACTAAATATCTCCTCGCCTGGCGCTAATCCCTCGATAGCACCTAATTGTTTCATATTTAAATCAAATGTATATAAATTGTTTTTGGAAGCTGTACGTTCCCAACTTTGACCTACTGTCGTTGCTACTCGGAAAGTATCCTTTTGTTCATCCATTGCAAATTGGTTCAATAATCGGCCTGGAACGGTTGCTGATGTATTGTAAACAACTTTTCCATCTGAAATGATAAATTGCATAATTTCAGTCTTTGTAATGGGTGGCAAGACTTCTGTCTCCAACATACGCTTTCGCCTTGGTTGTTTATTTGCCTTTTGAACAGCTAGATACAAGTGATCTTTAGACATATACATTTCTGAAGAAGCTCCTAAATAGCTTTCAATGGTTGCTTCCTTTTTTAAATGATCTAAGTGGACGGTGCCAATCGTTAAATAGCTGTTTTCCATACTCTCTGGGAAAAAATAAATTTTTTCAAAATCCACTTTGTTATATGTTTGATTTGTGACAGAATCTTTTACATACGGCCGGGTATCCTTCGTTGTATTTTCTGAAATATGGAAAGAAGGTGTATCATTTACAATTAAGAATAACTCATTATCCTTAATTCGAGATCCTTGATAATCACCTTCCAATGCAATCTCACGGACTTTTTTAGGCTCTTTTGGATTAGAAATATCATAAAAATAAGCTGTGGTGAATAATTGATGAGGTGGATATATAAAACTGTCTGCATGTGATTCCTGCTTCTTCTTTGTTTTTAGGTTTGGATTGATATTTACTTCATAGGAATAGCCAATACTTATTAAAATTTTGTCGTGTATATATAGTTCTATTGGTGAAAAGTCATCTTCCTGAATTGTATAAACTAATTCACTATGTTCTTTGGCTGCAGAAGTAATGATAATATCATCTTCACGAGCAAAGTAAATAAACTCTCCATCTGATTTTATTTTATCGCCTTCATCAATCCCTTCTACTTGTACGTTTGTTTCTGAAGGTGAGTCTGCCCCGCTGCCCGTATCAACATCTGCACTTTCACTTTGACTCATTTTACTTGAATTACTTTCCTCAAACATCGTTACCGTGTCTTGATCTTCCGTACGTTCTTTTAAAAGCGTAGCTAGATGTTTCGCATCTTTAACTTTTGGAAGCTCATCCATAACCTCAAAGGTATGAGAAATCTCTTTAGATAATGGCTTCCCTTTGATTGTTTTTAACTCACTCGAAAGTGTTAATGTATATTTCCCAACTGCATAGCCATCTTCAGGAGCACCAATGGATAGTACTGTATGATTATTTTCCCATTCAAATGTTACTGGTACGGTTTCGCCATCTTCATTTTCTACTTTTGCAAAGTTATTAGCTAGGGAGGAGGGGTCCATTTTCTCTGAAAAGTGAATTTCCCAAGTCTTTGTCGTCATGACATAATGATCAGGGGATTCGATTGACGCATTGATCACACTTATTTGCTTGATAAAAAGGAAAACAATGAAACAAATCGGAATGGCCATGATCCAAATCATATGCTTTTTCACTATTATCACCTCAAATTTATCTGATTTACGAGTAAGACGATAGAAACTACACTTTTGTTTCAAAAAGAAAGTAAAATAAGAGAAAGAGGGGAAGGTATAAAAGATAAAGGAATCGAAGTGGTAGATTATCATTTTAAATCAACATGTTTTTTGTATGTATGGGAATAAAAAAGAGAGACATTTGTCTCCCTTTTTCATGGTATTTTATTTATTTTTATCATTAAGAAAGAATAGTGCAATTGTTCCAGGTCCAGAGTGAGCACCGATGACAGACCCTACCATCTCAATAATAATATCTTTATAACCAAATTTTTCTTTAATTAGCGCGGCAAGTTGTTCCGCTCTTTCAATGTCATCTCCATGGCTGATGGCAATTGTTTGGTTTTGAATGTCAGTGCCACGTTCTGCCATAATTTCAATCATACGTGTTAAAATTCGTTTGGAACCCCGTATTTTTTCTATTGGAATTAACTTACCGTCATCTACATGTAGAATTGGTTTGATTTTTAATAAAGAACCAACGAATGCGGCAGTTTTACTGACACGACCGCCACGATATAAGTATTCCAGGTCATCAACTGTAAAGATATGTTCCATATGAGTGGCATGATATGTAGCCATCTCTAGGATTTCATCAACGCTCGCGCCTTTTTGTGCAAGTTTAGCGGCTCTTATCACTACTAAGCCGTAACCAAGTGAAGCACATTTCGTATCTAGCACATGAATTTGTGCATCTGGATATTGTTCTTTTACTTCGTTAGCCATCATTTTAGCCGTTTGGCATGTGCCGGAAAGCTCTGATGAAAAAGCAAGATACACTAAAGCTTGATTTTTCTTCGCATAAGATGTAAAAATAGTCTTAAACGTTTGTGGTGAAACTTGGGATGTTTTTGTACTCGCGCCTTCTCTCATTGCTTCATATACTTTTTTTGGTGAGATTGTAATGCCATCTTCATAATCTTCCCCATGTAAATGAACTGTTAATGGGACGATATCGATGTTGTATTGTTTTGTTTCTTTGTCTGTCAAATCACAAGCCGAATCTGCGAGAATTTTAATTGTCATACTTTCACCCTCTATATTTTCTTTTATTATTCTAGTTTATAGCTAATTCATAAGTTAGTCAAAGAATTTTCCTTAATATTTTTAAATATTGCAAAAGTAAGGTGTTGGATAAGGAGGTTGTTTATGTTTTTAATGGAAACAAAGCGGTTAGTAGTTGTTGTGATTGGTGCATTGTTAAATGCGCTTGCTTTAAACTTCTTTTTAATTAGTGCCAATGTTTATGCAAGTGGTTTTACTGGCGCAGCCCAGCTTGTGTCTAGTATTAGTGCTGATTTTTTTAATTTACATATTCAAACAGGGATTTTATTGTTACTATTTAACATTCCCGTTTTTATTTTAGGATGGTTGAAAGTTGGTAGAGGATTTACAATATATAGTATTGTTTCTGTTGGATGTATGTCTTTGTTTTTGCAATTCATTCCGGTGATTCAATTATCGAATGATATCATTTTAAATGCAGTATTTGGTGGGGTTATAACTGGTGTTGGCGTAGGTATGACATTAAAATATGGCGCATCTACAGGTGGAATGGATATTGTTGCGATGGTTTTATCTAGAAAAAAGGATAGACCGATTGGTATTTATTTTATGTCTTTAAATGCTATTATTATTGCTACAGCAGGAATATTGTATAAACCTGAAAATGCGTTATACACTTTAGTAAGTTTATATGTGACGACACGTGTAATTGATACGATTCATACACGATTAACGAAAGTGACCGCAATGATTATCACAAAAAACGCAGCGGCATTACAAAAGGCAATTCACCAGAAGTTAGTAAGGGGGATTACAATATTACCCGCGAAAGGGGCATATTCCAATGATGATAAAAATATGCTTTACCTCGTCGTTACACGATATGAATTATATGATTTAGAAAAAATAATTCAGGAAGTAGATCCGCATGCCTTTACAAATATCGTACAAACAGCAAGTGTGTTAGGTTCGTTTCGGAGAAGTGATTGATTTGATCGAAAATAGAAGTATAAACATAAAACATCCCTTCAGTGTCCATATGCTGTCGGGATGTTTTTTTCTCTCTATGGAAATTGGTTAAAAATTCCCTGTGAAAACGATGTATTTACAAGGGAGTTGCAAATAAGCTCAATCACATTCTGAAAGGAACGTGAATTTCCATTTACCTTCCTTAAGATGCCATTTCGAACTTATTTTGTATGTATTAATATCCGTGATTTTGAAAGACTTCTAATACTTTCGGGGTTAAGGTATCCCACTCGACATCAAAGTCTTTGTTTACTGTAATGAAGTTTTGATAGCCAAATACATTTGCAACACCATCAACTTTCATTAAATCATTCATAATTTCATGCTCACTTGTATCACCAGGCATAACGGATATGCTATTCGTTCCTTCAAAGATAACCTTGTCTGTCGTAAATTTAATTGCATTTGGATTTGGTGTACCTTCTGGTCTTACTCCCATCGTCATCCCTCCTCAAATATCCCTATTTATGTCCATATTAGCAGAATTTTGGAGAATAAAAAAGAAAAACCCGTTATTTTGTACATATAAACGATATAAGGACAAAACAAAAGGATCAGAACCCTCTCTATTACGATAAAAAGCTTTATCGTCATGATACGAGGGGTCTGACCCTTGACCTTTGACAAAATATTACGCTTCAAGCAACTCTTTATTTCATTTTTATAAATGAACTAGTAATTACCATCACGTTTACTTTGTCATTGAAGAAGATAACACATTCGTCCTTGTGTGATATAAATAAAAATTGGAATAAAAGTTTGAGCGGAGGTTAGCTCAAGCTTTGGTTCTGCTCCAGCTGCTGTTGTAGTTGTTCCAAATGTTGTTTCTCTTCAGGCGTACATTCAGCTTGTGCAGCTTGAATCGCATCCTGTGCAGCTTGTTTATCTTGTTCAGACACGTTGCCTTGCATATTTGTCATTTGGTTAACAGTATCCATGGCTTTTTGGAATAAGTTTTTTCCCATTTAAAACCCTCCTACAGTATGATCCTCAGCTTCTTCCTCTTTCCGCTCTGCTTCAGAAAAAGTGGAACGGTAAGGAAAGCGTTCAGCATGCTTTTTAACAGAATCTGCACCTTGATGAATAAATCGTTTAGACTTACTCTTTTTCCCCATCGGTGTAACCTCCCACTTTAAAATAAGTGAAAAGTGAACGCTTTGTAACGTTCAATCATAGTATGGGTCAAGTTATCTGTTTTATAGGAGGTAATAAACGGTTAAACTTCTATTTTTCCACATGAATATCCATACTTAAGTAAGTTTGCAGAAACTTACCAACGCCATCAGCCTCATTTGTTTCCGTTATATGGTTTGCTATGGATTGTAATTCTTGAATACCATTGCGCATGGCAACACCTACTCCAGCGTAATCAATCATTTCTAAGTCATTATCTTCATCTCCGAAAGCAATAATCCTTTCGCGTGGGATATCATAATATTTTGCAATCTTTTGTAGACCAACTGCTTTATTTATCCCATTTTTCACGACTTCAATAATATTTAGCGGTGCACCCCAAACCCGGTGTTCAATAATTTCTGCATAATCATTAAGATGTGTGCGAAGTTGAGAGAAATCTTCGTTTGGTTGGATTAATAAGGATGTTGGATCTTCTAACAATTTCCTTTTTAAATCACCAACAGTATATGGTAGCTCAATGGAGTTTTTCATAAAGGTTTTAATAATGCCCTCGTCATACTGGTCAACAAACATATGGTCTTGTACTTCGGCCATAATATTTTTAACGGAAACTTCGTAACAGGCATCGACAATTTCTAATGCGGTTTTATTAGGCATTGGACTGTGCGTTGTCCGCCAAGTTGAGTCTTTGGGGTGATGAATTAAAGCACCATTAAAATTGACCATTGGAGTATTTAATTTCATTTCATGATAATAGTTGATACTTGAACGGTGAGGTCGTCCTGTTGCAATGACAACAATATGACCGTCATGAATTGCATGCTCAATCGTTCTTCTATTGTTCTCGCTTATTTCTTTATCATCTGTTAATAATGTGCCATCTAAATCTAATGCGATTAAATGCTGTTTTTTTCTCATATCCTTCACCTCGTATGCCCTTAAGTTTATAAATTATTCCCGAATAAGTAAAGAGTTTTTACTATGAAGTTTTTGTAAAAGGCATTATCATTTATATATAATGTCTTGAAAATAGATGAATGAGGAGGTAGACGGATGATTGGTATACAAAAGAAGTGGATGGGGAATATCCCAGTCTTAGATGTATGTAGTGTTGAAAATCAACAGGAAGTATTGCCGGTTATCATATATTTTCACGGATTTACAAGTGCAAAAGAACATAATTTGCCACTTGCCTTTTTATTGGCAGAAAAGGGATTTCGAGTTCTACTTCCGGACAGTATATTACATGGTGAGCGTGAGGGACACGAAAAATCAGTGTCCGAAAAACAGATAGCTTTTTGGGATATTGTAATTCAAAATGTTGCCGATTTAAACGTAATTAAAGAGGACTTAGAAAAATCAGGCCTTTTAATTGAAAATCGTATTGGAATTGCAGGAACGAGCATGGGTGGTATTACAACATCAGCGGCTCTAACAAAATACGATTGGATTAAAGTCGCAGCAGTATTGATGGGGTCACCGAAACTTTCAACTTATGCAGAAGTGTTGTTGAAACATTATGAAACGTCAAATGAATGGAATATAACGGAAGATAAAATTCAACAGCTATTTCAACAGATTGATGAAATTGATTTGTCAAAACACCCAGAAGCATTAGAAAATCGGCCTTTATTATTTTGGCACGGAAATGCAGACGCTGTCGTTCCATTTGAACATGCGTACTCATTTTTTACTGAAGTTCAGAATACATATGATAATAAAGAGCATATTCATTTTCTAAAAGAAAAAGGCGTAGGCCATAAGGTAACTCGCTTTGCTATTTTAGAAACAGTAAAATGGTTTGATAAATATTTGTAATCGCGTGAGATGAATAACAGTCGCTTGTGATTAAAATCATTGAAAAAAACGTGGAATATGATTAAATAAAGATAGGAACCTAAAAGGAGGGAAATCCATGGATGAAGCATTAAAGGACAATATACTAGGCGCCCTTGAAAATGTAATTGACCCAGAGTTAGGAATTGACATTATCAATATGGGTTTAGTATATAACGTCGCATTAGATGATAATGGATTATGTACAGTCACGATGACACTCACGACAATGGGCTGCCCATTAGCTGGCCATATTGAAGCCGATGTGCGTCGTGCGTTATCGGATATTCCGGAAATTAAAGATATTGATGTAAACATTGTTTGGGATCCACCATGGGGCAAAGATAAGATGACACGTTATGCTAAAATTGCATTAGGGATTCCAGATTAATATAGCGAATAAATAAAAGGTTGATTCAAGTAGATGAATCGACCTTTTTCAATATAAAGAGAATAGGGGAAGTGTGATGGAAAAGAATTATTGGATTACGGAGGAACCGATACAATTGCAAGATGTAATGGATAAAGTTGTTCGTCGTGAAGCTGGTGCAATTAGTACATTTACAGGTATTGTGCGTGAATTTACAAAGGGGAAACGTACATTATATTTAGAATATCAAGCATACATACCGATGGCCGAAAAAAAATTGGCGCAAATCGGACAAGAAATAGCAGAAAAATGGGGAAATACAAAAACAGCTATTGTGCATCGGATTGGAAAGTTGGATATATCTGAAATTGCGGTGGCAATCGCGGTATCGACACCACATCGTAAAGATGCGTTTGAAGCCAGCGAGTATGCTATTGATCGGATTAAAGAGATTGTGCCAATTTGGAAAAAAGAACATTGGGAAGACGGTACATTATGGATTGGAGATCAACAAGAAACAACCGCATACAAACAAGGAATGCCAGCCAAAGTGCAAATGGAAATGAAACAAGGTGAAAAGGAATGAAACGTATGGAGGGAGAACGAATGGTTGAAGTACTTTTTTTCGCCGAATTACGAGATGTTGTTGGTAAAGATAAATTAACCGTAGCCGCAGATGGAATGACGATAACAGAACTTAAAGAAAAATGGCTGACTTCATATGGGGTAGAAAAGTTTAACGTTGCGATGGTTGCAATTAATGAGGAATATGCCCCTGATGATACGCTGGTGAAAGCTGGCGATGTGATTGCCTTCATCCCCCCAGTAAGTGGAGGCTAAATAACTAGGCTGATATGAAAGAGGTTTAATACCATTTTCATATTAGCCGATTGAGCCGTTGCATACAAGCTAACTGGTGGGGACATGATAGTACGTCTATTTTAAGGTAGGCATTTCTTTATCATTTTTACAGAATTAGTTCATGCAGATTTGGAAAGTCAATGATGATATGTCCGTTTTCATCATTACAAACTAAATCCTGCTTTTTTAATTTAGTTAATGTTCTACTCACGGTTTCACGACTTGTACCAATCATGTTAGCTAATTCACGATTTGTAAACATTGCAGTGAAGCGAAACTTACCTTCCGCTATTTTCTCTCCATGGCTTTGTGATAAACGAAGCAATAATTTAATGATCTGCTCATGGGTACTATCTAATATTTTTTCTTCTAATCTTGTTTGTAAATTTACAATAATATCACCTAAGACTTTAAAAAGTTTGACACAAATTTCAGGATGCGTCACAAGAACATTTTCAAATTGATTAATGGGGATATAAATGAGTATTGCATCTTCTGAAACTTCGGCATGTGCAGGATAGTTATCTTTTCTAAAAAAACCTTGATGTGGGAACATATCTCCAGATTTTAAGACGTTTACAATTTGTTCGCGACCATTCATATCTGTTTTATAAATTTTAATACTTCCTTGGTGGATAAAATAGACATTTGTTAGTAAATCACCTTGTAGGAAAACATGTTGACCTTTTCGATAAGGGCGATGTTGGGCAATATCTAAGATTGGTTCCAATTCACCGGCTGATAAATCTTTAAATAGTGCAAAAGAAGTAAGTAAATCATGGATTGTTTTACGATTCATTAGATGTAAAACCCCTTTCTAGTCGGGAATTTATAGCTAGCTAATCTTATCTTAACATGTTTTCATCAATATCCGTTCTAAAATGATGTGTGATAAAAGTCATACACCATTTGTGTTTACCATCACTGTAAAAGTAATAATGATACGTTATGATCATATGGAAAGGGAGAACAAACAGGAGTGATAAACGATGAACAGAAAATATGTGAAAAAGCTGTACGCACCGAGTATAGAGCCTAAGTTACGCCATCCCTATATCTTGCATAGTTTTGATGGTTTACGGTCTGGAGAATTTATGGAATTAAAAAACGACCATGATCCACTACCATTGCGATATCAATTAGAAATAGAACGTAGAAATCAATTCGTTTGGGAATATGTACAAGAGGGGCCTGAAGAATGGCAAGTGGCAATAGGAAAGAAATGAGATAATTTTAGTTGGGAACGTTAGGGGCGGGCATGTATGAGCCGTTTATCTTTGCTGGAAGCCCCCTACCATCAGAATTGGTCAAAGGATGATAGGGGGAGCATAATCAATATAGGGAAGGTCACTTTATATGATAAAGCTAAAGCAAACTTTATAGATGTTTAAAGATATCAGAAATGATAAAAGCAAAAGAAATTGTCATCTTCTTAATTGTTAATATTGTGGCAGACTTTCTACATGAAAATGATGACAAGTATACCTACAATAAAACAGTAGAAAGAAAAATATTTTAAGTTTCCCTTTCTCATAATATTCATGAACCACTTTAAAGCAAAATAAGAAGCGATAATCGAAGCAATAAAAGCAACCGCATTTGGAATGAACTCAAAGTTAGGGTCTTGTACAATATCTTCGATAGATAAAATGGTTACGCCTAAACTAATTGGTATGTACAAAAGAAATGAAAAACGAAGCGCAGTATCTTGTTTCATGCCCAATAGCATTGCAGCAACAATCGTTGCACCGGAACGGCTTATTCCTGGGATAAGTGCTGTAGCTTGTGCTAGTCCAACAATTATGGCATCTTTAAATGTTAAATCTCCATCTTGTTTTCTTCCGCGTAAATTACGAATAATCCATAGTGCAAGACCGGTAACAAGTAATGTATAGCCTACCATGGTTGCCGTACTATTTTCGCCAATTTTATCTTTTAGTAAAAGACCAATAACACCAGCTGGTATTGTAGCAACAATTAAATAAATCATAAAGATAAAGTCCTGCCGATTTTTTTGTTTCTTCCATGTTATAAAAGCGAAACTTCCTTTTAGCAAACGAAAAATATCATGCCGATAAATTACAAATACTGCAATTAAAGAGCCAAAGTTAACTAAAATTTCAAAGGAAAGTCCTTCTATCATGACATTAAATAAATCTCTAAAAATAACAAGATGACCACTAGAAGAAATTGGGATTGGTTCCGTGACCCCTTGAATGAGTCCTAATATGAGGTATTTCATGATTGTCCATAAATCTGCCAGCATGAGTGCACTTCCTTTCATTTCTTTTAAATTAAACAATAAAAGTATAGTCACCGACCTATATCTAATTGAATAAGTTAGGTGTAGGAGGTTGAGATATATGCGTGAAGACTACAAACATATATATGACGAATGCAAGGAGCATATGCATGCATATGTATTAGTACAGACTACAGATGGAAACGAGTTCGACGGCATTATAACGGGGGTAGATAAGGAATACGTCTATTTTGCAGTACCGAATGACAATCAAATGGAAACCCGTGCTGAAGATGGATCAGACAGACAATTTTGGTTTGGAAATCCTGGATATTTTGGTGGACCAATGTGGGGATATCCAGGGTATTTTGCGCCGCAAAGAA
The DNA here is from genome assembly GCF_042432965.1 of Paracerasibacillus soli. Taxonomy (NCBI): domain Bacteria; kingdom Bacillati; phylum Bacillota; class Bacilli; order Caryophanales; family Bacillaceae; genus Paracerasibacillus; species Paracerasibacillus soli. The sequence continues at coordinate 300,081 of NZ_JBHLWL010000040.1, read as the reverse complement.
GATTCAGGAGAGTAATTCTTCCATTGGCTGCACTTACTGCAATTTCATTATTGCCGTGGTATTAATATAAAAAAGCTGTTTCCAATAAAGGAAACAGCTTTTTTAAAAAATGTGTCATATTAATTTTCTTGATGATTATCTCGCAAAATGCCGCCAAGAATAAAAATTGCTACTATGAATACTGCTGCCAAAGCAACTGTGCCATTCATTGCAAACCCTTCTCCAGCCATGCTAGATAATACGTATGAAACGACAGTACTTATAATGAAAGCCCAAATAATTGTCATTATGTAACGCATACATACACCTCATTCAACTTTACGATATAGTCTTTTTATATGTCTTTAGTTTACCAAATCAACTTATAAATTAAAAGCATTTCTTCTTTCATTCTTACAATATATATATAAAGACTCGTAGTAGCTTGCTAAGTAATAATGAGCTTTTTCGTGCTAAACATGTAATTTTTTTCACGATATATTGCTAAACGAACCTAGTTATAAAGGTAGTATTGATGCGGAGGTGGTAAAAGGGGTTTGAAGTTATAAATACTTACACCGTCTAGATATGTATCGGGCCAAATAGTTGCTTGTACCGAATGAGCGTAATGAATTTCACGGCACGTAAATCTTATAAATGAGTTTTATCCCGCATTAACTGGCTGTAAGACCCCCACTTCAAGAATTCGAGTATAATCCAAGAAATGTAAGTGGGGGATCAACAGCCAGTAAAAGCCCGATTCTGTTTAACTAACATTCAGTGGGGGAGATAGGGCAGGCTAAGTTTCGTCACGTCCTGTGACAACGCCTGCACTAGCACGTCCTGTGCGTCGGAACCCCCCACTGAATGAAGTTTCACTTTATATAATTGATGGGAAAATAAGACCTAAACTAATATATAGGGAGAGGGATATGATGGCAACACTCGTTGTAAATTGCTTCCACTGGATAGGCTTTCATATTGTAAATGCATTTTTACAAGAAAATGAAAAGGTGATTGGATATGATCAGATAGATGTGGAATCCAAACAGTTTCTGTCTATGTATTTTGGGAGAAATGACAAATTTAAACTTATACAAACAATTAAGGAGGAGCAATTTGAAAATATCATCATAGTAGGTGAACCAAATATAGATATCAGAAGGTTAAAGGTAAAAAACATATGTGTGATTCAAACTGAAGAAAAACAAATAAATCAGTTGCAAGATGTCATAAATTTAAATATACCGTACCTCATTGGGGAATGGATGCCACTGAAGAAGGATGGGATTTTTATTGATGGAAAGTTGTACCAGTATGACAATGAACTGCTTTCTCATGAAGCAATATATATGAAAGATGTTGCGACAATGTTGTTCCATTGGATGAAAAATCCTTTAGTACCTGCAACATTATCAATAAAAAAAGGCAAATATTCCGAGCAATGCAATAAAAAACTTGAAAATTCCATTTTTATCCGTGACAATAGACCTAATAAGGAAAGTGTGTTAACTTTACGTGAACATTATGATCGTTATTCATTTTACTATGATTCACTTTTGGAAGAATAAGAATGTCGAATGGAGTTGGCACCAATGAATCGTAAGTATGCCAGTTATGTAATCATGTTTTTATTCATAACGATGCTAGCAGCGTGTTCGAATGATGGTGGCATAGAAAAAGTTGGAATTTTAACGGAAGGAACATTGGATGAAAAAGTATGGGACCAAAAGGGCTATGATGCTTTACTTCAGCTCAAAGACGAGCATGACTTTAACATATACACAAAAACAAATATAAATAACAAAAATAATACAATCGATGCAGTTGATGAACTGTCTAGGCAAGGTGTGAACTTAATTTTTGGACATAGTAGTAATTATGGGCGTGACTTTGTTGAAATAGCTTCTCATTATCCAGACCTGCATTTTGTATATTTTAATGGCAGTCTGACGAGTGAAAATGTAACAAGTTTAAATTTTGACAGCCATGCAATGGGTTTTTTTGCGGGTATGTTAGCGGCAAAAATGACAAAGACAAATCAAGTCGGTGTGATCGCAGCATATGAATGGCAACCTGAAATTGAAGGCTTTTTTGAAGGGGTAAAATTTGAAAATCCAGATAGTCAAGTACGTGTTGATTATATTTATGATTGGAATGATAAAGATATAGCCGTACACATTTTCGAAAAAATGCGCGAGAAAAATGTGGATGTTTTTTATCCGACGGGTGATTCATACAGTAAAGAAATCATTAGGAAAGCATATGAAGACCATGTTTATGCAATTGGATATTTAGATGATGAAGCAGAGTTATTTCCTAACACGGTGCTTTCCAGTACAGTTCAACACATTGATAAATTATATGAATTTGCCACAAAGCAATTAGCAAACAATAAATTAAATGGAAAGGTATATACGTTTGATTTTCAAGATGACGCGATTACAATGGGAAAATACGGCGAAATGGTACCTACTGAATATAAGGAGTTATTAAATACGGCAATTTTGGAATATAAAGAAACAGGCTTCTTGCCAAATCAATTTATTACCAATGAAAATTGATTGTTTTATCAAACTTGTAATAGAAGGATGGAGGAACTAAACGAATGTTCCTTCATAAATCTACATAAGAAGATGCCAACGTATCATTGCGCACGCCCGGTTAATTTGTACTCCTTCAATATATGTATTGTGGCCTAATGTTTGAATAGGTATCAATTCAAAAAGTTGTTTTTTAATATTTACTCTTGCACAATGAGTGATTTTTGTTTAAAATTAGTACCAAGTCATAATAATTGATATTAATTATGTGTGAGGGGATGTAAATATGAATGTTGGTATACTTGGAACAGGTCATTATGTACCTGAAAAGGTTTTAACAAATAAAGAATTAGAACAAATGGTTGATACAACAGATGAATGGATTAGAACAAGAACTGGTATAGAAGAAAGAAGAATTGCAAGTGAAGAAATTGATTCATCAGACATGGCATATTTTGCAGCTAAAACAGCTTTGGAAAATGCACAAGTTTCTGCGAATGATATAGATTTAATTTTAGTTGCAACAGTTACCCCTGACACACCATTTCCTTCAGTTGCTTGTAAAATTCAAGAAAAATTACAATGTACGAATGCTGCGGCAATGGATGTGAGTGCGGCGTGTGCTGGATTTATGTATGGACTCATTACAGGTCAACAGTTTATTCAAACTGGTACTTACCAACATGTTCTTGTAGTTGGTGTTGAAAAGCTTTCTAAAATTACGGATTGGTCAGATCGAAATACATGTGTTTTATTCGGTGATGGTGCGGGAGCGGTTGTGCTCGGTGAAGTTTCAGATGGAAAAGGTATTCTATCATTTGAACTTGGAGCGGACGGAAGTGGGGGAAAACATCTTTATCAAGACGAAAACGATCATATTATCATGAATGGGCGAGAAGTATTTAAATTTGCTGTGCGACAAATGCCAGAGTCATCTGTTCACGTTATTGATAAGTTAGGCTATAATAAGGGAGATGTAGATTATCTCATTCCACACCAAGCAAATATTCGCATTATGAATGCTGCTAGGGAGCGGTTGGGAATCTCGGAAGACAAAATGGCAACAACTATTAAAAAATATGGCAATAATTCATCTGCATCCATTCCAATGGCACTTTCCGAAAGTGTAAATACAGGTAAAATTAAAGATGATGATTTAGTTGTACTTGTTGGATTTGGTGGCGGTTTAACTTGGGGAGCAGTAGCAATTCGATGGGGAAAATAGTATCCCAAGCGCCATGTAAAACTCCTATGAATCTTATACAACAAGAAAAAAGTGGCAGACGAATAGACATAAAGAAATGTTGGTACAAGGCTTCTAGAAAAATAAAGATTAATTATAAGAGAGTTGAAATCGGTAATATTAGAAAGAGTAGCTATTAGGAGGAAATCAAATGAAAGCAAGAAGGGTTGTTGTAACAGGACTCGGTGCAGTAACTCCAGTAGGAAATGACGTCCAATCGATGTGGGGAAATATCATTGCAGGGAAATCTGGCATTGATTTTGTAACACGTGTCAATAAGGATGAATTTCCAGCTAAAATTGCAGCTGAAGTTAAAGACTTTGATCCATTATTGTATATGGATAAAAAAGATGCACGTAAAATGGATTTGTTTACACAATATGCTGTAGCGGCATCGAAAATGGCAGTAGAAGATGCCAAACTAGTAATTGACGAGAAAAACGCAGATCGCGTTGGGGTATGGATAGGTTCAGGAATTGGCGGAATGCAAACATATGAGGACCAATTTAGAAGATTTATGGATAAAGGTTATCGTAGAGTTAGCCCGTTTTTTGTACCAATGATGATTCCAGATATGGCTGCAGGGCAAGTATCGATACAACTTGGTGCAAAAGGAATAAACTCATGTACAACAACTGCATGTGCTTCTGGCGCAAATTCAATCGGTGATGCATTCCGTGCCGTACAACGTGGAGATGTTGATTACATTATTACAGGTGGAGCGGAAGCACCAATTACAAATATGTCCTTTGCAGGATTTTCGTCTATGAAGGCATTATCATTTAATGAAGACCCAACATCAGCAAGTCGTCCATTTGATAAGAATCGTGATGGTTTTGTCATAGGTGAGGGAGCAGGTATATTAGTGTTAGAAACATTAGAATCTGCACTCGAACGTGGAGCGGATATTTATGCGGAAATTGTTGGATATGGTGCAACGGGTGATGCATTCCATATTACAGCACCAGCTGAAGATGGAGAAGGTGCAGCAAGAGCGATGAAACAAGCGTTGGAAACTGCTGGTATGTCTCCTAATGAAATTGATTATGTAAATGCACATGGAACTAGTACAGAATTAAATGATGCTTATGAGACTTCAGCGATTAAGCAAGTATTTCGTGAACATGCACATAATTTAGCGGTATCATCAACAAAATCGATGACAGGACATTTGCTTGGCGCAGCTGGTGGTATTGAAGCAGTTATTGCGATTAAAACGATTGAAGAAGGAATCATTCCTCCAACAATAAACTACGAAACACCAGATCCGGCCTGTGATCTTGATTATGTAGCGAACGAAGCACGACATCAAAAAGTAAAAGCAGTAATGAGTAATTCACTAGGATTTGGTGGACATAACGCGGCACTTATATTTAAACAGTATACGAATTAAGATTTAAAACCATTCTAGTCTTCAAGCTAGGATGGTTTTTTTATGTGCACGATAATTTGTAGCATGACAATTTCTATTATTTTATGGGGGCTTAGAGAGTGTCCTTGCTAGGTGCCCTTACGACACGACATCCATATCAAAAGTTGATGATAATGCGGAGCACCTCCCAATACTTTACATGTTTGCCGTGTGAAGGTGTGTGCCATGTGAGTATATTTAACGATGTAAGAAACTGTTATGAATGGTTCAATGAAAATTTGAGTAATAAAACAAAATAGGAGAGTTCAACTTCATCCACTCAAACAAGTTGACCATCTACATGAATCATTAATTTTAAAAAAATGCATATTCTTAAGTATACGGATGGACGAGCATGGGTGGTGGAAAAATGGGCTATTTTTTACTTTTTCTAATTGGCTTTGGACTAGCAGTAATGGGCGGGGTAACAATCATTGCTTATATGAACTTTTTACCTGCGGGTGTATCCTGGATGGAGTATTTTCTATATATAAGTGGACGAGTAGAATGCTATTTTTTACCATTGGGTATTATCATGATGACAATTGTTTTACTCCGATACCCTCATAAATCTTAAGAATGCATAAGAATATTTTCCTTGCAACATGGTCATAATGAAGGATAACAAAGGTTGTTCAAGTAAATTATTTATTTGAAAAAAGTATATCAGTTCATGTAATCAACAATGACGTCAGTATAGAAGTATGGGTTGCAAAAATACTTTAAAGTAGGTCTATTTTTATAGCACAAATTGTGAAATACCTATTAATTTACTTGAATAAATAAAGATTCATTCCAAAGAGAGGGTTGTACTATGTTATACTTGCATGATGTTTGGGTGAACTGGTTTGAAGGTGAAGAAAATGGCTATAGTGTATGTTATTTTCATGAATGGCGTAGGGAAGATAAAATTGAACTTCTAGACCAAGTTCCATTGCTATACATATCTCATGAACTTTATCATTACATAGAAAATGATATGCACGAACTGCCGAAGCAACTACTTGATGTGATTTATCGTCGCGCTTTTACACGAAAAGGAACGGAAAGAATTGTTATGGATTATGCATGTGTTATTACAGATGGAAACGACATGATGGCAATTGATACAATCGGTTACCAAATTCCAATTCGAAAAAGTAGATTAATTCCAAGACAAGAGCAATTAGTTTACGATATGGTAAAAAACACAAAAATCTTGAACGTGAAATTTGATACGAAAAAGTATAAAAAAGAATATCATATGTTATCGATGCCACCGGAATTAATGATTGGTTTAACACGAAGAGAGAGACAGTTAAAACAATTGCTCATGATGGCTCTCGACCAATTACGTACGACAAATAATATAGAGGAATTACGGTATTGGTTAACAGAATGGGATCCGAAACAATACCCATTTATTCGTTACATGGATGAAAATAAAGTATGGGAAGAATTGTATCAGGGTACCAAATACGGGTGGACAGAAGCACATGAGGATTTATGTGAGAAGTTAATCCGTGGTCAGCCATTTTTAGAACAGCTATGGGAAATCGAAAATGCATCTGATCCATCAAAACAAAAATCAAAAAATCAGTGAGGCGTTTATTATCCTCACTGATTTTTTTTACGGGAAAAGCTCTGAGACAAATTATTTCATATGGGAAAGACTATATCGAAATATCATCATAATTTTTATTGTAATATTTTTAAAAGGGACTTTTCAAAAGTCTTATTTTCTCACACGTCCAAGGCCCATAGCTTTTTTCGCTTTTTGCATCGTGCGGTTTGCTTTAAGTGATGCTTTCTCCATACCATTATCTAAAATATTGTCTAGTTCAGGTGATTCGAGTAGCTCGTAATATTTATTTTGAATTGGTTCAAGCAGGTTAATTACAGCATGGGCAACATCTTGTTTGAAATCTCCATACCCTTTACCAGCATATTTTTCTTCCAATGTGTCAATTGATTCTCCTGTACAACTAGAGTAAATCGTTAGCAAGTTTGCGATACCAGGCTTATTTTCTTTGTCATATTTCACGACACCTTCAGAATCGGTAACAGCACTTTTAATTTTTTTCTCAATCGTTTTCGGATCATCTAACATGGAAATAAACCCACGAACATTTTCATCCGATTTACTCATTTTTTTCGTTGGTTCTTGTAAGGACATGATACGTGCTCCAACTTTTGGTATATGAGCTTCTGGTATTGTAAAAATATCATTAAAACGGTTATTGAAACGTTGCGCCAAGTCCCTCGTTAATTCTAGATGCTGTTTTTGATCATCCCCGACAGGAACAATATCTGTATTATATAGCAATATATCTGCAGCCATTAGTGTTGGATACGTAAATAAAGCGGAAGATACAGCCGCTTTTCCTTCTGCCTTATCCTTGAATTGTGTCATCCGCTCGAGTTCTCCCATATAGCTAATAGATTGCATCATCCATCCTAGCTCAGCATGCGCCGGAACTTCCGATTGAATAAATAAAGTCGACTTCTCTGGATCAATTCCTACAGCTAAATATAGAGCTGCTAAAGAACGAATATTGTTTCTAAGTTTTAGTCGATCTTGTGGAACCGTAATCGCGTGCTCATCTACAATACAAAAATAACATTCGTGATCATCTTGCAATTGAACAAATTGACGTAATGCTCCTACATAGTTACCTAAAGTAAGTGTTCCACTTGGTTGAATACCAGAAAAAATAACCTTCATTTGACTCACTCCATTTAATTTATTTAATGTTGAATTGAGCAGGTGCTCTAATCGTGAGGGGAAGGCAGGACAAACAAAAAAAGCCCATCCATCCCTCAAACCGTACAAGGGACGAATGAACCGCGGTGCCACCCTAATTATCTTAATCACTAAGATCACTTTAAATGATTTACATAAAGCTCCAAAGTCCAATTCCAATTTACCTTGATGCTTGTTCTCACCATCCACAAGCTCTCTAAAAATCAGGGGGTAATTGTACTACGCCTTCTTCATTGCTAATAATATTATATTGAGTTTTTTATATTATATATAGTCTTTTTGGGAAATGCAAGGGATAAAGTTTGTATAGTCTGTTTGTTGATTGGTTTCAGTCAATGCGAGTGGGAGGAATTGTACGGGATAGGTGCTGTCACGGTAGCTACTCGAGTAAAAGTGCGTGTAATCACCCGAGAGTAGCGTTGTCACGGTAGCTACTCGGGCAAAAGTGCGTGGAATCACCCGAGAGTAGCGCTATCACGGTAGCTACTCGAGTAAAAGTGCGTGGAATCACCCGAGAGGAGCGCTATCACGGTAGCTACTCGAGCAAAAGTGCGTGGAATCACCCGAGAGTAGTGTTGTCACGGTAGATAATCGAGTAAAAGTGTGTAGAATCGCCCGAGAGGAGCGTTGTCACGGTAGCTACTCGGGCAAAAGTGCGTGGAATCACCCGAGAGGAGTGTTGTCACGGTAGTTACTCAAGTAAAAGTGCGTGGAATCACCCGAGAGTAGCGTTGTCACGGTAGCTACTCGGGCAAAAGTGCGTGGAATCACCCGAGAGGAGCGCTATCACGGTAGCTACTCGAGTAAAAGTGCGTGGAATCACCCGAGAGGAGCGCCATCACGGTAGCTACTCGAGCAAAAGTGCGTGGAATCACCCGAGAGTAGTGTTGTCACGGTAGCTACCCAAGTAAAAGTATGCGGAATCGCCCGAGAGGAGCGCTATCACGGTAGCTACTCAAATAAAAGTGTGTGGAATCACCCGAGAGGAGCGCTATCACGGTAGCTACTCGAGTAAAAGTGCGTGGAATCACCCGAGAGTAGCGTTGTCACGGTAGCTACTCGGGCAAAAGTGCGTGGAATCACCCGAGAGTAGTGTTGTCACGGTAGTTACTCAAGTAAAAGTGCGTGGAATCACCCGAGAGTAGCGTTGTCACGGTAGCTACTCGGGCAAAAGTGCGTGGAATCACCCGAGAGGAGCGCCATCACGGTAGCTACTCGAGTAAAAGTGCGTGGAATCACCCGAGAAAGGGCTTGTCACGGCAGATACTCAAGTTAAAGTATGCGGAATCACCCGAGAGTAGTGTTGTCACGGTAGCTACTCGAGCAAAAGTGCGTGGAATCACCCGTGAAAGGGCTTGTCACGGTAGATACTCAAATAAAAGTGCGTGGAATCACCCGAGAGGAGCGCTATCACGGTAGCTACTCGAGTAAAAGTGCGTGGAATCACCCGAGAGTAGTGTTGTCACGGTAGCTACTCGAGCAAAAGTGCGTGGAATCACCCGAGAGGAGCGCTATCACGGTAGATACTCAAGTAAAAGTATACGGAATCGCCCGAGAAAGGCGTAGTCCGGTATAAAAATTAAGGAAGTTTTCGAAATTAAAAAAGCCCTTCACGCAATGATGAAGGGCTAACAAAAAACTTCATACTAGTTTATTCAAAATAAGACCATCGATTGGCGCCTATTTTAGTGAAATTATGCAATAGAATATTTCTAATTCTTCTTTTCGGTACTATTTGGCACCAATCATATATGATGTTGGTTGTCACCTTTTTATCTGGGAATAAGAATCTAAATTCTTTTATGTTTCTTAATACAGCATCGTTAAGCAGTTCTTGATGCTGGCATGTATTGCAGATATATTTCTTTTTAGTAGTTAAAGCTGAAAAAGATCGACATTCTGAACAGGTAATCCCTTTCCTTAGTTGATTATAGTCGTAGGAAGGTAACTTGCTAAATGGTGAATCGGTTATATGTGAGGCTAATAATTGATCAGCAAGCCTCTTGTGATTCTCTGTTAATCTTGAAGGTATTGCATTTAAATGATTCATATATTGATCAAGTTGAGTTGGAAAAATGATTGGTTTGTCCAGGGGAGCCTGGTACAAAGTGAAGTTTGGATTGACGAAAACAACGGATGCGTTAATTTGAAGTTTGTAACCGAGGCTGAGGAGCAGCTGACGTAATAGGGATTCGCTTCGGCTTAATTGATGTAATGGATTGATTGTTTCTATTCTTGGTTTTTTATAGAACTTTTCTTCCTCGTAATAAAAATCTCCTTCTTGATTCTTTACTTCATACACGTTAATTTGCCCTTGCGCAATCATGAGGCTATCAAGTTGAAAAGTATTGTTGTTAAATTTTAGTAGTAAGTCATTTAAAATCAAACATTCACATTGGAGTTTTCCCATATGAGAATCGAATAACATTTCACCTTCATATCCTTTTTTTAGGTTTAAATAATATCGTTTGTTGTCGGTTGGTAAGGTCATCCGCTTGTCTAAAAGTTCCAAGGTTATCAATTCTTTTGATTTTGTTCGGGATTTATAAAACATATATTCATCACAACCTTTTTATTTTTATTTAAAATACTTAGGAATCATCTACATTCCCACAATTCCACAATTCAAACAGGGAAAACGAAGATAAATATGTGAATGGGTTTATAAGAGAAACAAATAATTAAATTTTATATTCGGACAATGTTATACTAATGAACGAGAGTTGAATAAAAAAAGCATGAATAAGAGGGGATATGGAAATTGAAACTAATCGGAATCTCGGGGGAACTAACAGGTTGGAAAGCAACGATGATATTACACCATGTTTTAGAGGCAGCTAAAAAGGTGGAACCAAATTTGGAAACAGAATTAATTGAAATGAAAGAATACGAGATTGAATTTGTGCGGGGAGAACCGTTGGCATATTACAATGATGACACATTTCAAGTTGTTAATAAAATACTAGATGCAGATTTGTTAGTGTTTGGTACACCAATCTATCAGGCATCAATGACGGGTGCATTAAAAAACCTTCTTGACTTTTTTCCCGTGGATGCTTTTAAAAATAAAGTAACAGGGATTGTTACAACGGGCGCAATTGAAAAGCATTTTTTAGTTTCTGAATATCAATTGAGGCCAATCCTTTCCTATCTAAAAGGATTCGTACCAACTAGTAATGTATTTGTACATAATGATGCATTTAATGAGATTAATGAAATAGTAGATAATGATGTTCTAAACCGAGTAAAGCTATTAGCAGAGGAAATGCTCCGTTTACAAAGAAGTGTGGCTAGCAGTGAAGGCTAGGAAAAGTAATTATTTTAATTAATCTATACTGGACGTTGTCTATGTAAAATTGGTAGATTAATTATCCACAAACATTATAACATCCTCATGTTAAAAAATATAATTTTGCTTACTTGATACTTTTTTGTAGTTGATAATATTTAATAAATTGAACGACTAGTAGTTCTGAATACGAAATGTATAATAAAAAGGATAGTAACATAACAAAGAGGGATAACATGGGGACGACAGAAACGGATAAATCAATCACGATTCCAACGAGTAAAACAACGATATATCCTATTCTATATATTATTGGAATATGTCATCTATTAAATGATACGCTACAAGCAGTGATACCAGCAATGTTTCCAATTTTGGAAAATTCACTTGGGTTAACGTTTACCCAATTGGGACTCATTGCTTTTACATTGAATATAGTGTCTTCTGTAATGCAACCTGTAGTCGGTATGTATACAGATAAAAGGCCAATGCCGTATGCCTTACCAATTGGTTTGGCTAGTAGCATGTTTGGTATTATGGGATTAGCTTTTGCAGAAAGCTATTGGTTCATTTTATTTAGTGTCTTTTTTATCGGTTTAGGATCCGCTATTTTTCATCCGGAAGGGTCGCGTGTTGCTTATTTGGCAGCAGGTTCTAGACGTGGTTTGGCACAATCAATTTATCAAGTTGGTGGAAATGCAGGGCAAGCGCTTGCCCCGATTATTACAGCGTTAGTTCTTGTGCCATTAGGCCAATTTGGGGCAATTTGGTTTACTTTAACTGCCTTTTTAGCTGTGGTTCTTTTAACGTATATCGCAAAATGGTACAGTCAACAAATGGGACAAATCGGACAACAGCCTAATCGACCTAAGGAAAGAGCTAAGCAAAACAATAAACAAATGACGAAGGAAATAAGAGGTGCGTTAATTGTGCTTGTATTCGTTGTATTTGCTCGCTCTTGGTATATGAGTGCGATTTCGAATTTCTATGCATTTTACGCCATTGACCGTTATCATGTGTCCATTTCACAAGCACAATTGTATATTTTTACATTTTTAGCAATGGGGGCTATTGGTACATTTTTAGGTGGGCCAATGGCAGATCGTTTTGGTAAGAGAAATGTTATTTTGTTTTCCTTTCTAGCAGCAGTTCCATTTACTATTTTACTTCCTTTTGCAAGTCCAATAGTAGCAATTATTTTATTGGCCCTTGTAGGATTGATTTTGATGACAAACTTTTCGGTGACGGTTGTTTACGCTCAGGAATTGATTCCTGGAAAAATTGGAACGATGTCTGGGCTAATTGTTGGACTGGCATTTGGCATGGGAGCAATAGGTTCTGTTGCATTAGGTACATTAATTGATTTTATTGGAATCAATCCAACGATGATTGTAATGTCTTTTTTACCTTTGTTGGGGCTACTTACTTATTTATTACCTACAGATCAAAAGGTTCGTGCATGGTATGTGGAAAGTTAGATTATACGTTACCCATTACTTAAATAATGAAAGAATGATACCCGTATACGCATGTGGCCACATGTATGTATACGGGTGCTTATTTTAAAACTTATATAAAATGTGAACATCATTGAAACTAAAAAGTTGGGCCGCTCATCTTTGTTTACTTTTTGGATCAAAGGCATCACGGAAACCATCCCCAATAAAGTTAATTGCTAGCACTGTAACGAAAATAGCAATTCCCGGGGGAACCCATGCTTCAGGATGGTTACGAAGAATTCGCACATTCATTGCTTCAGACAGCATATTTCCCCATGTTGGTGTTGGTTGGGGAATACCGAAGCCAATAAAACTTAGGCCGGATTCAATGATAATATAGGATGCCATCATTAAAGTTGCATTGACAATAATTGGCCCAATGGCATTTGGAATAAAATGTTTAAGGATAATTCGAGAGTCACTGGCGCCAATAGCCCGTGCGCCAAGGACAAATTCTTGTTCACGTAAGGATAAATATGTACCCCGGATAATACGGGTTAGATTTGGCCAAGATGTTACGGCTATTATCGTAACAAAGATGGATATCGTCATTTTATCAATAATAGCGATGATTGTCAGTGCTAAGACAAGAAATGGTAACATGAGCATAATATCAGCAGCGCGCATGATAATATTATCAATTTTTCCGCCGTAATAACCAGCGATAGAACCTAGTAAAACACCAATTGTCAACGTAAAAAACATCGCACTAAACCCAACAATTAATGAAATTCTTCCACCGTGTAGCAAACGTGCAAAATTATCTTGCCCTGTTCCATTTGTACCCAAAATATGTTCACTGCTTGGACCTTCTTCAATTAAGAATAAATCTGTTTTTTCTGGATCAAGGTCTGTAAAAACAGGAGCAAGAATACATATTATTACAATTATTAAAAGCGCAACTAGACTAATTACAGCCATTTTATTCTTTAAAAATCGACGTAAAGCCAATTGAAATGGGCTTTGACTTTTGTTTTCCTCTTCTGAATTATGTTGTGGTCCTATCTGTGTTGAAATTGTTTCATGTGGTTTTGGTTGCATCGGATGATTTCACCTCAATCATATCGGATTCTTGGATCAATGATACTGTAGAAAATATCGGCAAGTAAATTGCCAATTAGGATAAGGAGCCCAAGTATCAAGGCAATCGCCATGACAACAGGAAAGTCACGGTTGGTGACAGAACTTATAAATAACGTTCCAAGACCGGGATATTGAAAAATCTGTTCAGTAATGACAGCCCCACTTAACAAAGCGCCTATTTCAAATCCCATTAAAGTAATAATCGGAATGAGTGCATTTCTAAGTGTGTGCTTATATAAAACATTACGATCGGACATTCCTTTTGCTTTTGCCGTACGTATATAGTCGCTGCCAAGAACATCAAGAACCTCTGAACGCATATAACGCATATAAGTTGCCGTACCCGCCAGTCCAATGGTAATTCCGGGTAATATCATATGATGAATACGGTCAGTAAATGCTGCAAAACCAGTCATACCGGGTGCAGATAGTGTGCCTTGTGCAGGAAACCACCCTAATTTAATCGATAGTGCATAAATGACAATGAGTCCAAAAAAGAAATTTGGAATAGCTAGACCAAGAAATCCAAATCCTGTCGCAGTATAGTCTAATAGGGAATATGGTTTTCTGGCAGAATAGATCCCGATTGGAATTGCTACGATGATGGTAATAAAAAGGGCGAAAAGACCTAAATATAGTGTGTTTGCAAAACGTGCCTCGATTAACTCCGCTACAGATCTTCCATTAAATACAAGTGATTTCCCAAAGTCACCTTTGGCGGTGGAACTTAACCAACGCCAATACTGAACAGGGACTGGATCATTTAGTCCCAATGCTTCGCGCTGTTTTTCGTAAACAAGCGGATCAACTTTTGGATCGGCAAGCATTTGACCTGTCAAAGCATCACCGGGCGCAGCTTTAGCAAGCCCAAATACAATAACAGTCAGGGCGAAAAGCATCGGTATAAAGATTAGTATGCGTCGGATGATATATTTGTACATATTATCTCCCCCTGATTTAAATTACAGGATACTTACTAAAAAAAGACGATTAGGCTAAATAAAGGTAGAGCATGCGGTGTAATCCACACGCTCTCCATATGTTTACTCAGCTACCCACCATAAATGAGGATCATGATTGAAACCATATGGCATTGGGTTAATTCCATGGACTCGCTCATTAAACGCATAAATTTTGTTTGTTGCATACAGCAATAGTGCTGGAAGATCATCAGAAAAAAGCGCTTGCCATTCACTGTATTTATCTTCACGATATGACTGTTCAAATGCGTCAGGTGGTGTGATGGCATCCGCAATTAATTGGTCAGATTCCGGATTATTCCAACGGCCAAAGTTATAAGCATCCTTTGTTCTCCATAGTCCGGATGGATCAGGATCACCACTACCAAGGCTCCATCCAATTAAATATAAATCCCAATCTTCAGTATTATTTGTTAAATCTTCAACATATGCCGACATTTCTTTAGGTTGTCTTAAATCAACTTTAATTCCGGCTTCTTCAATCATTTGTGCAACAATTGGTGCTGTTTTTTCACGAAGTTGGTTACCAGTTGGATAATTGATATTGATAACCCATTCCTCGCCATCAGGAGTATCTCGAAACCCATCTCCATTTGCATCAACATAACCTGCTTCATCTAATAAAGCTGCGGCCTTCTCAAGGTCTTGTACGTATTTTGTTCCAGCATTTTCATCATAAGCCCAGAACTGTTGAGCAATTGGAGCATTGATTACAGACCCATGACCAAGTAATAATTTATCAACAATTGCTTCCCGGTCTATCATATAGGCAATTGCTTGACGTACTAGCTTATTATTCATATCCTCATTCGGAACCCAATTATCTGGATTAATTTCTCCGCTATCAGCATCAGCTTGCGTACGGTGATTGTGGATGAATCCCATCAATTGATAGCCAAAATCAGTTTGTTCAATAATCTCGATATGATCGTGTGATGCAACCTCCTCATAATCTGCTGCAGGAACTCCGTTTGGATCAGCGATAAAATCAATTTCACCTTTTTCTAATAGTCCTAAGATGACCGATTGATCTACAATGCGCCACACGATAGAATCTAAATATGGCTCACCTTTCCAGTAATCAGCGTTTTTTTCTAAAACATATTGCTCTCGTTCTAACATTTCTGTAAACTTAAATGGACCTGTACCAATTACTTCACCTGGATCAAGAGTCGCAGGATGTTCAGGGATTTCTCCAATAGGAATATCTGCAAAAATATGTTCAGGAATAATTGGGAAGGACACATCACTTAAAATCGTGACGTTAGGCTCTGCAAACTTAAATGTCACTGTATGATCATCTTCAGCAACCACACCTTCAAAATCATCTGTATCCCCACCAACAAAAGCTTCATATCCAAGTAACTTATCAACATAATCGGTGCGAACTCCACCGGCTTCAATATATCCTGGACTTGCGATAGCTTTGTACGTAAAGACAACATCATCTGCAGTAAAGTCTTCTCCATCATGCCATTTTACGTCTTTCTCCAAATGTAATGTAATTTCTGTTTGGTCATCATTTATCTCCCAGTCATGAGCTAGACCAGTTTCAAATTCTAATTCTTTGTTTTGTGATAATAGTCCTTCATGCGTAAAATCTAAAATATTTGCTTCATATGCTTCTTCGTAAAAAATAGGGTTAAAAACACCAGACGGGGCTGTGTCCATTGCACCTATTAATGTACCACCTTTTTGCGGTTCATCACTTTTAGGATCATTATCTGCATTGTTCTCCTTTTCCTGTGCCTCTGTTTTACCCTTATCTGGATCTTCTTGTCCTTCTTTTTTTGTATCAGTGCTACAAGCTGCTAATACAGTAATAAACATAAACATAAGAATAAATAAAAATAAACCACGTCTCCAATGTTTAAACAACGTATTTCCCCCTTTAACATTTTGTACTACTTCCTTATCTTAAAATAAAGTTTTACCTTTTTAACCACCTCCAAAGCTATGTTTTTCTATTAGACAAAACTTGACTAATATCAAGTACTAATAGCAAAAGGATGATTTTTTTATCCTGTAAAAATCAAAGCTTATCAATTTACTTGCTGATTTAGAGTTTTTGTTGATTGATAAATAAACAAACATTAAGTGTATAAATGACAGGCAACAAAATGTCCGTTTTCTTTTTCTAGCAATTCTGGTCGTTCCATACTACATCGCTCATTGGCAAAGGGGCATCTCGTTCTAAACGTACACCCTGAAGGAGGATTAGCCGGACTTGGCAGGTCACCACTTATCTTGAATATTTCCCTATTTTTCTTGGACTCCATGTCCGTATTGATAACAGGTATTGATGAAAGTAAACCTTGTGTGTATGGGTGAAGCGGATTGTTATATAATGCATTCTTTGGTGCAATTTCAGCTATTCTCCCTAAATACATTACTGCAACCCGATCGCTAATATGTTTAACGACACTTAAGTCATGGGCAATAAATAAATATGTTAGACCAAGGTTTTCTTGTAAATCTTTCATTAAGTTTAAAACTTGTGCCTGGATTGATACGTCGAGAGCTGAAACTGGCTCATCACAAATAACGAATTTTGGTTCAAGTACTAGCGCTCGAGCAATACTAATTCGCTGTCTCTGTCCTCCAGAGAACTCATGAGGGTATTTTTGTAAGTCGGTCTGACGCAGCCCTACCTTTTCAATCATTTCAAGCGCCTTTTGTCTTCTTTCCAATTTGGATAATGATGTTTGGACAAGTAGTGGTTCTTCAACGAGTTCGCCAACACTCATTTTAGAATTTAATGAAGCAAAAGGATCTTGAAAAACAATTTGCATATCTCGACGAATTGGGTTCATTTGTCTTCTTGTTAACGTAGAAATATTATTACCATTAAAGTGGATTTGCCCATCAGTTGGATCAAGTAAACGAAGTATGACACGACCTAAAGTAGACTTACCTGATCCAGACTCACCGACAATACCCAATGTTTCACCTTTATGTATTTGAAAGGAGATATCGTCAACCGCTTTTAACTGGCCAATAGTTCGTTTGAAAATTCCTCCTTTGATAGGGAAATATTTTTTT
>NZ_JBHLWL010000040.1:276071-282128 GCF_042432965.1 Paracerasibacillus soli | reverse complement strand
CCCCCCCCCCAGATTCATGTAGATAACAACGGACTGAATGAATAGAGTTGATTTCTTTTAAATCTGGGTTCGAGTGATTACACCTTTCCATTACAAATGGACAGCGTGTTGAAAAACGACAACCTTTAGGAAAATCAAAGGCAGGCGGAACGGTTCCCTTAATAGAACCTAATCTATCAACATCGTCTTGCATATTTGGAATACTTGCCAATAATCCTTTTGTGTAAGGGTGTTCCGGATTTTGTAATAGTTCTCTTGTTGGTGCTTCTTCTACGATTTGGCCACCATACATGACCATGACACGATCAGCATATTCAGACACAACACCTAAGTCATGTGTAATGAGCAATAATGCCATTTGGAATTTTTCTCGCATTTCTACTAGTAAGTCTAAAATTTGTGCTTGTATGGTTACATCAAGTGCTGTTGTAGGTTCGTCTGCAATAAGTAATTTAGGTTCACATGAAATAGCCATTGCAATCATAACTCGTTGCCTCATACCTCCTGAAAGTTGATGGGGATATTCATCTATAACTTCGTCAGCACGTGGAATTCCTACTGTTTGTAATAGTTTAATGGATTGCTTGCGTGCATCTTTTTTGTGTAATTTCTTATGTTTGCGAAGCATTTCAGAAATTTGATTTCCTACAGTATATACAGGATTAAGGGCAGTCATCGGTTCCTGAAATATCATTGCAATATTCTTTCCACGGACTTTAGTCATTTGCTTTGTGGAAAATTGAAGTAATTCATCTCCGTTCATTAAAATGGTTCCATCTACAATTCGACCGGGTTTATTAATGAGCTGCATGATAGATAGGGCAGTGATACTTTTTCCACTACCAGATTCACCGACCAGGGCAACTGTTTCTCCAGGAAAAATTGAAAAAGAAATATTATCAACTGCTTTAGCGACCTTTTTATCTTCTAAATAGAAGTACGTTTTGAGTTGATCAACATCTAAAATTGGTTGTTTGGTCATAGATACCACTCCATTCTTAAAAGTATAAAATTGATATAATGAAGTAACCTAGATGAAAAAGTTATTGTAATAAAGAAAGAAGCCGCGCTAGATTAATATTGATATTTATGTAAAGACGTGATGTACGTAATAGTAATTAAATATATTTGGAATTTGTGGAAGGAAAAAATCTATTGGTTTTAGCTATACATTTATTGAACAATCGTTGCTTATTATAGATATTAAATAAGTCAGACTCTTTTGTCAAGGTTGAATTTTATAAAATAAACCCCGGGTGAATAAGGTGAGATTATGCTTTTCGCCGATGGAGAATGAAGTTATTATTTTTATAGTTGAAATAAATAGTAGAAAAGTACAATGATAACGGATTGATTTAATCTCCGTAAGTTTGGTAGTTTTAAAAATGTATAGTCAAGTTTTGGGGTGGGCACAAGATGAGAAACTTTGGGAAGTAATTGCAGTGATTACGGCTTGTGCCATATCGATAGATTTAGCATGAGGGGCAATAGACTGCCATCATTTTCCCCTTTTAGGTCAATCGATAAACCAGAAGGTGTTTTCTATCAAGAAGAAGTTTACATCTGTTTTTGTGTAACTAACTATTAAAAGCAACCATGCAGGTAATAAAAGCACTGCTAATCGTTTCATTAGTATCCTCACATTTAAAAAAATGTGTTGCGTACGAATTTTAATGGTAGTATCTGAGCATACCTCATCGTTCACTTACACTAAGTTTCATGGCATAATACGCTTCACCTTTAACCTCCTCATCATCCCACTTAAAATAAAAGACATAATAATAAACTCCTGCTTCTTCAGGTGAAATAAAATCAAAAAAGTTGACGCCATTTTGAACGTATTCGACATTTTCCCCAACCTTATCCTTATATCGATATTGCCTGAAGATTACTTCGTCAGGATTAGGTAACGAAAAGTTATTAAAAGTAACTGGTACTCTTGTTTTCGTAGCAACTCGTAAGGTATAGTTACCCATTGTGGCATCCCATGGATCATCGGGATATGCTTTACATGGTTTTCCTTCTTCATCCAATCCCCAACAATAGTCACTTAAAGTAGCCCCATAACTTGTATCATCATCTCTACTTAACAGGGATAAACGGGGTGGTGGTTCTTGCCAAGAAGATACGCCCTTATCTTCATTTGTGTCTTTTGGTTCTGGTTTTACATCTGTTTTTATACAACCAACAAGTGGAAGCAGGCATGCAAGTAATAAAAGCACTGCTAATCGTTTCATATCATTCATCCCCCTTTTTTAAAATAGTCTAACACCTTGGTGTGATTTTTCAAAATAAAAAGAATTGTATAATTTCCCATTAACTATTGCAGGAATTTGCAAGTGAATGTTGAATATAGTTATTAAGGAGCTACATCTAGTATAAACACCAACTTCAAAAGAAGGGAGGTGGTTTTTATGCGTAAATATGTAGGTGCTATGCTTGTTTTTAGCTTACTCTTATTTGGAACACCATTAACAATCGGTGCCGCAACAAATGGTGAAGGTGTAGAAAATACATCATCTAGAACAATAAAAGTTACTAATAAATATAGTCTAGGCACAATTCCACCAACTTATTTTATGTACAATAAAGGTGGGTGGGTAGGTAGGCTGACCTTAGAACGCTATGGACCTAAGGATGGTTATATTGAAGCTATTTATAAAGGAGTAGTTTCGTGTACAGGTACATGTCCCATTGGCCCATAGTATCAAAAAAATAAATGTAATGAAGGGGATAAAGTTAATCTTTCATCCCCTATGTACCCTTTATGGAGGTATTCCCATGAAACTCATTTTATTCGAAATTAAAAAACTGATTACATCCACATATTTTCTTTTCATGCTAGTGATACTTGCTTTATTTATTTGTAGTTATTATATATATAATTATATGCAAACAGTGCGAGTAGATGACATTGTAGCGGATGCAGAAATTTTTATTACAAACACAAAACGCGGGTTAGACGAAATAGATGCAGCAATAGAGGCAGGAGAAATCAAAAAGGATTCCCCTAAAGTCCAATCTGATATTGCTCATTACCAAAATATTATGGAGGAAAATGAAACAAAGAAAGCAGCTGCTTTAGCCCATGATTGGGACACATTATTAGATTTTGAAATAGCTGGTGGAGAACAATGGTTTAAGACCGGATTGACAAATAATTACATATGGCCTACAGATTTTACGATGTCTGTTTATTTTGAACGGAATAAATTTATAAAAGAACACGGGCTTCAACCAGTGTTTCCTATTTATCTATTTTCACAAGTAACGATCTATGATGAAGTTTTTGAACCGCCCGAAATCGAGAAGGATAAGGAGCGCGACAAAATCCACTCATCCTCTGCGGTGTACTTTCTCTATTTGTTATTTTCATTAGGTTTTGGAATCATTGGTGCTGGCTTTTTCTTATTTTTATTTGGTGACATCCTTACAAAAGAGGGGATAGGAAGGAATGGTTCACTTTATTTACTTTATACACAACCAACGCGTAGAGGCAATGTATTTATAAGTAAGTACATATCGTTAAGTCTCATTACCCTATGTATATTAATTAGTGTCGCTGGATTTTCATTATTATTAGGAACCACCTTTGATCGATTTGGTGAATTACAATATCCTGTATTAATTTATGAACCAGAGATGGCATTTCATTTTATGCCGATGTGGCAATTTATCGTTTTAGCAGCAAGTTTATTTTATCTGGTGCTTTTGTTTTGTTATGCATGCTTATTTTTCTTTTCATATTTGACAAAACGTACGGCAATAGCCATAGGTCTAACAGTTGCCTTTCTATTTATAGGTGTCCAATTAAGTGGGCAATTTGTGCAAACAAATTTTGCAGCTTTTAATCCGTTTACGTATTTTCATGTGGCAGATATCGTCTCCATGGAAGTTGCGGTCCTGCAAAATAACTTTGAACTATCGATTTATAATGGCTATTGGGTACTTGGTTTAGCTAGTGTTGTTGTTTTACTCGTTACGTATTTTATGTCGAGGCGACATGCCCAATAAAAGGGAGGGAGTGGTAACATGATTGTAGAAGTGAAGAGTCTCAAGAAAAAATATAAAAAAGAGTGGGTTTTAAAAGGAGTACATTTTCACATCGAAACACCACACCCTTAATCTACATTTTGTATCTTTTGGTTCTGGTTTTATTTCTGTTTTTGTGTACCAGCTAATAGAAGCAGGCATGCAAGTAATAAAACCGTGCTTAAACGTTTCATTAGTATCCTCCCTCTATATAGTCCCTCCCATTGCTGCCGTATGAATTTTAATGGTAGTTTCCGAGCATAGTAAATCTCTAACTCATCATCGTTCCTTTACATTAACTTTCATGGCATAATACGCTTCACCTTTAACCTCATCATCCCACTTAAAATAAAAGACATAATAATAAACTCCTGCTTCTTCAGGTGAAATAAAATCAAAAAAGTTGGCGCCATTTTGAACGTATTCGACATTTTCCCCAACCTTATCCTTGTATCGATATTGCGTGAAGATTACTTCGTCAGGATTGGGCAACGAAAAATTATTAAAAGTAACTGGTACTCTTGTTTTCGTAGCAACCTGGAAGGTATAGTTACCCAATGTTGCATCCCAAGGATCATCTGGATATGCTAAACATGGATTTCCTTGCTCATCCAATCCCCAACAATGGCCATTGGAAGAAGCCATATAACTGGTTTCCGCGGCTCTACTTAACAGGTATAAATCGGGTGGTGTTTCTTGCCAAGAGGATACGTCCTTTTCTTCATTTGTATCTTTTGGTTCTGGTTTTACATCTGTTTTTGTACAACCAACAAGTGGAAGCAGGCATGCAAGTAATAAAAGCCTGACTAAACGTTTCATATTAATTATCCCCCTTTTTAAAATAGTCTAACATTGCCGATAAGAGTTTTCAAATTAAAATAATAATTTTCAATTTTTTGTGACTGTTGCAGGAATTTGCAAGTGAATGTTGAATATAGTTATTAAGGAGCTACATCTAGTATAAACAGCAACTTCAAAAGAAGGGAGGTGGTATTTATGCGTAAATATCTAGGTGCAATGCTTGTTTTTAGCTTACTCTTATTTGGAACACCATTAACAATAGGTGCCTCAACAAATGGTGAAGATGTAGAAGCTGCACAATCAAGAACTATAACAGTATATAAACAGTATAGTCTAGGAACAATTCCTCCAAAGTATATTACACACAATACAAATGGTTGGACAGGAAGACTAACTTTACAAGGCTACCAATCTACTGGTGATTTTATTCTAGCAATCTATCGTGGAGTAGTTTCGTGCTCAGGTACATGTCCTATTGCTCCGGCACAAGGTCAAAATAAATAAAATCAAATGCTATGATATAAGTATGGGGGAGGGATGGATTTTTAACTACCATCCCCTCCAAGTGTATCTTTTGGAGGTATTCTCATGAGACTCATCTTATTTGAAATTAAAAAACTGATTAAATCCACATATTTTCTTTTCATGCTGGTGATACTTGCTTTATTTATTTGTAGTTATTATATATATCATTATATGCAAACAGAGCGAGTAGATGACATAGTAGCGGAAGCAGATTTTCATATTACAAATACAAAACGCGGGTTAGACGAACTTGAGGCGGCAATCGATGCGGGGGAAATTGAAAAGGATTCTCACACAACGGAAGCTGAAATTGCTCATTACCTAAATATTATCGAGGAAAATGAAACAAAGAGAGCAGCTGCTTTAGCCCATGATTGGGACACATTATTAGATTTTGAAATAGCTAGTGGAGAACAATGGTTTAACAGATACAAGATGGACGGAGCGACAAATATATACACATGGCCTACAGATTTTACGATGTCTGTTTATTATGAACGGAATAAATTTATCAAAGAACACGGGCTTCAACCAGTGTTTCCCATTCACCAATTTTCAGAATTAACAATCCACGACGAGGTTTTTGAGCTGCCCGAAATGGAAGAAGCGATACGAAATTTTAACAATATCCACTCGTCCTCTGCAGTATACTTTCTCTATTTGTTATTTTCATTAGGTTTTGGAATCATTGGTGCTGGT
>NZ_JBHLWL010000040.1:0-276061 GCF_042432965.1 Paracerasibacillus soli | reverse complement strand
CCTAATGAAAATATAAACTCGTGGAACAAGAGGGTTAGCTTGGTCCATTTCGCCAGCTACTAAAAGTGTCGATTACCCAAGAAGCCCCCACTTCAAGCGATCCGTAAGGGTGGTAAGTGGTGGGAGTAGTTCACTCTAAATAATAACTTCTTAGAGGGATTAAGTTTTCATCTAATTCATAAACGAATGGAACTGTGTTTGGTATATTAAAATTAGCAATTTCGTCATCCGTTTTTTTATCTAAATATTGAACAAGTGCTCGAATTGTGTTGCCGTGTGCCGCAACAATGATATGTTTGTTATGATTTAACTGTGGCACAATTTCGTGATGCCAGTACTGCAAAACTCGTTTTTCCGTATCGATTAAATTTTCAGTGTAAGGAAGTAATGTTTTGTCCATATTTTGGTATTTTGGGTCTTGAACAAGAGCTTCAAATGTAGACTCATCTAATTTTGGAGGACGGACATGTGCAGATCGACGCCATTCATGTACTTGTTTCTCCCCATATTTTGTTGTGATGTCGGCTTTACTTTTCCCTTGTAAGTCACCATAATGTCGTTCATTTAACCGCCATGTTTTGTATAGGGGAATCCACATCAAATCCATCTCATGTAAAATAATCCATAATGTACGTATAGCGCGTTTTAGTACTGATGTATAACCAATATCAAAAGTTAACCCGTGCTTACTTAATATTTTCCCAGCTTCCCTTGCTTGATTATAACCTTCATCTGTTAAATCAACGTCCAACCAACCAGTAAAACGGTTTTCGAGATTAAATTTACTTTGACCATGGCGTATAAAAACTATTTTCTTCATGCGGTACCTCCATTTTCAATTCTTACTGATATTATTTGCCTTAAGTGAATCCGCTAAAACATTTTCTATAATAGAATCTCCTATACAGAAGATAAGGAACTTTTACCAAGGTTATATATGGTATTAGGAAGAAACTTATTGCAATTTCTGTTATGATTAAAGATATGTAGAATGGCTCTGTTACACATTCGGTAACTGAACTTTTATTCGGCTATAAGAGGGGGAAAAATCGTGAATTTTGATTACAATCGCAAGACAATCGACATAAACAAACTAAAGCGTTGGAAGAAGATAGGGAATAAAATTGCTATTACATTTGGGATTTTATTCTTTCTACTTGTTGTTGGTTGGCCTGCATTACAATGGGCAACAGAATATATATGGATGGACTCACTAGGCTTTGGCAATGTCTATGTAACAATATTGCAAAGTAAAATCTTATTGGGAGTAATCGGATTTATTTTATTTTCGTTTACTACATACATCATGCTTTTTTGGATTAGACATGCGTATATACGACATTTTGAACCAAAGCAATTACCACCAGTTATTTTGAATAGAAAAATAAGTAACCTTATCATGGTAGCGGTTGCGATATTTTTAGGCTTTGTAGGAAGTATGATTATCCAAGGAATTGGTTGGGAACCCGCTTTAAAGTTGCTTAACTATGCGACGTTTGGAAAAACAGACCCGTATTTTAATATGGATATATCTTTTTATATGTTTATATTGCCATTTTTGCAATTTATTTTATATGTTCTATTGGGATTAAGTATCTTTTTCTTACTATTAGAAATCGGAGCTTATTCTGTGTTTCATATGTATAAAAAGAGCCGAACAGCACAATTGCATATGGGAATTACATTAGGTGTTATTGGACTTTTGTTAGCTGGTATTCATGTTTTAGCTCCATATGGCACATTACTAACAGATCAAGTTAATATTTTTCAAAAGAGTGTTGTTCATGGTCTTAGTTTTACAGATAAATTAATTAATATTCCAAAAGCGTATTTATTAGCTGCAGTTGCACTTATAGGTGCAATATGGATGATTGTTTCTTTGTATAGTGGAAAGCTAGAAGCGATGCTTTTACCTATCATTGCTTATGTTGGCCTCGTTATTCTAGGTCAAGGAGCTTCTGTAGTCGTACAAAACTTTGTCGTATCTCCAAACGAATTTACAAGAGAGAAGCCTTTTCTCGAGCAAAACTTAAAGTTTACAAGAGCTGCGTACAATTTAGATAAAATACAGGAAAAGGAACACCCTGGTAATGAATCACTTACTGGCGAAATGGTAGAAAGAAATAATTTGACCATTGATAATGTGAGATTAAATGATTCGCGACCGTTACTAGACATTTATAATCAAATTCAGACGTTCCGAACTTATTATCGTTTTAACGATATGGACATCGATCGTTACAAAATAAATGGAAATTATGAACAAGTGTTTATCGGTGCAAGGGAATTAAGTACAGATGACCTTCCAGCACAAGCAAAAACATGGGTAAATAAAAACCTGCGCTATACACATGGATACGGCGTTGCGATGAGTCATGTTAACAAAGTAACGAGTCAAGGACAACCAGAGTACATGATGAAAAACATTCCTTCAGAAGGGGAATTTGACATTACGCGTCCACAGATTTACTTTGGGGAAGAACCATATCCAAACGTTATTGTAAATTCAAAGGTAGACGAGTTTGATTATCCAACAGGTGGAGATAATGCAACGCATCGTTTTGAAGCAAAATCAGGCATACCTTTAAAAGGATTAAATAAATTACTCTTTGCAATTGATTCCGGATCTTTTCGTATGCTTGTCTCGGATCAATTAACAACGGATAGTCAATTATTAAAGACGAGAAATATAATGGATCGCGTCAAAAAAATTGCGCCATTCTTTGAATATGATGAGGATCCGTATATTGTGATTCGTGATGACGGAACACTCGTATGGATCATGGATGCTTATGTAAAAGCTGAAAATTATCCATACGCTGAACCATATGAACGTAATGAAAGTTATATCCGAAATTCTGTGAAGGCGGTTGTAGATGCATATACGGGTGAAGTGACTTTCTATGTAGCCGATCCGGATGATCCCTTGTTGCAAACATATGCAAATATATTTCCAGAACTTTTAACGTATGAAATACCTGAAGATATAAAAGATCATTTTAGGTATCCAGAAAAGTTATTTAAAACGCAAGCAAAAATGTATGGTACATACCATATGTCCAATTTAGAAGTGTTTTATAATCGTGAAGATTATTGGCAATTCCCGACTGAAAAATATTTTGATAAAGATATTGAAATGGAACCATATTATATTACGATGAAACTACCGGAATATGATGAAGAGGAATTTGTTTTAATGCTCCCATATACACCAAAGAAGAGACAAAATATGATATCGTGGATTGGTGTAAGAAATGATGGCGAGCATTATGGGGAAATGTTTGTATATCGCTTCCCTAAGCAAAAGAACATTTATGGTCCACAGCAAATTGAAAACCGAATCAACCAAGATAGTGTTATCTCCCAACAATTGAATTTGTGGGCACAAGGTGGTTCGGAAGTGATAAGAGGAAATTTATTGGCAATTCCAATTGAAGATACGGTATTATATGTTGAACCTGTGTATATCGAATCATCAAATGAAACATCATTACCAGAAGTAAAACAGGTCATTATGGCATATGGGGACCATATTGTCATGGAAGAAACATTTGAAAAATCACTAGATAAAATTTTAGAGGTCATTAACCCAGGTAAAAAGACAGAAGACAAGACAGAAAGTGATAAGCCAGATACGGAGGAAAAAGAAGATACTGGTAAAGATAAACCTTCCCAGCCACTATTAGATGCAGATGAATTATTGCAAGAAATTGGTGATAAATTTACTGCATATCGTGAGGCGTTAGCAAACGGAAACTGGGAAAAGGCTGGTAAAATTATGGAAGATATAGAAGCGATTTTAGAAGACACAAAAAAATAATGCATATAAGGGGCTGAACCCTCGTTTTATTACTATAATTAGTAAAATTAATACTAAATATAGTGGTTGGAGGGTCAGCCCTTTTTCTTAGCTTTTTCCTGCAGGTTTAATTTTAAAAGGCTAATTTAAAATAAATATTAATATGCAAACTTTATGAAATATATTGGATTGTGATATGAGTCTTATTTTGAGAAGTATGGTATGTTCATTGTTTTTTCACATATTATCAATTAAGGATGAAAGTTGATATTCACTTCATGTGATTTAAGACATAAAGATGATATAATGAAATGGTGGAAAGAGGGGTATGTAAACGTGACTAGAATGTTATATATTATCATTGTCGTTTCATTCTTAGATACATTTATCCAGTTGCCAATTATAACCCCATACGCAATGGAATTAGGAGCATCTCACGCTTTAACAGGTGCAATTGTTGCGATATATTCATTAACAAATATGATTGGAAACATAATTGGCGGACATTGGATTGACAGATTTGGAAGAAAACGGATGTTGTTAGTTGGTATGCTTTCAGTTGCAATAATTTTGCTGTTTTATCCAATTGCTCAGACTGGAAATCAATTATTAATTATTCGTTTCCTTCATGGGTTGGCAGGCGGCGTATTGATCCCAGCAGCTTTTGCTTATACAGGAGATAAATCGAAAAAAGGTACAAGAGGGAAAGCGATGGCATTCACTGGTGCTTCGATTGGGATTGCGGCAATTGCAGGTCCAGCGATTGGTGGTGCAATGGCAGCGCGTTCAAAAATTGAGTATGTATTTATTTTTGTATCTATTTTATTTCTTATTTCTACCATTTTACTTATAAAGTTTGTGAAGGAATCGTTTTATACAACAGAAAGAGGAAAATTTACACCGCAAGAATTTATTCCTTTATTAAAAAATCCAGCTATCGTTCAGGCATCTCTTGCCGCATTTGCCTTAATGGTAAGTAATGGTACTTTGGCATTTGCGCTACCATTAAAAATTAGCGAAATTGGTCTTACAACAGAATCAACTGGAATGTTATTAAGTACATTTGGAATTATGGCTTTAATTGTATTTTTGACTCCAATAAATAAGATTTATGATAAATATTCACCTATCACACTTGTTGTAACTGGTTTAACCTTAATTGGGCTCGCTATATTTTCATTAACGTTCATTCATACATTATGGATTGGATTTGTTTTAATGGTTATATATGGCTTGGGATTTGCATTTGTTTTTCCATCAATGAACCGGATGGTTGCGGATGTTTCTTCTCAAGAAGATAGAGGTAAAGCATATGGCGTGTTTTATGCATTCTTTTCGTTAGGTGTTGTGGCTGGTTCATCCATTTCAGGGGTTGTTTCACAAACGATTGGTTCACCATTTATCGTAAGTGCAATCATTATGATTAGTTGCGGAGTTGGATTAGTAGCAATATCGAGGAAGTTTCGTGTAGAAACCGAGTAGTTTTTATGTATGAAGAGAGGCCGGAACATTGGGGAAAACCTTTATGTCCCGGCCTCTTTTTATTTTTTAGCTTTTCTCCAAAGGATAAAAAGTGACTAGGCCGAAAAAAATCAGATCTTTTCGACCTAGCCCCAAACATTTATAGCATATCATGTTTTAGCACCATGCGGCGCCAACAATGATGAGTAAAATAAACAATACAACGATTAACGCAAAGCCACGACCAGCTCCATAACCAGCACCGGCTACTTGACCGCCGCCATATCCGTAACTAGGGCAACCGCAACCAAATCCAAATCCCATGAAATCCCTCCTTATTATGTCGCTTTAATGGGGAGAAAAATACACTACGTTCTATTGTCATGTTTGCATGACCATGTTTCGTAGGTTTCACCCACCAGTGAATGAAAAATCAGCGTTTGATATTAACAAAAATATGCTGCACCTACAATGATAAGCAGGATAAAGAGCACTACGATTAACGCAAATCCGCCACCTGAACCATATCCTCCTTGACCTGTTTCATAACCTGAACCATATCCGCAATAATTACCAAACATTTATAAAACCTCCCAATTCAAAATTCAAGAATGTTTGTTTTAATAGCCGTAGCCTACGTAAGCTGATCCTACAATAATTAGTAGGATAAAGAGCACTACAATAAGAGCAAATCCGAAACCGCCACCATATCCTGCTCCTTCACTCATCTAAACAACACCTCCATGCTCCTTTGTTATTACTATATGTGTAAAAGTCTTTATTGCTATGGTTATTTGTCACGGATTTTACGATTTATTAGGAAATCCCCCCTGATTGAATATTTCGATACAACGAAAAGGCTGTTCTTACTTGTCGAGTTAATGGGGTAAATTCCACGAATTACTTGGTGATATTATCCCTTACACCCCATTGTCAGCCATCATAAGATAAACTAGGGATATTTTGATTGGAGGGAAAAAGATGGGAGTCCAACAATATCAGCAAATGTGTATGAGATATAAGGGAAGGGCAGTTGAAATTAGAACAAAGGATGGAAAGGCTCACCGTGGAATTATTCAACATGTTGATCATCGAAGAGTATATATTCAGCCAATGGATAGGCGACGTGGTTTAGGTGGATTTGGTTATGGATTTTGGGGGCCCGGCTGGGGGGTAGCAGGTTTTGGAATAGGAATTGCCTTGGGATCCATTGCTACTTTAGCATTAATACCTTGGGGATTCTGGTAATTTTATTAGATAATAAACAGACGTTTTATGATATTCGTCTGTTTTTACATAACCATCAACGCTTGATTTGCAAAAATACGTCTAAATTGTGTAAATAGGGCAGGTACCTTTTCCATTTTATTATGATATGCATACATTACTATAAGGTAAATGATAAGGAGGTGTTTCTATGTTTCCTATGGGCCCACCTCGTCAACCGCGTCAAGTTCGGCGCGAGCACATGCCAAGCAGACAATCGCTATTTAGGCAAAGACAAATACCAAAGCAAAAAACACAAGGAATAGGAAATGTTGTTTCCATGTTTCAAGCGCCTGATGGGAATATTGATATGGAAAAAGTATCGACTACTATTTCGCATGTAAGTAAATTATACGGTCAAGTGAGTCCGATGATTAGTCCGCTCTTGTCGAGATTCATAAAAAAGTAGGGATATAAAAAGGCGGCGTATATATTGAAAAATAAATATCTTAACAGTCTTGCATATTTGGGAGTTGGTGGCGCACATCCTGGTGGATTTCAACTTACCAAGTATATTTTATCTAAGGAAGAAATTACAAATGAAAAAAAGATTTTAGATGTAGGTTGTGGTACAGGGAAAACAGCTGCATATATTGCAAAAAACTTTCGGTGTAATGTAACAGCGTTAGATGTGCATCCGGAAATGCTTAAGAAGGCACGGAGGCGTTTTACAAATCAAAGTTTACCGATAAACGTTGTAGAAGGCAGTGTAGAAAATGTACCGTTTGAGCAGGAAATGTTCGACATCGTATTAGTGGAATCTGTTATCGTATTTACAGATGTAACGAAGACATTGGCTGAATTAAAACGTATATTAAATCATGATGGTGTTCTTTATGCAATTGAAATGGTACTGGAAAGTAATTCAGAACAATTAAGTCTAAACGCTATAAAAGATTTTTATGGTGTTCCAGAAATTTTTACTGAGCAGGAGTGGGAACAAGCATTTCGAAATGCGGGTTTTACATCTATAAAAATAGAAAAATATGAAATAGATGAAGCTGATTTTAATTTAGAACAAGCACCGGAATTTGAACTATCAAATAATGAAAATATGGATGAATATTATGCGATGCTATTTGATCATCAAGTACTGTCTGAAACATTTAAACACAAACTAGGCTTTCGTATTTTTAAGTGTACTTTATAATGTAAAGAATGGCATGTCACATGATAAGTAAAGGGGCTGGGACAAAACAAAGTGTTAAACCCCTCAACTACTACACTTCGTTTAAACGCTGAACTTTTACTTGTTATAGTAGTTAAACGAGGGATTCAGATGCTTACGTCCCAACCTCTTCATTCCATGTATTACTTATTGTAATGCATGTCCAACACCATGCGGCCTTGAATTTTACCTTCTTCCATCTCTTGGAATATTTGATTAATATCCTCTAGAGGTCGAGTATGGACAACTGGTACAACTTTTCCTTCTGCTCCAAATTGAAAAGCTTCTTCTAAGTCTTTCCTTGTTCCAACGAGTGAACCTACCACTTCTATGCCATCAAGTACTGTTTTGACTATTTCAAGATCCATAGTTTCTGGAGGTAGCCCCACTGCTACTACTTTTGATGCTGCTCGAACGCAGTTTACTGCTTCATTAAAGGCTGTTTTTGATACAGCAGTTACAACTGCAGCATGTGCTCCACCAACCTGTTCTTGTATCCATTTGCCAGAATCACCAACTGTAACAGGATTACATAATAAATCAGCTCCAACCTCTTTTGCTAGTGCTAATTTATCGTCATTAATATCAATTGCAATTACTTTTGCATTAAATACATTTTTGGCGTATTGAATTGCTAAGTTACCTAGTCCGCCACAACCATAAATAGCAATCCATTGACCTGGTTTTATATTTGACACTTTAATAGCTTTGTAACATGTTACACCAGCACATGTAATACTACTTGCTTCCGCTGGATCCAATCCCTCGGGGACTTTCACAGCATAGTCTGCAGCAACAATACATTGCTCTGCCATCGCACCATGAACAGAAAAACCAGCGTTTTTTACTTCACGGCAAAATGTCTCACGACCAGTTACACAATATTCACATGTACCACAACCTTCATAGAACCAAGCTATACTGACACGGTCTCCGACTTTTAAACTTGTTACATCATCGGCAATTTCTCGAACAATACCTATCCCTTCGTGACCAGGTATTCTGCCAGGTACTGCACCGAAGTCTCCTTTTATAACATGTAAATCTGTATGGCATACTCCGCAATATTCTACATCGACAAGTGCTTGTCCATTTTGTAACTTTGGAAGAGTAACATCTTTAATTTCGACTTTTCCTACATGTGTTTCACTGACAACGGCTGCTTTCATCGTTCATTCCTCCTAAAAGAAAGTAATAGATTCATAGTATGTGAAATGTTTCACAATTAAATTATAAACCGGATTTTTAAAAAAAGCTAGCGATATCATAATCATTCGCTAGCTTTTACTTTTACTTTTCGTTGATATTTAAAAAAGTCCCAGATGATTTTGGTTTAGGCACAGTAATAGTGAGTAGTCCTTCATGAAAAGAGGCTTGAGTAGTTTTTTTGGGGATAATAAAAGGTAATGTTACGACTCGTTCAAGTCTTTCTGCTGCATGCTTGTGAAGGGAGTGGTTATTATGAATATCTTGTTGGAGTTCTTGTGTGTTGTTTTTTGCTCGGATAAAAACCTTACTCTCCACGATTTCAATTTCAATTTGCTTAAGACTAAATCCTGGTAATTCTGCTTCAATAATAAAATCAGTTTTCTCTTCCCGAACATGTACCCAAAATGATTTTGTGTTCATGATGTTATGAAAAGGTTTAAATGAATCCTGAAAAAAAGA
Organism: Paracerasibacillus soli; assembly: GCF_042432965.1. Taxonomy (NCBI): domain Bacteria; kingdom Bacillati; phylum Bacillota; class Bacilli; order Caryophanales; family Bacillaceae; genus Paracerasibacillus; species Paracerasibacillus soli. The sequence goes on along the minus strand of NZ_JBHLWL010000040.1, from coordinate 266,699 downwards.
GTCCATACGCTTCATCATATCATGTAAGGGAGACATATCGACTTGAAAGCCTCTTGGATTTTGATTCCGCTTATCGTCCATGATACTCCTCCTCGCATAATGTATTCATAATGGGGGCATTACTTGAATGATTTTCTATTATATAAAATATGCAGCGTACTTGAAGAGGTAGTGGGCTGTAGTAAAAATGTCTAAAGTTTTTATATATTTATTGTAGGTCAAGAATTTACCTCCCTCCTCATTGGCATATGAAGAGGGGAGGGAAATGAACAATATCATTCATTTTGAAACCGATAAATAAATTGCATCCGTTCATTAAATAAAGCGGGATAGGATAAGAAACCAAGCATGACACTCGTAATGACAGCAGTAGTTAATAGCAAAAAAAGGACGAGTAGTTGAAAAAGTACAGCTTGAATTGGATCGGCACCTGCAATGATTTGTCCACTCATCATACCGGGTAATTGAACGAGGCCAATTGTTTTTTGACTCTCAATTGTAGGTATAGTGCTCGCTTTAATCGATTGGATAAGCTGTCGATGAATAGCCTGTTTTGGTGTACCGCCAAGGGATAATATTAATTCGGATTCTTCTTGATGTGCCTCAATTTCTGCTGTAAAACGATTTAAAAATAAAATAGATAATACCATGGAGTTTCCAATGACCATACCACTTAATGGAATCACATATTGTGCGGTTGCTGGTGTGATGTTTAAGCCGATTAAGATACTCTGTGTTAATATTTCTACAAAGACAAATGTAGCAACAAGTTTCCATGTAATTCCTTTTATAAATGCTCCTTTTTTACGGGCATTTTGTGTTGCAGCAGCAATCATTAGCGTAATCATTAAGAAAATATATAAAAAGTTTTCTGTTGAAAATACAAAGTGTAATATGTATCCTACAGCTAATAATTGGATGATTGAACGAATTGTTGCGATGAATGTGTCTTTTTCTAATCCTAATTTTAGGGACTTCGATAATGTAATTGGGACAAGTACAAATATTAATGCAATAGATAAAGTAATATAATTCATGATTCATCCCCCCGAATAAATTGTTTCACTAGTTCAGATTTTGGATGATCAAGCAATGTGCTATCCCCTTGTTCGACGAGTTCGCCATTCATCATGACCCATGTATAATCTCCAATCGTACGCGCCTGATCTAAGTTATGTGTAATCCAAACAATTGTTGTATACAATTCTTTATTTATTTTTTGAATTAAATTTTCAATATCACGTTTTGACACACGATCTAAAGAAGAAGTAATTTCATCGAGCAATAATGTTTTGGGTTTGTTTACGAGTGTACGTGCGATAGAAAGCTTTTGGCGTTGTCCTCCGGATAAATCCTTTACCTGCCGTGATAAATAGCTCCCATCAAGGCCAACTAATTCAAGTAAGTGTTCTGCTTTTTCTTTAGGTAAACTTTTATTTTGAAGAACCATTGGAAGAGCTATATTCATTTCAACAGTTCCATTAATCATTGTAGCTTGTTGTAAAGCAAGTGCAATATTATGACGTAGTTGGACAGGCTGGTAATCGTTTATATGCTTACCGTCAACATATATATCTCCAGAGATTGGAGAGATAAGTCCATTCATTAGTTTGAAAAGGGTAGTTTTCCCTGCGCCAGAAGGGCCAACTAATGTTGTAATTTTTCCCGAGGGGATTTCACCATTAATATTTTTTAAAATATGTAGATCATTTCGCTTATAGTTTACGTTACTAAAAAAAATTGCAGGTTGCTTTTCCAATCCGAACACCCCTATACTTAAAATTTTAAAACTGCAAAATGTTTAATAGTTGCAAAGGGAAAAGATAAAAGAAAAATGTAAGATGTTTATGGCGCATGAACGTATAATGAAAGTTTTTACTCTTTTATTATCCATGTAATGATTCGTATCGTAAACGAATATGCATAGTTAGGAGGAGTTGTCCAATACAATTTAGTCAACTCCTCAAAATGGGGTGGATATGGTGCAACATGAAATAAAAAAAGGGTTGCTCGTTATATTAGGTGGTAGTTTACAAGGTCTAGGCATGGGGTTGTTTTTATTTCCGCAATCTATTCCTTCCGGTGGTGCTGGAGGAATTACGATTATCATTCATTATTTATTGAATATTCCAGTCGGTATTGCTTTATGGATTGTAAATTTTTCGCTTATTTTTTTGGGGATTACATATTTAGGGAAGCGGTTTGCTTTATGGACATTTATAGGAATAACAATAACTTCAATGACAGTTCACTTTATAGAAAATCTGATTTTATTACCAAATCGGAATTTAATAATCGACATTGTTTTTGGTTCCATTTTTTTAGGTACAGGAATTGGAATACTCATGCGTCAGGGTGTATCTAATGGCGGAATCGGTGTTATTGCAATTTTATTTGCATATCGAAAGGATATTTTACCGGGAAAACCGCTATTCTACATGAATTGTTTCATTTTTTTCGTAACGGCTGTCATTGTTAATTGGAAAATTATCTTTTTTGCCCTTATCAGCCAATGGATCTCGGCATATATGATTGATTACGTGTATACAATGCGAATATATAATAGTTATACGTTTGGCTGGCGGAAAAAGCCTTAAATATATTTATAGCGAAACCGTGTATTTTTATTTTCTTTGCCATCTAAGCCTTTCACTTTAATTAATAACAAAATTAATATGAACACAAGTATAGTCAATGCGCCAATCGATAGAAACATACCTGCTCGAGACCAATCCATTAGCCTTGCAAAAATTGGCGGACCTATTGCAACCCCGATAAAACGTACAGAACCATATAAAGATGTAACAAAACCACGACGTTCTTTTCCAACAGATCCAGTAATCATGCTATTAATACAAGGCAAGGAGAGGCCTGCGCCGACACTACTTAATGCGAGGACAGCTAAAAAAGGAACTAATTTTTCAACTAAAACGAGCGTACAATACGATATGGTCATAAGCGAAAAACCAATTAGCATGATTTTTTTCATACGGACAAGATTTTTGCCAATTTTTCCACCGGTAATGTATGCTGTTGTGACCATAAAGAGTAAAGGTATAGCCAAAACTAAACCCTTTATAAATCCTTCTAAATTGTGTTTTTCCTCAAGAATATCAGATAGGTAAAATAAGATACCAAATAGTGTAAACAAACACGTTCCTCCGGCAAGGTACATGACAAACAACCATCTGCCTTCCAGCTTAAAAACACTTAATAAGCCAAGTGCGTATTTGCGGAATGGTGGAGGTGCTTTGCGGTAACCTTTTTCTCTTATGAAAAACCAAACGAGAAATACGGTTAAAATACTAAGTATTGGAAAAGCAAATAAAACGGCGTACCAAACAATTAAACCAAATAGTGCCCCAAGTATAGGTGAGAGAACTTTTCCTAAACCATTGGACGCCTCCACAATCCCCAATACTCTACTTTGTTCACCGCCTTTAAATAAGTCTCCTGTTAATGCCATTGCAATTGGCGCTGTTCCGGCGGCACCGATTCCCTGTATAGTCCTTCCTATCATAATCCATATATATGGATTCGAAAAAAACGCAGCAGCGATGCCAGAAAAAATCCCACCTAAACTAAATAAAACGAGAGAAGGAATGATAATGATTTTTCTGGAAAATCGATCAGACAAGTAACCTAGGATCGGAATAAAAATTGCAGCAGCAATGGAATAGACTGTAATCGTTAAACTTACTTGCATTTGCGATATTTTCAGTGAAGATTTCATGGCTGGAAGGACTGGAATGAGCATGGAATTTCCCAATGTTGTAATTAAAGGGATTGCTCCAATTGCCATGATGGCCATTGTATTTTTCTTTGCTGCCATTTTTTGAACACTCCTACTTTGACTTTCGTTATTTGATATTAATTGGTGGCGCTGTATACCAGCCCTTTTCTTTTGCAATTTGAATCAGTTTAAATTCAAATTCACTTAATTGCGTCTGGAAATCTTGAAATAACGTACGGATGTCCTGAAATATAGAAATTCCGACCAAATAACTACAGGCTAGTTTACTATTTAATAGTTCTTTGAGAACAAGTTGGACAATTTCAGAGTCATTAAACCTTGCTCCGGCTGGAATATCTTGTACTTCAACATTTGGGCGATCAGGTGGAGAAGGTGGAAGTCGAATACCAGTTTCCTTTAATATCGCCTCGACTTGTTCTTGTTCTTCTTTAAAAAGATTTTCCAACATGTCATTTAAGATTTCATTTAATTGTTGGTCATCTGTGTGATTGATAAACACTTGCAATGTCACCATGTAACATTGGGTGTTATATAAGTACGACCAAAGATGGAATACTTCTCCTGAATGAAAAGGCTCCATTTGTTTTCCATTAAAAACGGCCATAAAAAAACCTCCTAAAAAGATTGTTCATGTTATGTTTTCCTATTTGTTAATAAAATATGTTCTCTATATGTGTTTGGACAGGAACTAACATTTTTTATTTCACATAGGCTAACATGGAGTCATTTCAACGTATAAAGGATGGGGAGGAATATGAGAACGTGGAAGTTCTTACTTTTAAGCATAATAAGTTTTTGTTTGATATTGGTTGGCTGTCAAAACTCGCAGGATTCTGATAAGGCCCGTGCAAAAGATGAAGAAAAGATTGTACGAATAGGCTTTCAGAAAAATTGCCCTTTTGTTATTTTAAAAGGATTAGGAACACTTGAAGAACGTCTTGCATCATTAGGATATAAAGTGGAATGGAAGGAGTTTCAAGCAGGGCCCGCATTAGTTGAGGCCTTAAATGCTGGTAGTATAGATGTTGGCAGAACAGGAAATTCCCCTGTTATTTTTGCACAAGCAGCTGGTACAACATTTGTAACATTGGCGGCGGGGTTACCTAAATTTCATGGTAGTGGTATTTTAGTACCGAAGGATTCGGATATTCAATCGCTACATGATTTGGAAGGAAAAAAGATAGGATTTGCGAAAGGATCAAGCTCACATTATTTACTTGTAAAGGCTTTGGAAAAAGCAGGTGTAGCGTATACAGACATTATACCAGCCTATCTCCAACCAGGTGATGCGCGCGTTGCTTTTGAACAAGGAAATATTGACGCGATGGTCGTTTGGGATCCTTTTACAGCTTCTACACAATTGGATTCAGATGGCATTTTATTAGTAAGTGGGGAGGGTCTATCAACAGATCGGGATTTTTTTATTGCAACTGAATCATTTGCAAATAAACACGCTGACATTGCTTCGATCATTATAGAAGAGGTTGAGAAATCATCCGAATGGGCAAATGAACATCATCATGAACTGGTAGAAATGTTAGTGCCAATTTTAAATTTAGATGAAGCAGCCATTAGTATGGCGGTGGAAAGAAGAATTTACGGTGTTGAAGAAATCAATGATGAGATTATTGCTGAACAACAAGACATTGCTAAGATGTTTTATGAATTGGAGATTATTCCGCATGAAATTGATGTGAAAGAAGTCATGAAATAAGTATCAATTGATAGTAGTAGGGAGAGGGGGCTAATGATGCGACAACTGTTGAAATCTTCGTGGTTTAAAGTAATGCCGTGGATTGTGCCACTAATCATCCTTACGCTGTGGCAAATCTTTTCATGGAGTGGCTTTTTACCTGAAAGAATTTTACCTGCACCTATTGATGTTGTGAAGTCAGCGATTGCGCTATTAGCAACAGGTGAGTTGTATACACATATATCAACGAGTCTTTGGCGAGCCCTAACTGGCTTTTTAATTGGTGGAACCATTGGCTTTTTTCTTGGACTTTTCAATGGAGTTTCAAGATATTCGGAAATATTGTTTGATACTTCCATCCAAATGTTACGAAACATCCCACATTTGGCGCTAATTCCACTCGTTATTTTATGGTTTGGAATTGATGAAACGTCTAAAATATTTTTAGTCGCACTTGGAGTAATGTTTCCTGTTTATATTAATACGTATCATGGTATCAAATCTGTAGATAAATCGCTCATAGAAATGGGAAGGGCTTACGGTTTAAAAGGGAGAACATTATTTTTTACAGTCGTATTACCTGGTGCGATGTCATCTATTCTTGTTGGTATTCGTTTTTCCCTTGGTGTGATGTGGTTAACTCTGATTGTGGCAGAAACGATATCAACTCATGCTGGAATTGGATATATGGCAATGAATGCACGGGAGTTTATGCAAATGGATGTCATTGTGTTAAGTATTGTTTTATATGCATTACTCGGTAAACTTTCTGATGTGATAGCTAAATATTTCGAAGGGAAATTATTGCGTTGGAATCGTTAGGGGGTTAAAAAATGAACCAGCTTCAAAGCATTCAGAATAACCATGTTGTGTTAGAAAACATTGAAAAGCAGTTCTCGAAACGCGAAGTTTTAAAAGGGATTAATTTAAAAGTAAAACAAGGAGAATTTGTTTCTATTGTAGGAAAAAGTGGTTGCGGAAAAAGTACATTACTTCGTCTTATTGCGGGATTAGATAAATTAACAAAAGGGAATATTTTTATTACAGAACAGCAGCTAATAGGTTTGAATAAGGAAGCAAGAATAATGTTTCAAGATGGTCGCTTATTACCTTGGAAACGTGTGATTGACAATGTATGCGTTGGATTAGAAAAAGCCGATAGAAAAAAAGGATTGAGGGCATTACAACAAGTTGGATTGTCGGATCGGGAAAGTGATTGGCCTAACAACTTATCAGGTGGACAAAAACAGCGTGTTGCATTAGCACGTGCATTAGTACACAACCCCAAATTATTATTACTTGATGAGCCATTAGGTGCTTTAGATGCCTTAACAAGAATTGAAATGCAACAATTGATTGAAGGACTATGGAGAGAAAAACGGTTTACGGCTCTTTTAGTCACCCATGATGTGGAAGAGGCAGTGGCCATGAGTGATCGCGTGTTGCTACTTGAAAATGGTATTGTGACATTAAATACACAAATAGACCTACCAAGGCCACGCCAACGGTCAAATCACACTTTCTCCATGTATGTGGAAACCATTGTGAATCAGCTACTTGGTACAAATCCGTATAAGGGAAAACCAAATGATATTGTTCAGTCCATTGGCATCTAATTGTATATCGTAATGTAATTGACTGTAAGACCGCCATTTCAAGGATTCAAGGGGATTTATGAATGAAACGTGGGGGAGTAACAGAAACCCGTTCGGTCCTAAAAGACGTAGGTCACAAAGGCGTTGCAACAGCACGTTGCGATTTTAGCCTTTGTTCCCCTGCAAATCAGTAGGGGGGGCGAAAATCCCACTGATAAAAACTTGACTTTATCTACTTTTAATACCGTAAATGATACAGCCTACTCCTATAACAATCCAAATGAATTTACCGAAAGATACCTTACCAGCAATACCGTAAAGTCCAATTGCGGTCGTAAATATTAAAATCAATGGACCGACTATGGCCAGGGAACTATTAATGATTAATGCCTTTTCAACTTCATTAAATCTGATCATGAGGTAAGCGGCAAATATTTCGATTGTTCCGGATAATAACCGTAATAGGGCCATCCCAATAATCGCTCTCTCTAAAATAGCAAACATGTCTATCCCCCTGTTAAATATTCTTTTATTAGTATATGCATGTCCCCTTATCATAAAGAACGCATATTTAATGTGAATAAGAGGGATGTCCAAAGTTTATAACGAAATATAAAAATGTTCCTACTTTAAATATTGACGGAAAATAAAAGAAGGACCTATCCCGTGTAAAGTGGAGTGGTCCTATTTTTATACACAATAAATTATTTAGCTTTGGTTTGGATGATTTCTTTAATATGTTCAACAATTTCAGGGTTTTCTAAGCCTGTAATATCACCTTTTATGTTGCCACGCAAGACAACTTCTTTTAATAAACGGCGCATGATTTTACCACTTACTGTTTTTGGGAGAGCTTCAACAAATACAATTTCCTTTGGTTGTGCAATCTTGCCGATTTGATGGATAATACTATTTGAAATCATTGCTTTTAATTGTTCTTGATCTTTGTTAGGATTTGTTATGCGAACAAAAATTAAAGGTACCTCTCCTTTAATTTTATCTGGAATACCGATTACTGCTACTTCAGCAACACCGTTTACTTCAAGAACTGCACTTTCCATTTCCATTGTGCTGATGCGATGACCTGCAACATTAAAAGCATCATCAGAGCGGCCAACAACCCAAAAATGTCCATCGTCATCAATTAATGCTAAATCACTTGCATAATAAGCACCATCAACTTGGCTGTAATATGAACTATAAAATCTTTCGGGTTCTTTCCACAATGTACGGCAAAGCATAGGGAAAGGTGTTTTAATAATTAAATTACCTAATGTGCCGGGTGGTACTTCATTTCCGTCATGGTCCACAACGGCGAGATCTACACCTAAAAATTCTATGCCAGCGGAACCGGGTTTCATTGGTGTAAGCCAGGCAGCATGAGCCAGTGGAGTTCCAGCAGTTTCCGTTTGTCCCCACGTATTATTAATATATATCTTTTTCTTACCAAGCACGTCATAAGTCCAATGCCAAGTTTCTGGATCAAAAGGTTCGCCAACAAGTGAAATAACATCGAGACATGTTAAATCATGTTTCTCTAATGAATCTTCCCCTAGGCTCTTTAGCATGCGCAAAGCGGTAGGAGCTGTAAATAATTTATTCACACGATACTTTTCAATAATTTGATAAAATCGATCTTGGTTTGGATAATCAGGTGCCCCTTCATAAAATATTGTTGTTACACCATTTGCAAGTGCTCCAGCAATACCCCAAATGTGCATCGTTAACCAACCGATATCGGCTGAACACCAAAAAACATCATCATCATGATGATCCATATGATATTTAGCATAAATATAGTTTTGAATAACAAATGCCATTCCCGAATGGACAACACCTTTTGGCTTTCCTGTTGTGCCACTTGTATAAAAGACAATCCCTGGTTCATTTGCTTCGATTCTTTCTGGCTTACAATGAATACTAGCATTTTTAGTTAATTCATCCCAGTAATAATCTCTATTATCTTGCATGGTAATCTTTTCCTGGAGGCGATTGACAACAATTACTGCCTGAACAGATAAAACACTATCAATCACCCGATCTACCTTTTCCTTTAAAAAGATAGGACGTCCTCGGCGTTCAGTTGCATCTGCTGTAATAACAATTTTTGGTTTAAATTGAATGAGTCGATCTTTTAATGAGTTCTCTGAGAAACCCGAAAAAATAGCGTTGTATACGGCACCAATCCGAAAACAAGCTAAGACGGCAATCACTGCTTCCGCTAAGTTCGGTAAATAAATTGCTACTCCGTCACCCTTTTTTACACCAAAAGATTTTAATACGTTAGCAAAACGATTCACTTCAGCAAGAAGCATATTGTATGTATAAAAGGATGAATCGCCATTTTCACCTTCCCAAATAAGCGCTGTTCGATTACCTGCACCATTTTCTACATGTCGATCAAGTAAATTTACACAAGGATTACTGATACCATCTACAAAAAAACGAAAGTCTGGTAGGGAACCACGAATTGTTTCAGTCCAAGGCTCAAACCATATTAGTTCGTTCGCAATATCACTCCAAAAGGATGCGGGATCTTGTCTAGATTGTGTGAGTAAAGCTGTGAAAGCTTTTTGGCTCCCAATAGCTGTTTTACGCACTTTTTCTTCATTTGGATAGATGAGTTTACTATTATTTATAACTTGTGAAATACCTGTAGTATCCATCCATGTCCTCCTTTGGCCATATATTTTAGTGCAAGATGATAGTACTTGGCATTATAATAACAAATATTCAGAAGATAGTAAATAGACAGGCGGGAAGTAGCAAAAAAAGTCAAACATAGCGTGATGAATTTATATATAATGAGGTGGAGGTGATAATTGTGGAGAAAATTATTAAAAGTTTATTGGGAGAAATTCAAAAAAATCCTTATGAGAGAATAAACTTACAACATTTTTCGCATAAAATCGGTTATTCTCCATATCATTTTCATCGATTGTTTAAAAAGGAGACGAATAGTACGTTTCAGAAGTTTGTCGAAAAGAATCGTTTGTTTTTTTCGATTAGAGATTTGCTGTATTCAAATAAAAGGATTATTGATATTGCTTTTCAATATGGATTTACATCGCATGAAGCTTATACAAGAGCAATTATGAAGAACTTTCAGCATTTACCTACACAAATTAGAAGTTATCAAGAATTCCTTCCCTATTTTAATAAAAACTTAACGTCTGAAACGAATGAGTTGGATGAAGCCATACTTAGAGTATATGCAGCCTTTTACATTTAGATCTTTTGCTCATAAACAACTAGGCTATCATTTGTTTTACGATATATGGATGGACGCATTAAAATATATGGATCTTATACATAACTCTATTTTAATGGCAGTTATAGATGAAGCATCTACGTATATGGTGGGAATAAAGTTACAGCCACAATGTAACGGGGAGTTCTATTCTGGAAACATGTATTATTCCGTTTATCATTATGGTCAGATTGAATCAATTAAAGACACATACATAAAGATGTATCAACATTGGATACCTCAAAATGGACTGAAAGTGAAACAAGGCGCGGTTTTAGAAATATACGAGAAGCATAGACCGGTTAAAATTAGTATTCCGATTGAGAGGAGTAGTAATGTCGTATGTTAACATGTGTGCATTATAAAGGAGATGCCTACGAGTATGGGCGTTATATTGGGAGCAAGCATGCGCATTTGAAGAAGATGATGACATTATTTAAAAGAAACTATACATTCTCGCAAAATATCATCGAGATTAAATCGGTTTTGCAAAAATATTGTCCACAGCTATTGGAAGAAATAGTTGGAATACAAGAAGGTTTAGAAATAAGTGAAGTAGATGTGTTTCAGCTTTTTGCAGGATATGATATGCCCAAACTACAGACATTTGGCTGTACGAGTGTTGCAACAAAAGATTTTTATGTACGGAACTATGATTTCAGTCCAGAAATATATGATGGGTCATTTTTAGTCTATGAAAACCTTGAAGGTGATCAGGTGTGTGGAAATTCTCAAATGCTTGTGGGACGATTAGATGGCATGAATCATCACGGTCTAGTCGTTGGCTTACATTATGTACATCAAGAGCCTTATAGAAAGGGATTTTTATGTAGTACGATTGTACGAATCGTACTAGAAATATGCTGTAACGTAGAAGAAGCAATTGATCTATTAAAGGAGTTGCCACATGCAAGCAGCTATAACTATTCATTAATGGATAAAGAAGGAAATATTGCAGTTTTTGAATCTAGTACAGACCATTATCAAGTTGATAGAGGAGCGGATAAGGTAGTCTGTGTCAACATGTTTCAGACGAAAGCGATGAAGCAATATAATCCACATCATGTTGTGAGATCAACAAATAGACTGAATGAGCTGGGCAAAATATTCATAGAGGATTGGTCTGTAGAAGATGCACACGAATGGTTCAACTCGCGCCAATCTCCTGTATTTTTCACAGATTACAAAGACTATTTTGGAACATTGTATACAGTATCTTATGTGCCACAAACGAAACAAATTCAACTAACCCCTTTTGATGGGGAAATGAAACAAATATACCTTTAATGGAGATTCCTTTTGAACAATATACAATATCATAAAAGGCAGGGACAAAAGGGTCTGACCCCTATCCCTGCCTTTCTTAAATTCTATTCTTTTTCCTTTTCAGCTGCTAATTGATTATCTGTTTCTTTTAGTTCATAACTGAGAGAATCGCGATCAATATTTTGTAATTGACTTTTCCCGGAAATGTTTTCCAAAAGTTCTTTTACATCAATTCCAGCAGATGCTTTTAATGATTCTTGTAAAGTTGACATTAAATTTGTCGCATAACCGGAAACTTTGTTCGCACCGCCATTTTCTCCACTACTACCTGTATCCACAACCGTAATTTGGTCGATATTAGCCAATGGACTTGCGACCTGTTTTGCGTATTCTGGTAGCATTTTCATCATCATATCAAGAACTGCAGCTTGCCCGTATTGTTCAAATGCTTCAGCAATCTTTCGTTTTGCTTCTGCTTCGGCCAATCCTTTAAGGCGAATAATATCAGCCTCAGATTCCCCTTCAGCGCGTCTAGCTTCTGCTTTTGCCAGACCATCGAGACGAATCTTTTCTGCATCTGCTTTTGCATGTGCTTCAATTCGATATTTATTTGCATCAGCTTCTGCTAATTGTTTTGCTTTGTCCGCAATAGCTGCTTGTTCAACTGCATAACGATCAGCATCAGCTTTTTTCTTCACTTCTGAATCATATTGTCTTTCACGACGCTGAATTTCCTTTTCTTCGAGTTCGATTTGCTTTTGACGTTCGATAATTCTAATTTGCATTTGCTGTTCGGTTACTTCTTGGTTAGCTCGAGCAGTTTCTAAGTCATATGCTTGGTCAGCACGGGCTTTCGCAATATCTTGCTCACGGCGATATTCCGCAGTTTTTAACTGGTTCTCCTTTTCAGCTTCTGCAATTTCAGTAGCGCGTTCAAGTTCAGCTTTTTTCGCTTCTTTTGCGGCTTCAGCTTGTTTAATACGTGTTTCCTTTTCTGCATCAGCTGTAGCAATATCAGCATCGCGTTTTACTTGGGCGATACGAGGTTTACCTAAAGAATCTAAGTAACCGTTTTTATCCTGTACGTCTTTAATAGTAAAAGAAACGATAACGAGTCCCATTTTTGCTAAGTCTTGTGTCGCAACTCGCTGTACTTCTTGAGAAAACTTGTCACGGTTTTTATAAATTTCTTCGACTGTCATTGAACCGAGAATGGAACGAAGGTGTCCTTCTAGCACTTCTTTCGCTTCAGTTTCACGATCTTCTTTAGATTTCCCAAGAAATTGTTCGGCAGCAGTTGCAATTTCTTCGATTGAACCACCAATCTTTATAATTGCGGTACCGTCAGCCATCACTGGAACCCCTTGTTCAGTATAAACTTCGGGTGTTGTCACATCTAGTTTACTAGATAGTAAACTAATCGGTTGGGCTCTTTGAAATACTGGTAAGACAAAAGTACCTCCACCTCGAATAATTTTAATCTTATTTCCAGATTCATCTCGGTGAACGTTTTTACCCCCAAGATAACTACCGGTTACGATAAGCGCTTCATCTGGACCAGCAGTTTTATATTTAGATATGAATACACTAATGAGTGCAATCAATAAAATAATAACTAGTCCTATGACGATACCTATCCCATCGAATAATAAATCTAACATTTTTATTCCTCCCTCTATATATTTTATGTATTAAACTATATATCTATTAACTAGAAATATAGATTTAATCAATGGATACATTCTTTAAGCTATCTTGATACGGAACAACAAATAATACGCCATTTTTTACTTCTAAAACTAAAACTTGCTCATCTTGTTGAATTGGAATGTTATCATAGCTTGCGGCTGGTTTTGAAATCATTCCACTTTTACTTTCAATGAAAATCTCTCCATAACCATCTTGTGGAACAGATAGGATTATTTTTCCTACTCTACCGACAAGAGAATCTTCAGTATAACTTAGCGACTGTTCTGCATTTGCCATGGGTACTAAAATAAATACATTTAAGATGGCATCAAGTATAAAGGCAATTGCAAGAGCAATCACTGCAATGAGTCCACTATGTATGGATGTTGTTTTTTCGAATATGAATCCTGTTGCCGAGAAAAAAATAATGAATGCAAGAACTAAAACCGGATTTAGAAACACGGATACTTCACCAACTGCTTCCAACAGGTCACCAAATAACATGTAAAAGACAATAATCATACCAGCTATTATGAACGTATAAAAATAAATTTGTTCAATTGGATAACCAAATAATGTCATCATTTTTCACAACCTTTCTGTATGAAATTATGATTCTTTATTTTATATACGAAATCACCTAATCAAAAGTTTCAAAATCATTTCGCGATTATGGTGGTGAATATAAAAATAAAGTAGTACAATGGTAATGGGTAAATAGACCTACTCGCGTTCGTTTCTTATGGCTTGTAAAATATTCGTGAATTTCCATTAGAATATTCATTTAATTATATCATTAAATGAACGATAAGATTACAGGTTATATGAATTCTTACGGTATTTTTAATGAAGATAAAGAAAAGGGGGAAGACCATGCTAAAAAAAGTAAAATATAACAATTTGCCGATTGGATGGAAATATACGCTTGTATTTATGCTTATTATTATCCTTTTTGGTGGTTCTGCTGGTACCGTATCATACTTAATTAAAAATATAGGAAATGGCATTCATGTAGTGAATACGAAGAGTGATGAGGCGATAGGCATTACCGAAATGGGTTCTTTAGTAGGTGCAAAATCTATTTATCTGCTTAACTATTATTACACAGGTGAAGAAGAAAATGTAGAAAACTTTAAAGCCGAAAATCAAAAGTTTAATGATATAAAAAATGAAGTTGAAATATTGCTTACGACAAAAGAACAAAGAGAATTACTTCATGAGATTGTAACTAGTGATTTGGAGATAAATCGGATTCTTAATTTTTATATTGTCCCCGCTATTAAAAATGGTAATCAGACATCAGCAGCTACTTACCTTAAAAACGCCGATCAACTACGTTTAGAGGCAATTAGTAAGATAGATGCACTTAAGGAAATTGTAAACAAGGAACGTGCTCAAGCTATTCAGCATGCTAATAATCGACAGTTTTATACATTTGTAATTCAAATTGCATTTGCAGTTGCTTCATTAATTTTAGGTGGTATTTTGTTATTCTTTATAAGTAGAAATATATCTAAAGGATTACAACATGTTGTGAAGATGAATGATGAAATTGCAAAAGGCAATTTAAGTGTCATTAAAATAGCGGATGAGAGAAATGATGAGATAGGTTTTCTTGCTCGGGCTGCTAATCAAATGCGTGATACGTTAAAGACAATGTTTGAGCAAGTAGAAAGAGTGTCTGTCTCTGTTAGTAAACGGAGTGAAATGCTAAACGGTACCGCACGTGAAGTAAAAACAGGCACAGAGCAAATTGCTATCACAATGGAAGAACTTGCTTCAGGAACGGAAGTGCAGGCAACGCAAGCAGGGGAAATATCCAGTTCCATGCAATCTTTTACAAATATGGCACAAGAGTCAAATGAAAATGGTAAAGTAATACATATGGCATCCCATGAAATTCTGAACATGACAGAAGAAGGTATGACATTAATTACACAGTCAACTGAACAGATGAAAAAGGTGTTTCAAATTGTACAAGATGCAGTACAAAAGGTAAAAGGTTTGGATGATCAGTCCAAACAAATTTCTCAATTAGTTAATATTATTCAAGATATTGCGGACCAAACCAACTTACTAGCTTTAAATGCAGCAATTGAAGCGGCAAGAGCGGGTGAACATGGTAGAGGATTTGCTGTTGTGGCAAATGAAGTGAAAAATCTTGCAGAACAAGTATCACAATCAGTTACGAGTATTACGGATATTGTGAACAACATTCAAACGGAGTCTAATGCTGTTGCGACATCCTTACAAGCTGGGTACAAGGAAGTTACTTTAGGTACAGAACAAATCAAAACAACAAATGATACATTTAATGGTATATCAATGTTTGTAAATGAAATGACAACTTATATTGAAACAGTTACAAAGAACTTAGAAGAAATGGCAGCGAAAAGTAGTGAAATGAATAGCTCTATTCAAGATATAGCTGCAATATCTGAAGAAACTTCTGCTGGTGTCGAACAAACAACAGCTTCCATTCAGCAAACAAACGGAGCGATGGAGGAGTTTTCAAATAGTGCAAATGAGTTAGCTAAAATGGCAACAGAATTAAATGGATTGCTTGATCAATTTAAAATGTAAGTTGGAGTAAGCAGGGCAGTAAATAGCTGTTCTGCTTTTTTGCTTGGCATTTTAAATAAAAGTAACACGTTAACTAATTTTTTAAAAGGTACGGAAGAGTGTGAATAAACATCAAAGCTATGGTATGATACGTTAAGAAAGATGTATGAATGTTGAATTTAAATGAAAGCGGATTCAACACCGGGTTTTTAGTCTATTTCTAAAAAAGTTCTATTTTGATTTAGATTTTGAACCAAAATATAGGAAATGACTTGCAGCTGTTTGATCGAGGGTCGGGAAAGGATGATAAAATGAGTACGAAGTATCAACTAGATACGTTTAAATCGAAACTTACAAACTATTTGGAGCGTGAGAATGCGTTAAAAGGTTCATGGGTTGGGTTAAGTATACGCTCTGCTGGAACGGGAGAACTGCTATATAGTCAATTAGGGGACCATCGGTTTAAGCCTGCATCGAATATGAAATTACTAACTGCTGCGACGGCTTTATCGGTACTTGGAGAAACTTATACGTTTTCAACGGAGATATGGTATGATGGGACAATTGAACAAGGAACTTTACATGGGAGCCTATATATAAAAGGTAAAGGTGATCCTACATTACTTCCAGAGGATTATGATCAATTTGTAAAACAGATCAAGAAAGCTGGGATAAATAAAATTACTGGAAATATATTTGCTGATGATTCTTGGTATGACGCGGTTCGTTTGTCAGCTGATATGATATGGAGTGATGAACAATGGTATTATGGTTCGCAGGTATCAGCACTGACGCTTGCACCAAATGGTGATTATGATACGGGAACAGTGATATTAACAATAACTCCAAATAAACGATTAGGTGAAAAACCGTCAATTTCTGTATATCCGAAAACAGATTATGTACAAATCTTTAATGAGGCTGTCACTTTACAAGAAGCTGAAGAAGAAGATTTAATAATCGATAGAAAGCATGGTAAAAATGATATTACGATTTCTGGTCATATCGGAATACATGATGAACCCCGAAAAGAATGGCTTGCTGTATGGGAACCAACTTTATATGCGATAGCATATTTAAAAGCAGCATTAAATGAGAAGGGAGTAAAGTTAGATGGCATATTGACTAGGGGAACTGTTGGACAAACAGCTAAGAAGATATATACCCATCATGCAATTCCACTTGCAGAAATCATCGTACCATTCATGAAATTAAGCAACAATGGAATTGGTGAAATACTTGTAAAAGAAATGGGGAAATATGTACATAACGAAGGTAGTTGGGAAAAAGGCTTGCAGGTTTTACAGTACACATTACAAAAAGAATTTGGACTTGATATTCGTAACCTGCAAATAAGGGATGGATCTGGAATTTCTCATATTAATTTGATACCCCCCAATGAAATTACAAATTTACTTTATCGTGTAAAAGAGAAAAAGTGGTTTTCCACATTTCTTCAATCACTTCCAATTAGTGGTGAGGAAAATCGCTTAGTTGGAGGAACGTTACGAAATCGTCTGCAAGGTTTCCACGTGCAAGCTAAAACAGGGACAATTTACGGCGTTAGCACTTTAGCCGGATATGTGGATGAAATCATATTTTCAATTATGTTAAATCACATGCTCGACGAGGAAGAGGGACCACTAATCGAAGACCATATTATAAAATTAATCACAACATATTTAAAAAGACAATGAAAATAGTTTTAATATGTTGCAAGTCTTTTTTCATTATGTTATGATACGTTTTGTACAAATGACCAAAACGACCATTTAGTCACAAGAGGAATGAAGGTGAACGTCATTGGCAATTGACCGTAAACAACAAATTGTAAATGCAGCGACAAACTCATTTTCTTTGTTTGGTTATAAAGCGACGACAATTGATCAAATTGCGAAGCTTGCTAACGTTGGGAAGGGAACCATATATACATTTTATAAAAACAAAGAAGAGCTTTTCGGTGAAATCATTTCCTACTTAATTCATGAAATGAAAACTGCAACAGAAGAAGTTTTAGATGAAAGCCTGCCTTTTTATGAAAAAGCAGATCGTGCTCTATTTAAATTATTAGAGTTTCGAACAAAGCATCAACTAATGATAAAACTTCTTCAAGAAGAAAAAGAAATGGGAACACCATTGGTAGCGGAAGAGATTCAACGAATTGAAAATACCATTGTAAATTATATAAAAGGTATCGTTCAAAGAGGAATTGAGCGCGATGAAATAAAGGAATGCAACCCAGAAATTACAGCCTTTGTCATGTTGAAACTTTATATTGCACTTATTTTTGATTGGGAACAATCAAGGCAACCTTTAGAACAATCGGAGATCTCCAAGTTATTTAAATTGTACTTGTTGGAAGGATTATCGAAATGATAATCCATTGTTTTCTTTTTTTAATGACCGCCTGAACAAAGTAGTCATAAATATTGTTGGGGGACAATATTATATTGATATATATTTTTTTTTAACCACCAATGACTAAATGGTTAAAATGGTCATAAGTTTGAAGGGAGTCTATAATTGTATGGAAAAGTCGATGTTTTTAGCGGAACTGAAGCGCATTTTTACAAATAAAAAAGTGCTCATTCCAATTATTGCTGTTATATTTGTTCCGATACTTTATGCAGGGATGTTTCTTTGGTCTTTCTGGGATCCGTATGATCACTTAGATGATATGCCAGTTGCTATCGTTAATGAGGATACAGGTGCAACATATGAAGGGGAACAGTTAGATTTAGGTAATGAACTTGTTGATAAGTTAAAAGAAAATGATGAATTTCAATTTCATTTTGTTTCAAAAGAAGAAGGTTATCGGGACTTAGAAGATCGTGAATATTATATTTTAGTTGAGATACCAAAAGACTTTTCCAAAAATGCAACAACATTAATGGATCATAACCCTAAGAAGTTACAGCTAAAATATGTTCCGAATGAAAGTCATAACTTTCTTTCCTCCCAAATCGGAGAAACAGCTGTAGACCAAATAAAGTCTGCAATTGCTAGTGAAGTATCTGCAACATATGCTGAAAATATGTTTGATCAAATTTACGATGTTGCAGATGGACTGCAAACAGCAAGTGATGGCAGTAAGGAACTAAATGATGGCGCAGTAAAACTAGATGATGGTGCAAAGGAAATAAAAGATAATTTAGAAGTATTAGCAAGTAGTTCAATCGAATTTGAAAATGGTGTTACAAAAGCACATGAAGGTGTTCATGAACTCGAGACCGGTTCGAAAACATTAGCGGATGGAATTGGACAATTATCTGATGCCGGTGATCAGCTATACGGAGCTTCTAAAGATGTTCAAAAAGGTTCAGAAACGTTAAAACAAGGCGTTTCACAGGCACATGCGGGCATTCAAGAAATGAATGAGAAAGTTCCCGAATTGGTTAGTGGCACAAATCAAGTGCAACAAGGGTTAAAACAATTCCAACAGCAACTACCTATACAAATGGCAGGGCAAATTGGAAATGAATTACAAGCTAGTGCTGGGAAAATGAATGAAGGTATAAACGAATTAAATAAAGGAATTAATAAAGGTTTAAATGAACAATTT
The DNA here is from genome assembly GCF_042432965.1 of Paracerasibacillus soli. Lineage (NCBI taxonomy): Bacteria > Bacillati > Bacillota > Bacilli > Caryophanales > Bacillaceae > Paracerasibacillus > Paracerasibacillus soli. Next base: position 247,328 of record NZ_JBHLWL010000040.1, on the reverse strand, counting down.
GCACCTTCATTGGCTGGCGGTTTAGCTAAAAATATGAGTGAATCAATAGCAAAAAGTACGATTACATCTCAAACTGAACAAATTGAAAATATTGTTACTTTATTAAAAATGAATCAAGTAGATGAACAAGTAATACAGACAGTCGTACAGCAGTTAAAAGAAGCTTCCCCTAGTGAAGAACAATTACAAAAGGGGCTACAAGCGGAACTACAACCTAAAATTGAAGCTGGAGTAAAACAAGGGCTATCCCAGTTTACACCACAAGTAGATAAAGGTTTTGCTCAATATAGCGCAGAAGTAAATAAACAATTAACTGGAGCAACAACTGGTCTTGAAAGTCAAATTAAAAAGGCTGTTGATCCAACATTCAACCAACTAAGTGGCGGCCTAAATACAATCAATGCTGGACAAAAAGCTTTAAAAGCTGGCATAACTGAACTAGCTCAAGGTGCATCCCAACTTGATGAAGGAACAAATGCTTTAGCTTCAGGTCAGCAAGAATATGTTCGTAATATGCAGATGTTTACCGAAAAGCTACAAGAGGCGAAACAAGGTGGAAATGAACTTGCTGCTGGAACCCATGAGTTAAATAATGGAATGGTTGAGTTAGCAGATGGATCTGAAAAGATAGCAGAGGGTTCTGGCCAATTAGCAGATGGTTCAAAAGAGCTTGCGTCTGGTAGTTCCGAGTTACAAGATGGTACGGAGGAGCTACACAGTAAGTTAGATGAAGCCGCGAATGAGGCGAGCGACGTAAATGCAACTGATGAAACATATGATATGTTTGGTAATCCAGTAGAGATGGAGAAACATGAAATCAATACAGTACCGAATTATGGAACAGGGTTTGCTCCATATTTCATCTCATTAGGTTTGTTTGTCGGGGCGCTACTCATTACAATCGTGTTTAATTTGAGTGAGCCAGCTATTCAACCGCAAAATGGCATATCATGGTTCTTAAGTAAATTTGGTGTGTTATTATTAGTAGGTGTTGTGCAGGCAATTTTAGTAGATTTAATTTTATTACTTGGATTAGGACTTGAAGTGGAAAATATTCCATTATTTATGATGACAACCATTATAACAAGTCTGGTATTTATGACGTTAATTCAAGTACTAGTGACATGGTTGGGAGACCCAGGTCGATTTATCGCCATCGTCATTCTTATCCTACAATTAACGACGAGTGCGGGAACATTCCCATTAGAATTAATTCCGAAAGCAATCCAACCGATTAATGCCGCTTTACCGATGACATATACAGTTCAAGCATTTAAAGCTGTTATTTCAAGTGGTGATTATTCCTTTATGTGGCATAATATCGGAATACTGTTTATCTATATCGTAGTATGTACTGCTTTAACTGCTACTTATTTTATCGTGAAAAGCAAGAAAAATGGTCATGCATATGACGAGGATAAGGTTACAGCATAGATCTTTAAAAGCTGATAGAAAAGTCTTTTAGAATGAATAAACCGCATGGAACCATTTGGTTTCATGTGGTTTTATTATTATTATGTCTGAACGTCAGTTAATTCTATCTTAAATTATATCGATTATGCATTCATAAAAATGGTTCTGATTATCAATTTGAAAGATAATCAGAACCTTTATTTTGTTATTCCTGGATAGTTATGTTCCAGTTACGCTATTTATTAAATTACGCTTCATCATTAGATAAGTTTAGTACCTCAAGAATTTTAAAAAATAAACTTAGTCCAATTCCAACAACTGTTGCTAAACCCATTCCAGTTAATTCAACATTCCCCCATAGTTTAATGGACGCACCACTAATACCAATAACAAGGACAACACAAGTTAAAATTAGATTTTGTGCCTTACTGTAATCAATTTTTGCTTCAACTAGCATACGTATTCCACTTGCGGCAATAATTCCAAATAAGAGCAAGGAAATACCACCCATTACTGGAGTAGGAATGGAAGAAATTAAGGCAGCCAACTTACCAACGAATGAAAGAATAATTGCACATACTGCGGCACCGCCGATTATCCATGTAGAGTATACTCTAGTAATCGCAAGAACACCGATATTTTCTCCATACGTCGTATTCGGTGTCGAGCCAAACAAGCTTGATAGCATCGTAGAAACACCATTTCCAATAAAGGAACGGTCTAGTCCTGGATCTTTCATTAAGTCCTTTTTTACAATATTACTTGTTACAAGTAAATGTCCGATATGTTCTGGTATTAAAACTACTGCAGCAGGTAAAATGATGACGATAGCCGACCAGTCAAATTTCATTGTGTAAATTTCAGGAAGCGAAAACCAGGATGCTTCCTTTACTAAGCTCCAATCAACTAATCCAAATCCCCAAGCAATTAAATAGCCAGCAATAATTCCAATTAATATTGGTATTATTTTCAAAAATCCGCGCAATGTAACCCAACAAACGATTGTTATAAGTAATGTCAAAAATGAAACGAGCGCGACTTTGGAATCCATGACCCATACAGATGGATTGATGTCTTCTGGAGCAATCCAACCAGCCATTTCGGTAGCAACCGGAACAAGCTCTAGCCCAATTACAGCTACAATTGCCCCCATTGCTGCCGGAGGAAAAACAATATCAATCCATGATGTTCCCGCTACTTTAATAAGTAGACCAACAACTGCTAATATCAACCCAACAACTAAAAAACCTGCTAATGCATATTGGTATCCTTCAACCCCAGAATAATGCCCTAGAACGACTAACACTGGGGAAATAAATGCAAAACTTGATCCTAGATAAGCGGGAATCTTTCCTTTCGTAATAAAAAGGTAGAGTAGCGTTCCAATCCCATTCATGAGAAGAATGGTTCCGGGATTTACCCCAAATAAGATAGGAACTAAAACAGTTGAACCGAACATTGCAAATAAGTGCTGTATGCTTAAAGGTAAACTTTTAAGAAGCGGTAACCGTTCATCAACTTGTATTTCTTTGTAATTTGCCAAACCTATCACCTTTTTCATTTATTTGTTCATCAGTTACCGTTTAAGCAATAGAAAAAGCACTTCACCACAAATGGCAAAGTGCGAAATAAACAGATTCATAGGATGAGAGAAAAGAGTCATACTACTCATTGCTTTGAATCCGTAACACCTTGCCAGTCTCACAGGACTGATTTAAAGGTAACCGTATGAACTTAATATATACTATACCACAAGTCTGAGATATTGAAAGTAAAATTATCGATAACATTTGTCTTATATTAGAAGAAAACGAAAACTCTACATATAAAAATGAACGAAGAGATAAATTTATGATAAAAAAAGTAAAAATGATTATAATATATTTAACAAAAATTATCATTAGCAGACATAATATTCTTAATATGTGTCAAACTAGTTAACATCATTAGCGTATTTAAAAGAACTTTGTTATGATAAATATGTACTTTTTGAAGTATAAAAGGCGAATTTATTTCGATGTAAAAAAGCGAATTAATATATATTACTTTAAAAGGTAGTTCGCTTTAAAAAAGGAAGGTGGATTTATTATGAGTAAGCCAAAAATTGTCGTGCTTGGTGCAGGATATGCTGGATTAATGACGACAAAAAAACTAGCCAAACAATTGGCGCCAGAAGAAGCTGAACTCGTACTAGTTAATAAACATAATTACCATTATGAAACAACTTGGTTACACGAAGTTGCAGCTGGAACGATTAATCACAATCAAGCAAGATTTATGATTAGTGATGTAGTTAATCCAAATCGAGTTCGCTTAATTTACGATTCAGTAGTAAAAGTAAATAAAGAGGAAAATAAAGTTGTACTTGAAAATAGTGAACTTACATACGATTATCTTGTAATTGCACTAGGCTTTGTTACGAATACATTCGGAATAAAAGGAATGGAAGAAAATGCATTCTTTATTCAGGATATTGATGGTTGTCAACTAATTCGTGACCACATTGAGTACAAGTTTGCACAATATAAAAATAGTGAAGAGAAAAATGATGATGATCTAACCATTTTAGTTGGTGGCGGTGGTTTCACAGGCATTGAACTTGTTGGAGAATTAGTTGAAAAAGTGCCACAACTATGTAAAAAATATGATATTGATCGTAGAAAAGCACGTATCATTAATGTTGAGGCAGCACCATCTATTTTGCCTGTTTTCGAAAAAGACCTTGTTGCTTATGCTAAGGAATCTTTAGAACGTCGTGGTGTTGAATTTATGATTGGGACTAAAATTACCGAATGTACTGAAGAAGGTTTCGTTGTTGGTGATGATAGCGAACTTGTTAAAGCCGGTACGATTGTTTGGACAGGCGGTGTAACTGGTAGTCCGGTACTTTCTGAATCAGGCTTTGAATTAAATAGAGGCAAAGTTACAGTGAACGGTGATCTACGTGCCCCAGGTGAAGATAATATCTTTATTTTAGGAGATTGTGCTTGGGTGATGAATGAAGCAGAAGGACGCCCATTCCCACCAACAGCACAAGCCGCTATGCAACATGCTACAACATGTGCGCATAATATTGCCGCATTACTTCACAACGAGCCTTTACAAAACTTTATTTTTGATGATAAAGGAACGGTAGCTTCATTAGGTATTACTGACGGTGTTGGAACAGTATTTGGTGGCACTAAATTAACTGGTAAACCTGCTGCAACGATGAAGAAAGTAGTCGACAACCGCTCAATATTCTTGTTCGGTGGTGTCAATTTACTTCTTAAAAAGGGGAAAGTTCGTCCATTTTAATTCGTAATTTAGCTCCAAAAAAAGGGAGGAAATGTATATGAAACGAGGTTCATTTTATTTTCTACTAAGCATAGCATCATTAATTGGCTATATGTTTGTAAGTAGAAAAATGGAAGACACGCGAGATTTTCGCTAATGATATGAAAACCACTTTAGGTAAAGCTAAGGTGGTTTTTATTTTAGCTTTTTTTACTCTAGTAATGGAATAATTAATAAAAAATATTCATTTTAAACGTTTTACCTCAAAAGGCACTTCCTTTCCATTAATACCATACCGAACCCTCTATTTACTATTCATATGACGATTAGAATTAGTTGTGATACATGAAATTGTATGATTTATATCATACTAAGTGTAGAGGAGGCAAGCAATGCGTAAAATTAACATACTTCTGTTTTCAATTTCTATCGTTTTATTTATTCACCCAAGAGGAATTAGTGCGGAACAACTTATTATTAAAGATGATAACATTAGTGAAACAGTTTTGTTAGACCATTTTACAATGCCATTTCCTACAGATTTGTTTTTGGATTTACATAAAGTAAATTTGCTTATGGACCGACTAGAAGAACAAGTATATAAACAACCAAAGAACGCAAGGTTCGATCAAGACAACAAGATGATATCAGCAAAAACGGGTAAAAAGTTAGATCGTAATCAATTTATTGATGATTTTTATAGTCAATTTTATCTACGGCAAGAAGAATTTCTACACATTCCTAAAAGGGAAGTAGCCCCACGGGTAGATGATGAATTACTTGAAAGTATTAGCAAAAATAAAATACATACCTATACAACTATGTACCAAGAAACAAATAAAGAACGTTCACAAAATATAAAAATTGCAACAGCAGCAATTGACAGCTATGTTCTATTTCCTGGTGAATCATTTTCGTTTAATAAAGTCGTTGGACAACGAACGGAAGAAAAAGGATATAAACGTGCCCCAGTAATCGTTAAAGGTGAATTAGCAGAAGATATCGGTGGAGGTATTTGCCAAGTTTCATCGACATTATTTAATGCTGTTAATTTGAAAGGTATCCAAATGATCGAACGGTACTCTCATAGTCGAGAGGTTCCATACGTTCCACCTGGTAAAGATGCGACAGTAAGTTGGTGGGGACCAGACTTTGTTTTTAAAAATGAATATAACCAAGCTTTATTAATTCGTGCCTCAGCAAAAAATGGCAGAATGACGGTGGATATTTATTCATCGGAAAATATGAAAATCAAATAAATTTAGTCCCTCGTTTAAAACTAGCTAAATATAGTAACAATGGTGAATAGAATGGAGGGAGTTTCATGCTAGAAATTATAAATATAGATAAAGCGCTAACTAAGGTATTGGAAAAGCATAATTTTGAAGGATTATCTATCCTACGAGAGGAATTTAAACGAGGGCATTACCCGAATGTTGTTGCCAAAATAGGGGATTTTAGAAAACAAAATAAAGTTGGATTAGATGTAGAACATTTACTCTGCTATATGGAAGCAATTTCTTATGCAGAGATGAAAGAATATATTTCCTCTAAAGAAATAATTCAAAAGCAATATGAACAAAGGACCAATGCTACAAGCGATGAACTGATTATATTAGGCCAAATCGCTTTTTTAAGCGATCATAAATTATGTCGACGAATTATGTCGAAAGTCGTCATGATGTGTGAAAGAGAAGGAGCAAATGAAATAAAACTTGCACGTTGTTATATGATTCTTGGGGAAGCAGAGGAGAATTTGGATAAATTTATTAGGGCGAATAAATATTACAAAAAGGCCTTAAAACATTTTGATAATCTTGCCGAAGATAAATATCAACTCATTTTGCACTTCAAGATTGGCCAAAATTATGCGAAAGTTAACGAAGTAGAAGAGGCAATTGCTTATTTGACTAAAGCTCGTGCAATTGCTGAACAAAAGAAAGAACATAATGTGTTGCTTCATAGTACGATTAGTCTTGCGAAATTATACACATTGGAAGAAAATAAACAGCTTGTTTACAACTTGTTAAAAGAAGCTTTAACAATATTGAGTGAAGGAAACAATCGTAACACAGTCTTATTTGCTGAGGTTTTAACAGACATTGGTTATTATCATTTTTATGATGAAAACTATGAGTTGGCGATACCGTTCTATGATCAGGCAACACGTCTATATGAACAGCAAGTTCTACGCCCATCTACTAAATTAGGGATGATATATATGCAGTTTGCATACTGTTTTGAAAAACAAAATAAACCAAATCATCTAGTCGCCACAGAATACTATGAAAAGGCGATAACATACTTTAAACAAGGTAATAATCAGCAACTACTCGAAGAAGCATTGGCAGATGTTATTACATACTTTGAACGAGTTAACAATAAGAAGAAGAAACGGCAATACGAGGATAAAATGGTCCAAATGTTGAAAGCTCAATAATAACATGAAATCTATTATCGTTGATTTAAGTAAAGTTGAGTTTCGGGAGCAAGCAATTGATTTATGCATGCTTGGGGTAGAAGCATACCTAAGTCGTCAATGAACCTTGCATAAAGATAAAAGGTACGATATGATTAATAGTGACAAAAAAAGCGAATAGTAGAGCCTCAGGGGGAGCCTATCGGCTGAGAGTGAACGTGAAGTTCAGACCCTTTGAACCTGTTAGTTAGAACTAGCGTAGGGATGGTGGCTTTTTTGATGGTTCATAAGCAATGTTGTGAGCGGAATTTTTCCCATCAGGAAGCTTCCCCTTGGCATTGCTTTTTTTGCGTTGTTTTAACAACACTATGAGGGGGAGGAAGTTTGACGTGGATAGACAGCGCACATTATTTTTAATAGAAGTTGCTTTGTTTACAGCTTTAGCATTTATTCTAGACAATGTACCGTTCTTAAAATTTAAAATCTGGGGGAATGGCGGTTCTATATCACTCGTGATGATACCGATTTTTCTTATCGCTTTTAGATGGGGATTAAAGGGTGGTCTGTTAGCTGGATTTTTATTAGGCTGTTTAAAGTTACTTTTTGGTGGGTATATTTTAAACCCGTTTCAAGTTCTTATAGAATATGGTCTCGCCTTTACAGTATTAGGATTTGCTGGTATCTTTGCGCGCAAAATTAGTGAGGCAGTAAAAGATAGACAAATAAAAACATACTTATCTTATATAACGGCAGGTATCATATTAGGATCTGTCTTACGTTTCTTATGTCACTTATTTGCAGGTGTTATTTTTTGGGCGGAATCAACTCCAGATGGTTGGAATTACTGGGCATGGTCATTTATGTATAATATTTCATACATGTTACCGTCCACAATTATTTGTGTATTAGGTACATTTTTGTTATTTAATCAGCAACCAAAAGCATTACTTAAAAAGGCAGTGTAACAAACATGCTCCGCTCACAAGTAAGGGATAATCCTAAGAAAATGGGTTATCCCTTTTTTCATCATTATGATCGGATTTTTGAATGAAATAATTATAAAAATATAATTGTCTATCCTTCACTATGTTCATATGCGGTGCATAGGTTATAGCACAGTCCATGCTGGAAGGATGGGGTCATGTGGATTTAACTTTAACGCACTTGTTATACGGATTGTTTACATTGGCGATTATCGTTACGATGATTTTTCGTAAAGGTGTTGTATTACCGACGCTTTTAGGTACATTTATTATTGCGTGGGTATATAAAGGAAATGTTATTGATGGTTTTACAGCAATTTTCAATGCTAATCTAGTGGCTGCACAAGAGTTATTTAATATCTTTTTAATTATCACGTTTATGTTGGCCTTGCTCCATTCTTTGCGAGATTTACGCGCAGATGAACGGATGATTCAACCAATTCAAAAGTGGATGGTTAATGGTCACATTTCCTTCTTTGTTTTGGTCGTTGTGACGTATGTCATATCTCTATTCTTTTGGCCAACACCAGCTGTTCCGCTTATTTGTGCTCTGTTAGTACCAGCTGCAGTTCGCTCTGGTTTACCGGCAATGACTGCTGCTGTCGCGATTGCGATTGCAGGGCAGGGTATGGCACTTTCTTCTGACTACATTGTGCAAGTAGCTCCTAGTTTATCAGCAAAATCTGCTGGAACTGATATAGGCGCAGTTGCCGATAAAGGCCTTGTGCTCTCGCTTATTTCAGGTGGAGTAGCACTATTATTAGCTTATTTATTTTATCGTAAGTCAATACGAAAACCGAATGATCCAAAAAATGAGACTGATTTACAATCATTGCAATCATCCTCACGTACCAAGAATGAAGCAAATACGTCCTACGTAACATTATGGAGTCGAATCTTTGCGATAATTGTTCCGCTATCTCTTTTATGTGTTGTTATATATATGTTGTATACAAAATTAGGTTCAGGGCGCATGAGCGGCTTAGAGGGAGGAGATGGTGCAGCGTTTGTAGGTGGGGTGGCTGTCATCTTACTTCTTTTATCAACGATTGCTTATGGAAAACAAAAGGCTTTGGATTATATTAGTAATCATATTACGGATGGATTTGTATTTGCATTTAAAGCGATGGGACCAGTTATTCCAATCGCAGGATTTTTCTTTCTGGGAAGCCCCGATTTTTCTGGTAACATTTTAGGAATTGAAGAAGGACCGGCATTTTTATTTGAATTAGTAGAAGCAACGCAAAACTATTTACCTAATAGTGCGTTATTAGCTGCATTAAGTGTACTGATTATCGGGATTATTACTGGATTAGATGGATCAGGTTTTTCTGGCTTACCGTTAACAGGTGCACTAGCAGCAACATTAGAGACAAATGCAATTGACTCAGAGACACTAGCTGCTATTGGGCAAATGGGTGCAATTTGGACAGGTGGGGGAACACTTGTAGCTTGGTCCTCGCTTATTGCGATTGCAGGTTTTTGTGGAGTTTCTGTGTTAGATTTAGTAAGAAAGAACTTTTTACCAGTTATCATCGGTTTAGTAGTTGCCACAGTAGCAGCCGTATTCTTTTTATAAAAGTCAAGTATCAAAAAGGGAAGCATCCTTCTATAACTATCAGCATGGACTTTCGTAAATGAAATGACATGCTGATTTTCTGTTTTCATACTGATTCGCTTAAATTATACATACTGCATGAAACTAACTGTAATACACATAGAAAAGAAGTCATATTATTTGCTGTTGTTATCAGAACTATGGAAAAATAGTGGTGATGAAGAAAATAAGTGGAGGGATGATGATGAAAGCTTATGTTCATGAATATGGAAAATTACTTATAAAAGATATGCCAGAACCAGTTGCAGAAAAAGGAGAAGTAGTTGTAGCAATACGCGCGGCTGGCTTAAATCGACGTGATTTATACATACCAAATCGACGCGGTAATGAAGTTGGGGCATTAATTTTAGGGTCAGATGGAGCAGGCATCATTGCATCGGTTGGAGAAGGAGTAACGAATGTAAAAGAAGGAGATGCAGTCATCATTAATCCGAGTTTGCGTTGGTTTAAGGAAAGTGTAGCACCACCAAAGGAATTTGATATTTTGGGAATGCCCGATAATGGCACTTTCGCTGAAAAAATAGTTATTGATGCTCATCAAGTAGAGAAAAAACCTTCCTTTCTAACGTGGGAAGAGGCAGGGGTTTTAGGTTTAGCTGGATTAACAGGCTACCGCGCTCTCGTCACAAGAGGCCAGATTAAAGCAGGAGAAACGGTGTTTATTCCCGGAGCGGGAAGTGGGGTTGCCACTTATTTAATTCAGTTTGCTAAAAACCTTGGAGCTACTGTTATCGTTTCATCTCGAAGCAAGGAGAAGTTAGCTGCAGCTAAAAAACTTGGTGCAGATGTAGCGGTTGATACAAACGCAGATTGGGAGAAGGAATTGGCAAATTATACGATAGATTTAGTAATTGAAAGCGTAGGACGTGCTACGTTTCATCGTTCATTAAAAGTATTAAAACCGGGTGGTAGAATTGTTGTCTTTGGTGCGACAACAGAAGATACGATAACGTTTGATTTACGAGAGTTCTTCTATGGGCAATATACATTATTAGGATCGACAATGGGAAGTCGTGAGGAATTTCGCAATATGACAAAACATGTTGAAACACATCAAATACATCCTGTAATCGATGAGTTTTTCCCATTGGAGCGGGCGCAAGAAGCGTTTCATAAGTTAGAAGTAAATAAACAATTCGGTAAGATTGGACTAAGTTTTTAATTCGCTAAAATAAGTATGATGAGGCCGGCACAAAAGGATCCGCCCTGAGGGGAGGCAGATCCTTTTTGTTTTTTCTCAACCTCATTGGTTTTTTACTTTAATACGGAAAGAAAAGGCGTAGTGATAATCGTTAATGCTAATATACCTACGACAATTGCGCCGACTTTGCTTTTGCTTTTCCATAGCTCAGTTGTAAAGTGTACCGCATAGAAAAACATGAGAATCATACTAATCCAAATAAATATCTTCATATTTATCTCTTACTCCTTCATTTTTGGTAGCTCTACCTGACGTCCTACATTTTCTACCCTTATATCAACGGAAACTTTTACATCCATATCGGGGTATTTTTCCATCCAATTATAAGCTTTATATTTTGGTATAGTTAAAAACTGTTTTCGAGCGGCAAGTGACCAAGCAAATGGATTACCTTTTAATTCTTCTTTCGTCTTCTTTATCAATTTTTCTATTTTATTATGTAATTGGCTTCTAATGGATTCTTTAAGTTCATGTTGTCTTGTCGTACTATCCGCAAAATCTACCATACTGTGGTTCGTTAGTACATCGACTGCTAGTGGAAGATCAACTGTAATCGTATCATTCTTAATATCAACTTGGACATCCGCCTTCTCACGTTGTTCCACTTTTATTGTCATTTCATATGCGTCGTTAAATGGATCTTCTAATATAAACAACATATCCTCCGCGCTTAATGTTCTTTTTAATAGGATGGAGAGTTTTGTTTCTTCTGTTGTAAGCGTACCAATCATTTTACCTTTCTTAAAAACAGCGGAACCTCCATAATTAATGAAGTTTGTTCTTCCTTCATAAGGGAATTCACCAGCTTTATAATTGGCAGGATTTGAAAGTGGCTGATCTGATTGTTCGGCTGTTGCATAAATCGCTAAAAATAAATCTCCGTCGGCTGCAGTAATTCTAAATAAATCATTTACAACTGAATTAGGAATTTGGCCTGTTTTTGTGTCTTGCTCAAAAACAAATTTAAAGTATTTATGCATTCTTGATTCCAGTACTGGTTGGTTTTTTTCGAAAAATGTTAATGGATCTTCTTTTGTAACCAAAAAGTTTATATCTCTTCTTAATGCGATACCTTTTGTAATATCGTACATCCAACGCATAAAGTTATCTGTTTTGGCAAATTCCTCTGATACAACAAATGCACGTAATATATTGTAAGTAACATCTTTAGCTATGACGGCATTTGCTATATTTTCGGCAGAAATAATATCGCTTGCTTCAAAGGAAATAATTTCGGCAGGTGCGGCATTGGGAGGAGCACCGCCGCCTTGCTGTTCGGTACCATACTCTGGGTTTGCGATAAGATAGGTGACTTGGATGTTATCACTATTATCATTAGGTGATTTATCTAAACCAACAGCTAAAATATAGGCACTTGTTTCAACCTCTGTTCGATCTGCACAACTAGATAATAATAGGCAAAGTAAAAGTAGGGACAATATTTTGTTAAGATTTTGGTTGTATATCATGGTTCTTCTTCTCCTTTAATTTTGCTGCTGTCCATAATAGAAATGGAAAAATATAAACAAAAGGAGTCATATAAATCATCAGTTTATCGCGGATGTGGTACAACGTAAGTGTAGGATAATCTGGAATTAAACCAATAAATATAATAATATAGGCAAAAATCGGGATGAGATACTCAAAGTGTTTAATGTTGAATATTTGTCCAAATATATAAGCAGAAATAAATAAATACACACTTATTCTAATAAACGGGACGACAAGCCAGAAAGGGAAAAAGATTGTTTCAATATTTTCTAGGCTACCAAAGTGAATGAATCGTAATAATTCATGATAAGGATAACTAATTAATTTTGCTGTTTCAAAATCAAATATGACAATAAAGGCGATAAATGCAAAGGTAATCTCTACAATTAGTATAGAGACAGCTATCAATGTTCCTTTTTTGAAACTCTTTAAACTTGACACAAAGGGAATGACGACAAAGAGCAGTAATAAGTCAAATTGTACGGAACCACGTAAAAAAGATTCCTTGATGATTTCTATTTCGCCGGATCCGAAAATGGGAAATAGGAATTCAGATGTACCTTGCATGATACCTAGCACCAATGCGATTAAAAATGCTGCATTAATAATCGGGAATAAAACCCAGGAAATGGAGCCGATATTCTCTATCCCTTTCTTTCCTACATAGGCACAAACCCCCATGAGGACAACGTAAATCCATAGAGGGGCAGTTTCAGGAAAGTACATCGTGGAAATAATATCTGTATATTTTGCTGAATCAAGTACAATCGTATATGAAAAGACAACCCAAATGAAAAGCAATATAATAACTGTTAAAACCTTCCCGAAAAGCTGATTCATATATTCGGCAAAACTTGTCGTGTCAAATTTACTTTGTACCTTAAACATCATCAAAGTTGGCAAGCCAATAAACAAACTTAGAAAAAAGGGTGACATCCAAGCAGCGGTATCTAATCCGGTTATAAATATGACTGGGGTATCATCAGTAATCTTTGCACCTGTCATAATAACTGCAAGTGCAACAAATTCACGAATACCAACTTTACCTTCTGGTTCCAACATGAATTAATCACCTGTCTTTTTTTGTGTATCCTTTGGCTTTATGAAACCTGGGCGAAAACGATCTTTACTCAATATTGTTCGAAAAATTGTATTTTTTGATGGGATGTATGATGGTGTTAATGGTGATAAATATGGTACACCAAATGATTTTAATGAAGATAAGTATGTTAATCCCATGACGAATACTGCCATAATTCCATAAAATCCAAAAAGATAAGCTGCACATATGCAAGCAAAACGCGATATACGAAAGGCGTAGTTAAGGCTATAATCTCCAATGACAAATGAGCATAATCCACCTAAAGCAACTACAATGACGACTACTGGACTGACAACGTTCGCCTGTACTGCTGCTTGACCTAAAATAAGGGCACCCACGATTCCAATCGTTGGACCGATAGGGGTAGGTACACGTAATCCAGCTTCCCTAATTAATTCAAAAGCTATCTCCATCAGAATAATTTCCGCAAATACTGTTAAAGGGACTTTAAAGCGTGCCGATACAATGGCAAAAAGCAAATCGGGCGGAATCATTCCGGCGTGAAAGGTTGTTAACGCAATATAAATAGCAGAGGTAAGCAGGGTAATTAGTAATGCAAGGCCCCGCAAAAAACGCGTGAAATTTCCATAAGGTAAACGTAAATAGTAATCTTCCGCGTTATGGTAAAATGACCAAAAAGTTGCAGGTAAAATTAAGCAATCTGGTGAATTATCCATAATTAACACAATAAAGCCATCTGCAATAAAGGAAGCTGCGCGATCGGGTCGTTCTGTATATAGTATCGTAGGAAAAACGGAATAACTTCTTTCATCTATGTATTGCTCTAATAACGATAGATTTTGTATCATATCAACATCTAGGGAATCAAGTCGTTTTTTTATATTATCAACTAGTTTATCATTAGCTAAATCGTTTACATATAACATAAATACTTCGTTATTCGCACGTTTTGAAATGGACATCGATTCTACAATGAGGTTTTCATTTTTAATTTTTTTACGAATGAGTGAAATATTTGATGAAGCTTTTTCGATGAAAGCTTCTTTTGGCCCTTTGACAACATGTTCATTTTCTGGTTGTTCAATATTTCTAGACTCAAAGTTACCTGCATTAAAAATATATGCAACTTGAAAACCTTCGATAAATAATATGGCATCTCCACCGTTCACATGTTTTATCAAAGACGAGATAGTAGAGGTGGTAGTGATGGTATTTCCGGCTACAATATTTTCAATCTTACTTTCATCTTGATTGCTAATTAAAGGAGAAATGATACTATTTTCAATTTCTTGGATGTCCGTAATTGTTTTAATAAATAGTAATGTAGCTTGTTTTTGTAGTCCGCTTATTTTTAAATTTCTAAACGTAATATCAGAGTTCTTAGGATATGAATATAGCTTTTTAAACGTCTGAATATTATCTTGTAAATTGTCTTGAATTTGTTTAGGTGTTAAAGGATTACCATTACCCGAATTATTTGGATTCTCCTTCTTTTTATCTGGCTGATTCATTAGTTGTTTCACAAACTTAGCTAACATAAAGGACACTCCAATGTAACATCATATAATTAGAATGCCTCGAATGACAGTGTTTATTCATTTACATCACAAAAAGCAAAAAAAAGCTGAGACAAAACCAAATTGTCAGACTCCCTCAACTACTACAATCAGCATGAAACACTGAACTTTTTATTATTTATAGTAGTTGAACGAGGGAGTTAGACTGTCCCAACCTCTTTTTCAAATGTAAAGTAATGAATTTAATTACGAAGATAGTATTGCTTTATCTTGAACGAAGAAGCTTATTTTTACGTATGCTGGACTTGAACCATCCAGTCTTTTCCTTCTAGTTTTCTTGTGACAAGCATGCTTGAAACGGTATCGCCTGTTACGTTTACCATTGTCGCTGGAGGATCGACAACGACACCGATTGCTGAGATAATTGGTAGAGCTTCGATTGGTAGGCCGTATAATGTGACAATCATCATTTCGCCCATGAACCCACCTCCGGGGATACCGCTCATTACAATTCCTGATAATAAACAGATACCAATCGCTGTCAGAAATGTTTGCCACCCGCTAAAGTCCATATGAAAAACTCCAAAGACGAATGCAATTTTTAACATAGCAGACAGACAGGAGCCGTCCATGTGTATTGTTGCACCAAGCGGTAATACAGTTTCTCTGATGTCTTTTGGAACGCCAATGTTTTTGGCAGCTTGTAGGTTAACTGGTAATGAAGCAATACTACTCCCAGTACCTAATGATGTAACAGCAGGAGAAAGGATATTTTTCCAAAAATGTCCGACGCCTTTTTTTCCACCAGCAATAAATGCGTATAATGTAAAGCCAATAAAAAAGTATAATATAGCCACTGGATAATAAATGATAACAGCCTTTGCATAGTCACCAATTAAATCAGCACCAAATTGACCGATTAAGGTAGCGAAGTATGCCCCCAATCCAATTGGAGCTACATACATAATGAGTTGTACAAGTCTCATAAAAACTTCCGACCCACTCACAAGGAATTTAGCAAATGGTTTACCTTTTTCCCCGACTAAACCAGTGGAAATCCCGATTAATACTGAAAATACAATAAGTGCAAGCATGTTTTTTCTGGAAAATAAATCTATGAAATCTGATACCGTGAAAGTTTGTACTAATTGCTCTGACAAAGTTAACTGATCTACTGCTTCAGGTGTTTCCTGTGGAATAGCAGCATGACTTCCAGGTGAAAAGATTACGGTTGCAATTAACATAAATACGGAGGCGATAATTCCTGTTAGAATAAATACGGTCATCATCGTACCCATAATTTTACCTAAACGTTTCATGCTATTCATATTGGCAATAGCCGAAGAAATAGAAAAAAATACAAGCGGTATTACAACCATAAATAATAAATTAATAAATATGTCACCAAGTGGTTTTATGATACTTGCCCGGTCTCCAAAAATGAGACCAATAATGGATCCGATAATAATTGATACAAGTAAAATAATTGGAAAACGGTAGGCTATTAACTTTTCTTTCATACATTTCTTCTCCCTTAAAGAAGTGGTTCAAAAAGTACGTTAAACGTAAATAACGAGTCATTGGCTAATTTTTACACAAATCTATATAGAAGGCTTATTTTCTTCCAAGAATGCAGTGGAGAAATGTATAGCGTAGAATTGTATCAGACCAACGGTATTTTTAAATCCTTGTCCATTATTTTCTTTTTGAACAATCACTTATTTTAGTTTTTGGTTACGTAGTAATTTAACACGTAATCGTAGTTTACACGAAAAAGGGGAGTAAAAAAAGTATTTAATTTTTTAAGTAAGGTGTTACTAAGTCAATTGCAGTTTGTAGTTTTTTGCTATTTTTCTCATACATATCTTTTGACTGCTCGTTTCTTGTTTCCAAAGCAAATAATTCTAAATCAGCTTGGCACTTTTTCATAGTCGCTAAAAGCATAGGCTTTTGGGTGGGACTTGGAACGGCAAGCTTATCATCGTATAAATCGACGGTGAGTTGACCGTCGCTATCGACCTGTCCGAGAAATACATTTTCAATGCTAATATTCATTTTTTCTAGTTCTGTTTCTAGCCAAGTTGGATTTAAGGAAGTATTGGCTAGTGGTTCTAAGAGAACTCTTCCGTCCATGATAACTGTTTGCGGCTCCCGTCTAGGTGGCATTTTGATTCCCAAATCAGCTGCAGTAAGTGATTGTTTGTCAGACTTCGGTAGTACACTTAACGCACCACTAGGCTCAAGAATTGCAAATTCAACATCTGACACTTGAAATATGTTGTTTCTCCGTAAATTTTCAAGTAAGTCGTCAGTGGAATACCGTTCCTGCTTCAATTTATCTTCCATTATTTTACCATTTTGTATCACGACCGTACTTTTACCTTGGGAGAAGTTACGAAAGGCTTTACTCTTTAAAGATAACCATTCGACAAAAAAGGGAATGATAAACCAAATGAACATCGCAATTAACCCATATATTATTGGTGTGTCTAAAACACTTGAGTGGATAGCGACTATTCCGCCTAAAACAATTCCTGAAATATATTCAAAAATATTTAATTGAGATAATTGTTTTTTTCCGAGCCATTTTGTCATGAAAAATAACACGACGACGAGTGCGAAAGCCCTGAGAGCGATTTCTAACCAGTTTGGCATCTTTGTATTTCCTTTCTATTTCTTATATTGCGGTTCTTCATTTATCAACATCGTTAATTGTTGATCAAGATCAAATTTTATATCGTAAATAAGTTTATTTGCTTGCTCTAGTACTTTTTGCGTTTCTTTATTTGTAGTCTGATTAGCCAATATATCCATCGTTGCTTCGATACTTTTAATGCTTGCGTAGCATGATCTGACTTGTGAACCAACTGTCATATTTATCCCTCACTTTATGCTTCAATATTATCCTTTTGGTTTAAATATTAAGGCACCAATCATTCCGAAAATGATCGCTGCAGAAATACCTGAACTTGTTACTTCAAACATACCGGTTATGACACCAATTAGCCCATGTTTTTCTGCCTCTGCCATTGCACCATGGACGAGCGAATTTCCAAAGCTTGTAATCGGAACGGTAGCACCAGCTCCGGCAAAGTCAATTAAAGGCTCGTACCAACCAATGCCATCCAATATTGCTCCTAACACGACTAAAATGCTCAATGTGTGGCCTGGCGTTAGTTTGAAAACGTCAAACATTATTTGACCAATTACACAAATGAGTCCACCAACAACAAAAGCCCAAAAAAAGATCATGAAATATCACTTCCTGACTCAATAGAAACAGCATGTGCAATACATGGAATAGAACCTTTTTGCTGCATAGACATTGGAGAATGTAGCGCCCCAGTTGCTACGGCTAAAATCCGTTTTACTTTTCCTTCCGTTAACTTTTTTAAATAGTGACCGTATATACCAACTGCCGAACTTGCTGTCCCGCTCCCACCGGATAGGACTGGTTGTTCTTCTTTGTAGATGGCTATCCCACAATCTTCGAATTGCTCTTCTTTAATTGGGACACCTTTCTCATGTAGGAGATCAAATGATATTTCCCTACCCACTTTTCCAAGATCTCCAGTTACAATAAGGTCATAATAAGAGTGATCAACACCCATTTCTTTTAAGTGTGTTATAATCGTGTCAACTGCAGCAGGAGCCATGGCACTTCCCATATTAAAAGGGTCTGTAATTCCCAAATCGACTACTTTACCAATTGTAGCCGAAGTGACTACTGGGCCAGAACCTGCTTTAGCAAGGAGGCCACATCCTGCACCAGTTACGGTCCATTGTGCAGTGGGAGGTTTTTGACCGCCATATTCTGTAGGATAACGGAATTGTCGTTCGGTCGCGCTGTTATGGCTTGCGGTGCCACTTAAAATATAATTCGCACCACCGGCATTTATTATAAATGCTGCTAAAGCCAGTCCTTCCATAGAAGTAGCACATGCGCTAAAAATTCCAAAGTATGGTATATCTAATGTTTTGGCAGCAAGTGTTGTTGGTGTTATTTGATTAATTAAATCTCCGCCAATAAAAAATTCTACTTGTTCTTTTTGTATGGGACTATTTTTGATAGCATGTTGGCAAGCCTCTTCCAGCATAACCTGTTGTGCCTTTTCAAAAGAATCTTGCTCTAGCCACGTATCACCGTGTAGAATATCAAAAGCTTCAGGAATCTTTCCTTTCGCTTCAAAAGGGCCACCAACTGTCCCTGTCGAGATAATGACTGGTTTATTATCAAATATCCATGTACGATGCCCTTTCAACATTATAAGCCACCCCATTGTATAAGAATTGTTTTGATGAGGGCGACAATGAAAGCAGAAAAAACACCAAATAAAATAACAGAACCTGCTAACTTAAACATATTGCCACCAACACCTAAAACAAATCCTTCTGATCGATGTTCAATTGCTGCTGAAATAACTGAGTTTCCAAAACCTGTTACAGGAACCGCGGAACCTGCACCAGCAAACTGCCCAATTCTGTCGTATATACCAAATCCCGTTAAAAGCATTGTGATAAAGATTAATGTGGCAACAGTTGGGTTACCAGCTGTTTTCTCTGTAAAATCAAAAAAGTAAATGTAAAATGTCGAAATGAGTTGACCAATTAAACAAATGAATCCACCGACAAAAAAGGCTTTTATACAGTTTTTAATAACAGGTCGTTTCGCCTCTCTTTTTTGTTGAAATGCTTGGTATTGTTGTGCTTCGGGAGTAAGTTTTTTATTTTTATTATTTGCCAATTCATTCACTCTTTCATTAAGTTTGTTCCTTTGATAATGCGATAATTCGCTTCACTTCTTTTTCTATTTGTTTTTTTGTTAATTCATTGTTATTCATTTTATCCTGTAAATCTGATACTTCTAGGTATATTTTTTCATCAGTTGAAATGACGACATTTTTATCATCATGAAGTTGATTTTTAATTTTATTTTTTAGATCTTTACGGATGCCTACTAAATCAAATCGTTTAGCATGGGGAACACGAATTGCAACAATTATGTCCTTCTTTCCATTTGCTGCTTTTACGGATGTAACATCTGCATGTTGTTTAACATAATTGATGACAAATTCAGTGTCTTGTTGGCCATGTTTTGTCGGATTCGCAATATTCGTGAATTGTCTACTTTGGTCTTCGTTTACTGCATTGTCTGAAACCGATTGGCAACCTAATAATAATATAGCAATTACAACAAAAATCTGGATGCGAAATAAATATGACATTGTTTCCACCTTTTTCAAACGTAGTAAGAGGGGAAAAACCCCTCTATTTTAAATATTAATTTAGAAACCTTTGTATTGTGGTTCTTCTTGTTCTATTTCCTTAACACGAGGTTCTACAAGATCCAACACCCTTTGTGTTTGCTCAGCGGCGTCGGTGAACATTTGTTTAGCTTGTTTATTTTCAGTTTGAATAGCAAATGTTTCTAAGCTTGCTTGGGCACTTTTTAATCCGGCTACAGTTTGTTTTAATTGCGTTCCTACTGTCATGAAATGTCCTCCTTGTGAAGTACTTCAATATTATCGTTCATTTTTTATCATCTATTTATGCGTACCATTTCCTGGTTTGAAAAAGTAAAAACAGCACTATGTAAAGCTTGTGCTGTTTGAGAGAATTTATTCTTTATATGGAAGAGTAGGACGGCTACTCTTTTTTATCAAAACTTATGGTTACATGTATAAATGGTTCAGAGGAAGTAGTGGTGGATTCATCCGTTTTATTCGGTGGACCATCTTTTATTGTAACCGATATTTGTTCGTCATTAATCCACTCAACTGTCGGTATAACCCATTTGTACGGTGTTAACGATAAATCATTTGTTTCATTTTGTAGTGGTAATCGTTCCCAATTCATGAGATCAACGACGACAATATTATTTGTTATTTGCGTTTTTACTTCACGAGAGAAAGTCAAAAGTACTTTGGAACCTTTAGGAGAAAGTTGTACATTTTCCCACGTTGCAAGATCAGCTATGAGAAATGCATGGTTTTTTTGATTTTGATTGAGCAATAAATATGAGCAGGCTGATTGGTAACAAGAAAATTCCAGTAAGTACACCGGTTCAGAGAATGTTTCGTCTTCACTATCTACTGAGTCCTTATTTTCCTGGAATAAAGGATAGATGGACATTCGTTCTATTTCTTTATTTCGGTCTTTGGAACCCATTAGATATTGTTGTAAAATTGGCACGGCAGTTAAATTTACTCGAATAACCTCATCTTCTAGGACAAACTCAATAAATTCTTCTAATTCATCATCTTGCTCGGTTTCAACAAGTGTGGGTTTGTCTTCTGTTATATTTCTTGCTTGATCCACTTTTTGTAAAGCTGGTTTGCTATTTGTACAAGCGACAAGAAGCAGCAAAGTAAATATCAAACTTATACGTTTAAACAATTACGATTTCCCCCGTTCATCTATCATTTCTTATACATTATATATCACTTTAAAAGATTTTAGATAAATACACAAATTCATGAGATCGTTCATTGTGCATATTATGATAATATATGAATGATTATCATTGTATTATTTGGTCAGAAATTGAAGTTTTAATTTATATGTTATGCACATTAGTTAAAGTTAAAATTCCAATTAATTAATAAATTTGGTAAACTGGATGATAACTACTACCGGAGAGGAGATGTCAAATAGAAACTTACTCTTAGAGGGAGAAAGATGTAGTTGGAAGGGGTAGACCATTGGTGAAAATTCGCAATGAAATCTCAGTTGAAGAGGCCATACAGGTCGTGATGGATCATCAACAATTAGGTTCGTTAGAAAAAATATCAATAACCGAATGTGATGGTAGAAGATTAGGTACGTCAATTATTGCAACAAATCATATTCCTTCTTTTGATAAATCACCATATGATGGTTTTGCTTTTCGTGCAACTGATACATACAATGCCACAAAACATAATCCAGTTGAATTTGAGGTTATAGATCATATTGGTGCTGGAGATATACCAAATAAGCAACTGAAGAAAAATGAAGCGATTCGAATTATGACGGGGGCGGAAATTCCTGACGGGGCGAACTGTGTTGCCATGTTTGAGGTGTGTCATACGTATATACGTAACGATAGAGAATATGTTCAAATAACAAGACCTTTAAAAAATGGTGAAAATATTATAAAAGAAGGCTCAGAAGTAAAAAAAGGTGAGGTTTTAGTAAAGAAAGGTACCGTGATTAATCCGGGTGTGCAAGCGCTCTTGGCAACTTTTGGTTATCAACAAGTAAAGGTAACGAAAAAACCAGTCGTTGGTTTATTTGCAACTGGTACGGAATTATTAGAGGTTCATGAACCGTTAGAAAGAGGTAAAATTCGTAATTCAAATGCGTACATGATAGCTGCCCAAATTAATCGTGCTGGAGGGGAATGCATTTATTATGGACAACTGCCTGATAATGTAGAATTAAGTTATAATAAAATAAAGAAAATACTCCGTGATGTTGATTTATTCGTTACAACTGGTGGTGTGTCAGTTGGTGATTTTGACTTCATGCCAGTCATTTATGAGCGATTACATGCACATGTTTTATTCAATAAAGTAGCAATGCGTCCCGGAAGTGTCACGACCGTGGCCATGAAAGATGGTAAATTATTATTTGGATTGTCAGGCAATCCATCTGCATGTTATGTAGGATTTGAATTATTTGTCCGACCGATAATACATTCATTTTTACATAGCCCAACACCTTATCTCACTCGTATAAAAGCTATTATGCGTGAAGATTTTATAAAAAATAACCCCGTGACAAGATTTGTCCGAAGTTATCTAACTTATGAAAAAGAAAAAGTTTTCGTTGTACCTGCGGGAATGGATAAATCGAATGTTGTATCATCGTTAGCACATACGGATTGTTTCATGATTCTTCCAGCTGGAACGAGTAACTTGTTAGCTGGTGAAACAGTTGATGTACTGTTGTTGGAAAATAAAGAAGGGCAATTAAGTTTTGATTAAAAAGAGGGAGTGGATTCGTTGACTGAGCAAATTACACCAATTAAGGATCACTTTGGCCGCTTGTTGAAGGACTTGCGTATTTCTGTTATAGATAAATGTAATCTAAGATGCACATATTGTATGCCTAAGGAGATCTTTGGTAATGATTACCCTTTTTTAAAAGGGGAAGCGTTACTCGGGTTTGATGAAATCGAACGAGTAGTACGCCAGTTTGCATTGTTAGGGATAGAAAAGGTCAGGATTACCGGTGGGGAGCCATTATTAAGAAAAAACCTGCCTGATTTAATAAAAAGACTTTATCAAATTACTGGAATCAAAGATATCGCGCTAACAACAAATGGTATCTTATTACCAAAACAGGCCCAACTTTTAAAGGATGCCGGTTTGGAAAGAGTTAACATTAGTTTAGATGGCATAGAAGATGAAGTTTTTAAAGCTATAAATGGTCGGGGTGTTGGTACTTTACCGGTATTAAAGGGGATTGAGGCTGCGAAGAAAGCTGGTCTTACTATTAAGATAAATATGGTAGTAAAAAAGGGAATGAATGAAAATCAAATACTACCTATGGCTAGATTTTTTAAAGATAAAAATATTATTTTAAGATTTATTGAATTTATGGATGTAGGAAATCATAATGGTTGGGATATGAAACATGTCATTTCAAAACAAGATATTATACAGCTCATTGATAAAGAAATGCCGCTTGAGTCTATCGATCAAAACTACTATGGTGAGGTAGCTTCACGATATCGTTATCAAGATGGAATCGGTGAGATTGGAGTGATTTCATCCGTTACAGATTCTTTCTGTAGTTCGTGTACGAGAATGAGAATATCAGCTGATGGTATATTATATACATGTTTATTTGCAACTGGAGGATATGAGATTAAAAATAAATTAAGAAGTGGCTTAACTGATGAACAATTGAAAACAGAACTTATCCAATTATGGCGTACGCGGAAAGATCGTTATTCAGATTTAAGACTTAAGAAGACAAAAAGTGAAAACCGGAAGAAGATTGAAATGTCTTATATTGGTGGATAATTTTAACGGTTAGTCAGGAGCGGTGAATAATGAAGACCTTTAAATTAAAATCACTCGTTGTGAAGCAGGCAATTGATGAAGAATTAGTATATGATAAAATACAGCTCATGGATGGACTTATTATTAATCGAGAAGATGAAAAAAACCGATGGGTAATTGAAGCGTTTATTGATAAAAAATATCGTGATTTATTTGAACGGTTACAACGGGAACGTGAGGAAATTATGCTGGAAGCTAAGATTACGAAAGATACAAACGAACCAGCAACATTTATTACAGAAATTAATAGTATTAATGATATAGGTAACCATATAAACATTATCTTTATTGGTACAATTATAGATGTAAGGAAGAGTAAGATTGAGGCATTACTTAGCCAGTTAATTGATGAAGGGTACCAAGGGGAAGTGTTATTGAATAAATTTAAAGAACTTATTTAATATATTTAGCTATCAACGGTTAAAGAGTTGATAGTTTTCTTTTTTGTAAATAAGCATGTAAAATTGTAATTTTCGTTAAAGATATTTCTAATACGTGAAATTATAAAAAATGAGGTAATTGAATCCACGTACTGTTATAATATGATTAGTTTTATGTTTTAATTTATCGTAGGATAACAAGCTGTAAAGTCTCCAATTCAAGCCGGTTTAAAGAATGATAAGAGGGGATAACAGCCAGTAAGCTCGACTTGTTCCATTAACAATCAGTGGGAGAAATGTGAAATTCCCCACTGTATAGAGGTTTCACATTTTATAGTTGATATATATTATATAGGGAGTTTTACTATGTTTCGATCAAATAATAAAATACTTTTATGGTTAAATAAATTGTCCCCAGTTCAAATGATTTTGTTCTTCTATTTTATTGCAGTTATTTTCTCAACTGTATTGTTATCTTTACCTATTGCATATCAGGATGGCGTGGAAATTGCATTTATTGATGTACTATTTGTAGCAGTTAGTGCCTTAAGTGTTACCGGTCTAACGCCAGTGTCAATTGTGGATACATTTAGTACAACGGGATATATGTTTATTGTATTCATTTTACAATTAGGTGCTGTTGGTATCATGGCAATTGGTACCTTTATTTGGATTATGCTAGGTAAAAAAATTGGCTTAAGAGAACGTAGATTAATTATGACAGATCAAAACCAACTTAAATTTGAAGGTATGGTAAGACTTGTAAAAGAAATGATATATGTACTGTTTGCCATTGAGTTAATAAGTACCATTTTATTATCTATCTATTACTTACAATACTATCCACTCAAAAAAGCGATGCTACATGGGGTTTTTAGCATGATTAGCGCCATTTCTAATGGGGGATTTGATATTACAGGAGAATCCATGCTTCCCTTTAAAAATGATTACTTTTTACAATTTATCGTGATGATTTTAATTATTATTGGAGCGATTGGGTTTCCAGTATTAATCGAAGTAAAGGAATTTTTGTTTAGCAAAAGTAGAAACTTTTTCCGCTTTAGTTTATTTACAAAGCTAACTACTGTGACGTTTTTAATCTTAATTATTGTTGGGGCAATCGGAATTTATATTTTAGATGCGAATGCATTTTTTGCTGGTAAATCATGGCATGAAGTTATTTTTTATGCTTTATTTCAGTCTGTTACAACCAGAAGTGCGGGTTTAATGACAGTGGATGTCAGTCAATTCACCGAACAAAATCAACTATTTATGTCGTTTCTAATGTTTATTGGTGCCTCTCCTAGTAGTGCTGGTGGTGGTATTCGTACAACGACATTTGCACTTGTTATTATTTTTATCGTCACGTATGCACGAGGCGGAACAAGTGTTCGTTTGTTTAATCGGGAAGCACATGAAGAAGATTTAATAAAGGCTGTAGTTGTCACGTTATTAGCTATTGCAATCGTTTATCTATCATTAATTATTATTTTAGCAATTGAACCATTTTCAGTAACAAAAATACTGTTTGAAGTAACGTCAGCCTTTGGAACAGTCGGTTTAAGTTTAGGGATAACAGCAAAATTATCAATGACAAGCAAAATCATCCTGATGGTCCTCATGTTCATCGGAAGAGTTGGGGTAATTACTGTACTATTTATGTTTAAAAAGAAAAGAAACGTTGGAAATTACCATTATCCAAAAGAAAGAATTAGTATCGGTTAATGTAGGTTGTATGCATACTTATTTACTATCATGACGAGTTTTTAATCTTAAACGTCAGGTCGATGATAAAATTTGGGGGATTTTCATTTTACTATACTTGTGAATGAGCAAGAGATGTATGTATCACTTAGCATGGGAATTAGCGTGTATCCACTCAAAGGGAAACTTATCACTTTTATAGGAACCGAATCAAAAATGGATTAGATTCAAGTTTTTTTATAAATCACTACAATCAAATCAAATAGAAAAGTATGTTCGAAACGTAGAAAGTCTATAATTTTCTTTATTTACTTTACAAGTATTGGTATAATAAAATTATATTGTCTTCATAACATACATAAAAAGGAGTAAGTTTCCCCTAGGAGGTGTACATCAGATTATGTTTGAAATACTGTTTGGAGTTGTTTGTTTTGGCTTACTCGCAATGAATATAGGCCTATGTGTATTTGATAATGAAAAATAGTACAAGAGCGTAAGCGCGCCTATACTATAACGTATTGACTAACTTGCCAAATCCTGTAACAATGCCAAACTAACCTATATATTTTATGAGGCCATGTTTGCTAGTTGTCAGGTGCTGGCTAGGCTAATGCAGTAAATTATATTATAATAGCCTGACAATACCTACTTCTTACTTTACTTATATAGAAAAGAGGCCGGGACAGAAGGGTCTGACCCCCTCGTTACTACTATTATAACTAGTAAAAACTCATTATTTTTATACTATGTAGTAGTTAAGGGATCTGACACTTTGTTTTTTTCCTAGCCTCTGTTTTTTTATCTTGTTAAGGACCATTCACTAAACGGATAAATGATCAATTCGGAACGACCAATAATATCCTCTTCATCAATAAAACCTAAACCATTTCTGCTATCCTTACTTATTGCACGATTATCTCCAATTACAAAATAACTATCAGTCGGTATTTGAATAGGCCCAAAATTACCCGTGTAATTGATTGCCTCATTTGATATAAATGTTTGTTTATATTCATCACCATTTATGTATAAGACATGATCTTGTATTTCAATTGTTTCGCCAGGTAGACCGATGACGCGTTTTACGTAATTTTTATGTGGCCTTTGTATAATCACAATATCACCACGTTTTGGCTCTCCAATCATGTAAACAAATTTATTAAAAACGACACGTTCTCCATCTTTTAATGTTGGAAACATACTATCGCCGTCAACAATAGAAGTCGCAAAAATAAAGTTTCTTACAATAAGGGCAATAATAATTGCAATGAGTATTGCTTTCAACCATTCTAACCATTCATTTTTCTGTTTCTGTTTTGTCAATGGGGACATTCCTTTCGTTAACTTGCTTATGACGTTTATTATTACCCCAATTGAGGGTATAACGTACTAAAGATATTAATATCATAACATAGCTTCAATCATGTTATGAATAAAATCTCTTAAATTTATGCTAAAGAAAGTATATACAAGATTAATTATCATGAATACAGTATGGACATGCTATCATGCTATGATGGAATTGGTAGACTAATGTGTTTATTACAAAGTTACATGCAATCCACTAGCTTGTTTTATTTTATATTATTCATGTTGTAAAGATAAATATACGTTGTAAGATGATATATGTTAATAGCATGAATAACGGTACATAAGGAGAATAAATATGGCATCTACAAATAAATTACTTATGCAAATAGAGGATACAAGAAAAAGGATGACAGCAATTGCGATAGAAAAAGGGTTGACAAATCCTGAGTCACTTAAATTAAGCGAGGAATTAGATTATTTGCTAAATAAATTTGAACAATTAAAAGGAAAGTAAACAAATAGAAAAGAAAATGTAGCTTGGTAACAGAATTACTAAATTGTTCACATAATTTAGATTTAAACATACTATTTTAGGGTATAATATAAATAGGAGAGGAGTGAAGGAAGTGAGTATTCGAAATATGAGTTTTGATGAGTTAGTGGATCACTATAAACAAGAATTATTACAAGATGAAGAGAAAATAGAGCAGCTTGAAATTCGAATGGAAAAAAGACTATCCTCCATTGCACCTGACGAAATGGAAGGTAGGTATACACAATAAATAAAAGATTAAAGTTCATATACAGAACCAGGGACATGAATCATGAATATCCCTGGTTCTTTCTGTTTGCTATACTTGTTGGTGGCAATTGGATTAGTATAACGGCGCCAATGATCGAAGCCATTCCAACTGTTTGTAGTAGGGAGAAAGGATCATGAAAAATAAATATGCCAATTAATGTTGCAACCACTGGTTCAATCGTTGTTAAAATGGAGGCCTTTGATGCTTCAGCTTGATGGAGTCCATACGTATATAATATATAAGCAAATGCAGTTGGAAGTAGTCCAAGGCCTATACTATAAAATAAGACAGCAGGTTCTATTAGAAGATGAAGTTTTTCTTTAAAAGGAAAAAAAGGTAATAACGTAATTGCGGCTACGACAAATGTGTATGTTGTAATTGTTAAACTCGTATACTTTTTTAAAGTAAATTTACTAATAATGCTATAGAGTGCATATCCAAAGCCGGAGCCAATTCCATATATTAAACTTGTATATTGGATAGTATGTAACTGGATTGGTATAAGACCAACAACGAAACAAACACCAATAAATGTAAAAAACAGCGCAATCAACTTGTATCGATTCATTTTTTCTCTGAAAAAGAAGACAGACATAATTGTTACAAAGGCTGGTCCTGTATATAATAGCGCTGTCGCAAATGGAATAGAAGCTAGTTCAATTGTTGTAAACATGCAGAAGTTAAAAAATATAATACTAAAAATACCTGTCCCAATAAAGTAGCGGATATCAAAAATATGCTTTAACTTTAATGTTTCTCGTGCGGCAACAAGCATATAACCTAGTAAAATAAATGCAGCAGAAAATGCCCGCAAACTAACTACTTCCATTGGTGTAAATCCGAAATGATATAAATTTTTAACAAACCAGCCAATTGTTCCCCAAAGAGCAGCGCCTATAATAATAAACAGATATGCCCGCTTAATCAAAGCAATCACACACTCCCATCATGTATAAAATGATAACCTTTCGTTTAAAATGTTTAAAAGGTATATTAAAAGGGGGATTCATATGAGTCTTTTTCATATGTTCATCGTTCAAACGAATGAGTCGATTTTTTCGTTCTTACATATTTTTGGCCTCTCAGATGACATGATTTTTATCATGATTATGTTCATAAGTATATTCGTCTGTTATGTTGTTATAAGACCATTTGTATCACTCGTCATCACAATGAAGTCGAAAGCCTTATTAAATTATATGATGACTAGTTTACTATATATGGTTATTTTTTTAAGTGCAGTTTTTTTTATTGATCACATACAACCGTACTTTTTTAAATTATTAAAGCTTTCTTTCCAAGCATTAGCCATTTTAGGCTGCCTATTGCTATTTTTCCGTATGTATAAACAACTAATGAGGAGATTAAAGCCAGATTCATAGAAAGAGCTTATTTTCCGCTTATATTATGTTCCTATCAGTCTCTCGTGTAACTCATTCACATTTCTCTATTCAAAGTAGCTGTGATTTGTGTGAAATGATGTGTTCATATATTACGGGGTTTATATATTAGCTTTCAGGAACTACATGTGTACGATTACTTACGAAGTAGAATAACTTCAGTAATTTTTCATGAACAACCTTCCTCGTATATAAATAGCCTGTGAAAATAAAGAATTGCACATGGCAATTCATGTGCAACATTTAAATTAAATTATCTGCGAATGGCGCGGTTAGTTGGCGGCCATTCCATTTTACCTAAAGAAGATGGCGTAAAGTAGGAAGAATAACGCGTTTTTCGTGTAGATGATTTTCTCTCTTCTTCTTTCCAATCTATGTATTCATAGATTACTTTTTTCGCTACTGATAAAGACATCTTCGTTTGAGGATTGCGATATTTATGATCTAATTTACCTAGATGTTTCAGGTCTTTGAAGTCTTCTTTTGTAGGGGGAATGTGAAAAAAATAATTGCCTACTTCAACTAATAATGTTGAATGTTGATTACTAAACTTTGGGTTGTCCGAAAAATGTAATCCGATTCTCTTTGCCCTTTTTTCTTGTAACAACTTTTGTATTGCTTCTCTTTTTATCGTGTACAAATGCTGTGGCTCGGGTGCAGTTTTAGCATGCCGATTTACTGTAAAGATAGCTTTTGCTAGGTCCTGAACGGAAGTTTCCTGGTTCATGCTGCGACCTCCTCTCTTAATATATTTTTATATAGGAATATAATGAAATTACTATTTGCAAGTGTGTATTGTATCAAGTAAAATCATTTTTCTACTACTCTAATCGTATATCAAAGCCTGTACACGCGCAAGTGACACAACGTATTGGCTTACTTCTTTTTAAAGATAGCAAAGGAAAAGAATTTAGAAAGCGGATGCTAATGTATAAACATGAATTTCTGGTTTGCATAAGAAACGGTAAGGAAGTCTTGTCGTTCCGATACCTTTATTCACATAAAGTATAAAATTCTCTTTGTTTAATTCATATTTTCCTTGAATATATTGTTGTGCGTATGCTGGTGTATAGAGATGACCGACAATTGGGAATCTGACTTGTCCACCATGACTATGCCCAGAGAGCTGAACATCAATTGGGTAGTTCTTAGCTATATTTGCAAAATCTGGTTCATGTGCCAAAAGAACCGTAAATAAATCGGGATTGGTATGTTGTAATGCTTTTTGCAAGTCAGGACTTCCTAAGATAACATCGTCTACACCTGCAATAAGTATTCGGTCAAAATCTTTTTCAATAACAGCATGTTCGTTTACAAGTAATCTGAAACCAGCTTGTTTCATTACATTTTTTAAAATATCCGTTCCATAACCGCCATGGTCATGATTACCATAAATTGAAAATTTACCATAAGGTGCCTTTATTCTAGCTAAAATAGAAGTAATGTCATCGTTCCAATTATATGTATCGGGTCTATCAACAAAGTCACCTGTGAAAACGACGATATCAGGTGATTGATTATTTATCGTTTGAACAAGTTCTTGAAATTGCTCTAATGTATAATGAAAACCAATATGTGTATCAGAGAATTGAATAATTTTCATTCCGTGATACGATTTTGGAATCTTTGTAGAGCGAATCGTTTCGTTATTTATTTGAAGTAACCTTGGTTCGATATTACGAGCGTAATGATACGTTCCTCCACTCACTCCTAATAATGTAAGAAAACCTCCGATTAATCGCTTCATAAAAGTTCTCCTGTCCATTCACATATTATCCTTCCTACTACGCTACGGTTCTTAAATTATAGCACGGAAAACATTGCAAATAAAAATAAATGATAAGAATAAGCGTAAATTCCTTTGACTTTATATGCTATCAACAATACGATGTTTTTATAATGTGTATGATACAAGGGGGAAGAACATGATGAAACAAAAGACAGTTATTGTGACAGGAAGCTCAAGTGGGATGGGTAAATATATGGCAAGAAAGTTTGCACAAGAAGGGGCAAATGTTGTCATAACAGGGAGAAATGAAGAGAAGCTTACACGAGCGAAAAAAGAAATGGAAGAAAGTGCAACTGGTAGAATATTAATGGTTCCAATGGATGTGAGAAAGACGGAGGATGTAGAACGTTTAGTATCGGAAACGGTGGATACTTTTGGCTCGATTGATTATTTAGTAAACAATGCTGCTGGAAATTTTATTTGTGCAGCAGAAGATTTATCATATAACGGTTGGAATTCTGTCATCGATATAGTTTTAAATGGTACGTTTTACTGTTCACAAGCTGTAGGTAAATATTGGATAAAAAACAATATTAAAGGTGCAATTTTAAATATGGTTGCAACGTATTCCTGGAATGCAGGTGCTGGTGTCATTCATTCTTCTGCGGCAAAGGCAGGAGTTCTCAATATGACAAGAACTCTAGCGGTTGAGTGGGGTACAAAGTACGGTATAAGGGTGAATGCAATTGCTCCTGGCCCGATTGAACGTACAGGCGGTGCGGAAGTGTTATTTTTGTCGGAAGAAATGGCCCAGAGGACTGTTGATTCCGTTCCATTAAAGCGTCTTGGGAAGCCGGAAGAAATAGCACAATTAGCATATTTTATGTTTTCGGATCATGCAACATATATGAATGGAGAAGTCGTAACGTTAGATGGAGGACAATGGTTAAATAAGTTTCCTTTTTAATGTTAAGTATTTCTTTTTTGCTTATGGATGAACTATGGTAAACTGAATATGGGTGTATTTTAACCTTTTAAAGGAGTCTCTAAAGGGGGCGTTAGTCATGAACATGATACATCAGGCTATCATGAATATTAATGTAGGGGATTTAATGATACCTGCTGAGAAAGTAGCCCATGTACAAATTAGTAATCCATTAGAACATGCATTGCTCGTACTTGTAAAATCAGGATATTCAGCAGTTCCAGTTTTAGATTCGTCATATAAACTAAAAGGAATTATTGGTAAATCAATCATTATCAATCAAACACTTGGATTAGAACGATTTGAATTCGAAAAGTTATCTGAGATGAAGGTACAAGAAGTAATGGATGAGGATATTCCAACTTTATCAAAAGAAGTTTCATTTATAGAAGGATTAAAAGCTGTCATTAACACACCATTTGTTTGTGTTACAGATCAAGAAGGTTACTTTGATGGCATATTAACAAGAAGAGCAATTTTGAAATTTGTAAGAGATGATTTTTATTCAATTGAAAATAAATGAATTGATATCACAGGTAACACGACTTTTACTAAAAATAGACCCTGCAATTTTAAATTGAAAATTGCAGGGTCTATTTTTTATATCCTATTTTAATACAATATGTATATGGAAAAGGAATCGGGTGACAATAAACGTGAATTGCAAGTTTAAAGGAGTGAGATAAATTGGCTAGAATTGGTGTAGAACCTACATTAACTGCTGTGAAAGAAGAACTGCAAGCTATGGGACATGAAGTAATCGATTTGCATTCTGAAGCGGATTCTGCAAATTGTGATTGCTGTATTATTACTGGACAAGACAAGGACATAATGGGAATACAAGATGCAATTATTGCTGGACCTGTTATTAATGCAGAGGGTCAAACCGCAGAAGAAGTAGTCCAAAAAGTACATGAAAAGTTAAGTTGATTCTCACAAGGGCCAAAAAGGGCCCTTTTTTAAATGGCTTCTTGTATCTACTAACTTTAACCTATCAAATACATTTATATTTTACAGTGATATGTTTAAAGAAATAGCATATGGGAAATAATGTTATAACGATTAGTAATTGTGTCAAATTATTATCATTTTCGATTAAGTTAGATAATTATTTTGACTTCAACTTTGATCTTACCTATAATGCAAGGTGGTAGACCAATTACATATTTGGAGGGATTTTACTTATGGCAGAAAGAATGGTTGGTAAACAAGCGCCGCATTTTGAAATGGATGCCGTCATGCCAAATAAAGAATTTGGTAAAGTTAGTCTTAAACAGAATATGAAAGATGAAAAATGGACAGTACTTTTCTTCTACCCAATGGATTTTACTTTTGTATGTCCGACAGAAATTACAGCAATGTCAGACAGGTATGATGAATTTGAGGATTTAGATGCAGAGGTAATTGGTGTATCAACAGATACTATTCATACGCATAAAGCGTGGATAAACACATCGAGAGAAGACAATGGATTAGGTGAATTAGCCTACCCGCTTGCAGCTGATACCAATCACGTTGTATCGAGAGAATATGGTGTTTTAATTGAAGAAGAGGGAATATCATTAAGAGGGCTATTTATTATTAATCCAGAAGGTGAATTACAATATCAAACTGTATTTCATAATAATATAGGTAGAGATGTAGATGAAACATTACGTGTCCTACAAGCACTGCAAACTGGTGGGCTTTGTCCGGCAAATTGGAGGCCAGGACAAACGACTTTAGAAGTATAATAGTTTAAGGATTTGTGAGCAATCTAATCATTTCGTTTAAGTTCTTCGTTCCCACTGTATGTACGTAGCACTGTATATGGAACAGTTTATTCCCTCACTTAAAGCTCTTAGCTTTTTTAATAAATGTGACGGATAGTCCTGTTCTTTGATTTTATGGCATAAAAACGAATGGATATGAAGCATGTTGTTTTTCTTTCGACAATAGGAGGGGACCAACTTGAAATTAAGAGAGCCAATGCCAGAATTGACTGGTGCAACGGTGTGGCTAAATAGTGATCCCATTAATAAAGAAGATCTGCTGCACCATAAACCGACATTGATTCATTATTGGTCTGTGAGTTGTGGTTTATGTAAGGAAGCAATGCCAAATGTGAATGAATTTCGTGATGAGTATAAAGATGAATTAAACGTCATTGCAGTTCATATACCTCGTTCTGAAAAGGATTTAAATATAGATCAGATTAAAGAAGTAGCAAAAGAACATGATATTACACAACCAATCTTTGTTGATAATGATCATAAGTTATCGGATGTATTTGATAATCAGTATGTTCCGGCCTA
This sequence comes from Paracerasibacillus soli, assembly GCF_042432965.1. Classification (NCBI taxonomy): domain Bacteria; kingdom Bacillati; phylum Bacillota; class Bacilli; order Caryophanales; family Bacillaceae; genus Paracerasibacillus; species Paracerasibacillus soli. Next base: position 212,691 of record NZ_JBHLWL010000040.1, on the reverse strand, counting down.
TTATGTCTTTGATAAAGACGGGTTGTTACGTCACTTTCAAGCGGGTGGCGGAGGTATGAAAATGTTAAGGAAAAGAGTAAATCGTGTATTAGGCAAAACAGTTAAATAAAATCATAGCTCTAACCAATTGGTTAGAGCTATTTTTTACTGTTAAATATAGTGTAATAATTGAAAAACAAAAAAGTTTTAAAAATATTAGGCGTAATATGTAGCAATTTATTTCGCAAACCGTTATATTAGTAATTATGAAAATATAAATTATAAAATATATCACAACGAGGGGAGATCATATTTGGATACATTTAAAAAGTTGAAGCCATTTTATTGGCCACACAAAAGATACTTTTTTCTTTCTTTATTTTTCTTGTTTTTTGTAACAGCCATAACAGTGGTATATCCAATTATTTTGCAATTAACAATTGATGAGGTTGTTAGCAAACAAAATTACGCTTTAATTCCGTATATAGCGATAATATTTTTAGGACTAATGGTAATAAAGGGATTTGCCACTTTTTTTCACCAGTATTTAGGGGATTTATTTGGTGTAACAGCGGTTTATGAAATAAGAAATGCACTTTATGAAAAACTACAAGTTTTGTCATTTAAATATTATGACAATGCTAAAACAGGAGATATTATGTCTCGTTTAACATCTGATGTGGAAGGATTTCGATTTTTCCTTTCTCTAGGATTTGCGGAGTTAATACGCATTTTATTGTTAATTGGACTAAGTTTAGGAATTATGTTCTATTATTCCATCCCACTTACTCTTGTTACGATGGCGGCAATGCCATTTTTAGTTTTCGTTGTTCTTCGTTTTGATAAGCGTGTACATCCAGCATTTCGGAGGATTCGGAAATCATTTGGACGGCTAAATACACGCGTGCAAGAAAATATAAGTGGTATGCATACGGTAAAGTCATTATCTAGAGAAGAGTTTGAAATTAATCGTTTTTCGTCAAGTAACGGGAATTATCGCGAAAATTATTTGAAAACATCCAATATATGGGCAAAGTATTTTCCGTTAATGGAGTTCATTGGTAACTTCTGTGCCGTAGCGCTCTTAGCTTTTGGTGGATATTTAGTAATTAATAATCAACTTGATTTAGGTGCGCTCGTCGCATTCTTTAGTTTAGTATGGTATATTATGGGGCCGCTAATGAACTTAGGATTTGTCGTAAATATGTTTTCACAAGCAAAAGCCTCAGGTGAACGATTAAATGAAATCCTTGATGCAAAAGAAGATATTGTTGAAAAGGAAGATGCAATAGATCATCCAATTAAAGGGCATGTGGCATTTCATAATGTAACTTTAACATATGTCAAAGACGATGATATGGCATTACATAATATTACATTCGATGCCCCACCAGGAAAAGTAATTGGTCTAATTGGAGCAACAGGTTCTGGTAAAACGAGTATTACACAATTAATCACCCGCTTTTATGAACCAGAGACTGGTGAAGTACTTGTTGATGGTCGGCCAGTTGATGCCTATACACTAAAGTCACTACGAAAGCATATTGGGTTTGTATTACAAGAATCATTTTTATTTTCCACCACCATTCGCGAAAACATCGCTTATGGAAATCCGAATGTAACGGAAGAACAAATCATCGATGCCGCGAAACGCGCTCAAGCACATGACTTCATAATGGCGATGCCGAAAGGATATGACACAATGCTTGGAGAACGTGGAATGGGCCTATCAGGTGGTCAAAAACAACGAATTGCTATTGCACGAGCAATTTGCATTGATCCAAGTATACTCGTACTTGATGATGCAACATCTGCAGTAGATATGGAAACAGAGTTTAAAATACAAAAGGCACTAAAAGAAGTAATGACAGATAGAACGACATTTATCATTGCACACCGAATATCATCATTAAAACATGCCGATGAGATTATCGTACTTGATGAAGGAAAAATAATTGAACGTGGTACGCATGATGAATTATTGCAAATTAACGGGACGTATGAGCGAATATATAAAATTCAATATCAAGATCGAGAGGCCATCATGGGTGCGGTTGGTGTTGAAGGAAAGGCGGGGCTAAAAGCGTGAGTAAAGCGAAACAAAAGCAAAGCAAAAATCGCCATTTAAAACGGTTTTATTATACGATTGATCAAGCAATTGAAAAACCATTTAACTGGAAGCAAATGTGGCGTCTGTTAGTTTATTTAAAACCATATTCTAAAAATTACTTGCCGGGTGCAATTTTGATGATGCTTGTATCAACTGCTGTGCGCTTAGCTGTCCCTATTTTAATTGGGCAAGTAGCGATAGATATAGCGATTGCTAAAAAGGACCCGACATTATTAACTTATTTAGTAATTATCATTGGTGTTTTATATGCTATAAATTACGTGGGCAATATATATCGAATTAAATGGGTGAATTTACTTGGGCAAAATGTTATTTATGATTTAAGGCAACATTTATTTACGCATGTTCAACGCTTATCACATCGATTTTTTGATTCACGTTCAGCAGGGTCAATATTAGTACGCATTATGAATGATACAAACTCATTACAAGAATTATTTACAAATGGAATTATTAACCTGTTAATGGACGTTATTACATTAATAGGTATAATCGTCATTTTATTCTCATTAAGTCCAAAACTAGCTTTAGCAATCCTAGTAATCTTGCCGCTCATGTTCTATATTTCTACAAGATTGCGAAGAAATATTAGAAGATCTTGGCAGCGGGTAAGAATCCAACAATCACGAATGAACTCTCACCTTAATGAGAGCATTCAAGGTATTCGTATTACGCAATCCTTCACACAGGAAAAAGAGAATACCGAATACTTTTACGGTGTAAACTATGATAATTTTGATAGTTGGCGAGATGCATCAAAAAAGAGTGCAATGTTTCGCCCGTTAGTTGAACTATGTAATGCAATTGGTACAATTATTTTAATAACGTACGGTGCCCATTTGATTATTACAGGAGATATTCAAATTGGGACATTTGTTACATTTGCATTTTTCTTAGGAATGTTTTGGGATCCAATCTCGCGCCTTGGCCAGATGTATAATCAATTGTTAATGGCAATGGCAGCTTCTGAAAGGATATTTGAATATTTGGATGAACAGCCAAATGTAGCACAAAAGAAGGATGCACACCAATTGGAGTCAATGAAAGGGGATATCAAATTCGAAAATGTACAGTTTTCGTATGATGATAGTCGAATTGCATTACATGATATCTCTATAGACATCAAAGCGGGGCAGACTGTAGCACTTGTTGGTCATACGGGAAGTGGGAAATCTACTATTGCGAATTTAATAAGTCGCTTCTATGATCCAACGAAAGGTGCCGTGAAAATAGATGGATATGATTTACGTGATATTGATTTAAGGCATTTACGTAGACATATTAGTGTTGTCCTACAAGATACATTCATCTTTTCGGGCACCATTATGGAGAATATACGTTTTGGTCGGCCAGATGCAACTGATGAGGAAGTAATAGAGGCAGCTATAACTGTAGGAGCCGATGATTTTATCCAGCGTCTTGCAAATGGTTATGAAACGGAAGTAGAAGAAAGAGGGAATATTCTATCTGCTGGTGAGCGACAGCTACTATCCTTTGCCCGTGCGTTATTAGCTGATCCAACTATTTTAATTCTTGATGAAGCAACTGCGAGTATTGATACGGAAACTGAAGTAAAAATACAAGAAGCTTTAAAAAGGCTTTTAAAAGGCAGAACTGCTATCATGATTGCGCACCGGTTATCTACAATCCGTGAAGCAGACAATATTTATGTATTAGAGCAGGGGAGAATTCTAGAAAATGGTAACCATGAGCAATTAATCAAATTAAAAGGGGAATATTATGAGCTTGTAAAATCACAATTTGAGATGCTTGATGCCATTTGATAAAGGCGGGGAGAAACTAAGAAATCTTTCTTCCCGCTTTTTTGTATGAAGGAAAGCGTCGTCCACTTATACTTATAGGTTTTAACTGGTTGAAAGATCCTACATCAAAAGTACAAGTGGATTGAAGTATGATAGTTGGGTGAGATTGACAATTATTAAAAGCCAGATTTGTTCAATCACAATTAATAGGGGAATTGTGAAACTACCACTGATTGAAGTTTCACTTTATGATCAGATTAAGTTTATGTTAAAATAATGAGGAGTTAATATCATTTACGGAGGATACAACATGAAACGTGAATTTGCTGTTATAGGACTTGGCCGTTTTGGAGGTAGCATCTGTCAAGCACTTAGTCGTGAAGGAATGGATGTTTTGGCAATAGATTTAAATGAAGATCGTGTGAATGAATATAAAAATATTGCATCCCATGCGGTAATTGCGGACACAACAGATGAGTCAACATTAAAAGAACTAGGTATTAAAAATATTGATCATGTTATCGTTGCGATTGGCGATAATATTCAAGCGAGTATTTTAACTACAGTCATTTTGGCTGATCTTGGTGTTAAGAAAATTACAGTTAAAGCAAATAATGATTATCACGAAAAAATATTAAATAAAATTGGAGCGCATCATGTTGTGCATCCGGAACGTGACATGGGACGAAGAATTGCGCATAGTATCATATCTAATAATATTTTAGATTATCTAGAGTTGTCAGAGGATCATAGTATTGTGGAAGTTAAAGCAGGGAGTAAGATGATTGGCAAGTCACTTGTTGATTTAGACATTCGTGCGAATTATGGCTGTAACGTTGTAGCGATTAAGCAGGGTAGTAATATTAATGTGTCTCCGCTAGCTGAGGAGTTATTAAAAAAAGATGATATACTCATTGTCATCGGTGCGGATAAAGACATTTCTAGATTTGAAAAATACTTAGTTATCGATGATTAAATATCACGCTCTAAGCTGACTAGACAGTTGATTGTATTGTGGAAAAGCTATTATGAAGAAGACAGTAAAAAAACAAGCGATAATCATTCTTTTCGCTTGTTTTTTATTTTGAAAAATATGAAGTTATGCCTTATACTTCCATAATAATTGGTAATATCATTGGACGACGTTTTGTTTTTTCATAAAGAAATGGTGCTATTGTATCCGTTATTTCATTTTTAATTTCGGACCATTGAGTAGTTTTGCGCTTCATAATTTTGTTTAAATGGACTGAAACAAGACTTTGTGCTTCATTAATTAAGTCCTCAGATTCTCGCATATAAACAAAACCACGCGATATAATATCAGGGCCTGCAGCTACTTTGAATTCAGCCATATTTATACTTACAACAACAATTACTAATCCTTCTTCAGATAGTATGCGGCGGTCACGGAGTACAATATTACCAATGTCTCCAACCCCACTACCGTCAACATAAACGGAACCTGAAGGAATTTTACCTGCAAGCATAGCACTGTCCGCGCTTAAAGCAAGTACATCTCCATTATCCATAATAAAACTATTAGAAGGATCAACATCACATGCAACAGCCAATTTAGTATGTTCCTTTAACATGCGATATTCACCATGAATTGGCATGAAGAATCTTGGTTGCATTAAGCGCAGCATAAGTTTTTGTTCTTCTTGACTGCCATGACCAGATGTGTGAATATCACTTAGTTTATGGTGAATGACTTCTGCGCCAGCACGATACAAACTATCTATAATCCGACTAACACTAATTGTATTCCCTGGGATTGGTGAAGAAGAAAATACAACTGTGTCACCAGGAATAATTTGAATTTGTCGATGTGTACCATTTGCAATTCGAGATAGTGCTGCCATTGGTTCACCTTGAGAGCCAGTACAAAGGATTGTTACCTTATTTGCAGGTAATTGATTAATTTGATTCGGCTCAATAAACGTATTTTTAGGAGCTTGAATATAGCCTAGTTCTTGTCCAAGATTTATGGCAGATTCCATACTGCGTCCGAAGACAGCGATTTTTCGATCACTTTTTACAGCTGCTTCTACTACTTGTTGTAAACGGTATATATTAGAAGCAAAAGTTGCAAAAATTAAGCGTCCTTCAATACGATTAAAAATGTCGTTTATTGTTTCGCCAACTACCCTTTCTGACATTGTAAAACCAGGTACTTCACTGTTTGTACTATCAGAAAGTAAGCAAAGTACGCCTTCTTTTCCAATTTCAGCCATCTTTGTTAAGTTAGCAGGTTCTCCTACAGGTGTAAAGTCAAATTTAAAATCTCCAGTATGAACAATATTACCCGGAGGGGTTTTTACAACAATTCCATATGAGTCTGGAATACTATGTGTCGTACGGTAAAAACTTACTGATGTTTTGCGGAATTTAATCACATCATCTTCTTGAATGGTAATTAATTTTGCTTTTCGAAGTAAGCCGTGTTCTTCGAGTTTATTTCGTATTAAGCCAATTGCGAGTTTACCAGCATATATCGGCACATTTATTTCACGCAATAGGTAAGGGATACCACCGATATGGTCCTCGTGCCCATGTGTTATAAATAGACCTTTAATTTTATCTTGATTTTGAATGATGTAGGTATAATCTGGAATAACATAGTCAATTCCTAGTAATTCATTTTCCGGAAACTTAATACCAGCGTCAATTAAAATAATTTCATCTTGGAATTGTACACCGTACGTGTTTTTTCCGATTTCACCTAAGCCACCTAGAGCGAATACAGCAGTTTGGTCGTTTTTTACAAATTTCATCGCTTAAATAGACTCCAATTTAAAATGCTCAGATTGTTTTTCATATGCTAAATGTGCTTCATCTAATGGCTGGATAAATTCAATGTTGTAAGGACGATCTGCTAATTTATTACGAACGTCTCTTTCTGATTCGGCTTCCACGTAAATTGCGTGTGTTCGTTCACGTACTGGTATTTCACTTTGATTCTCCTGATATAATACTTTGTATATCACATTATCTCTCCTTGCTTTCTTTAAAATTATATACATAAAAAGTTTATTCCGCATTTAGACACAAATTTCCATTCACTTTATTGCTAATATCACGTAATTAAAATTGTTCAATAAGAGAATAATATCACACCTGATATGAAGGTCAAAACTTTAATCAATATCTGTAGTATTAGAATGGTTTACTTTATTTCGGTATGTTGTAGGTACACGTCCTTGACCTAATACATCTTTCAATCGTTTTTTTAGCTTTTCTTTCAAACGCTTTAGCATAGTGATGTCTCCTCTCATTAGATTCAGAAAAGCGTAAAACGTAAATTACCGATCCAATCCCACTTATCTATATTATAATATGCTTTTAAAAATAATTAAATAGATATATGCTCATTATGATTAAAAAAGAAGCGTAACAAACCCGATAAATGTACTTCTTATTATTTACATGATACAGTTATGATAACAATTAATTTTATTCGTCGTTATTATAATATACTTTTTGTAATGTAGACGAACTTATGCATAACAGAAAATGGGGGAGTCACTATCGTGAAGCCAATCGTCTTTTTTGATATTGATGGAACTTTGTTGGACGAAAATAAGGAAATTCCGGTCACAACAAAACAAGCAGTTAAGCAACTAAAAAGCAACGGTGTTTATGTAGCAATTGCTACAGGGAGAGCGCCTTATTTCTTCGAAGATATTCGTGAGGAATTAGAAATCGATACGTATGTAAGCTGTAACGGACAATTCGTTGTTTTTGAAGGAGAAACAATTTATGAGCATCCACTGCATCGTGGTCAATTAAAGCAACTATATGAAGAAACAGATAAGGATGGTATACCGCTTGTTTTCATGCAGGAAAAAGAAATGTTTGCAACAGTAGGTGGTCATCCGTACATAGAAAATAGTTTACATGAATTAGGTATTGCATATCCAAGTGTTGAATCCAATCTAGCGGGACTTGGCGAAACGTATCAAGGATTGATGTTTTGTAAGGAAGGGGAAGAGAAAAAGTATGCTGATAAATATTCAGACTTTACATTTCTTCGCTGGCATGAATTAGCCCTTGATATCTTACCAAAAGGTAATTCAAAAGCAGTTGGGGTACAAAAGGTCCTTGAAAAAAGTGGATTTAATAAGGTGGAATCATTCGCTTTTGGAGACGGTCTAAATGACATTGAAATGCTGCAGAAAGTTGGCTATGGCATTGCGATGGGGAATGCAAAAGAAGAGTTGAAAATGGTTGCAGATTTTATTACGGCACCTGTAAGTAATGACGGCATTTTTCATGGCCTTAGACATGCTAAACTAATATAAGAGGTCAGTCCCCTCAAATGTAGTAGTTGAGGGGCTGACCTTTTTGTTTTGTACTTGCCTCATGATGCTACTTAACAGGGATTAAAATTCAATTTCCTTTGCACCTTCAGGAATGAAAAATGGATTGTCTTTATTAATATGATCATAAAACATAACACCGTTTAAATGATCAATTTCATGTTGGAATACGATAGCTGCATAATCTTTTAAGCGTAATTTAACAGGGTTACCATTCAAGTCAACAGCAGTTATGGTAATTCTTGCATATCTTGGGACGTAGCCATCAACCTGTCGATCAACAGATAAACACCCCTCGCCCCCGCCGAGAAAAGCTAATTGAACAGAATGACTTATTATTTTAGGATTAAAAAGTCCATAACTGTATATTTTACCTTTGCTATCTTCAAAGTGAACAGCAATCATTCGTTTTGAAATGCCTAACTGTGGTGCTGCTAGACCAACACCAGGGCGCAAATTATATTTTTTACTTAGCTCGTCATCTTGGCTGTTTTTAACAAATGTCAACATTTTATTTAATACATCTAATTCTTCCTCAGTTGGTGGTAATGTAACAACTTTTGCAATTTCACGCAAGGTAGGATTTCCCTCGCGCACAACTTCTTTCATCGTAATCATCTATCTCACTCCATCTATATTTAACAAGTATTTACCTATTTTAACATAAATAATTAAATTAAATCATACGATAACTATCGGACAACTTATAAATTTCTCTTTAAAACGTTTTGTATTATGCTATACTAATTTACATATGTGAAAGAAAGATAGGGGGAAACGTTATGAAAGTGAAGAAAATCCACTTTTTCCTAATCTTTTGTTTACTATTTATTCTATCCGGTTGTGGGGAATCTGTTCAGGAACAAATTTATAATCATCTGGAAGAAGCGGTAACATTAGAAAAGGATTTTGAAAATCAACAAAATACACTAACAAAATTAGAAAACAAGGAACAGGCTATTTATAATGAGTTAATTGATCTTCCGATGGATGAGTTTGATGAGATTAAAAAATTATCTAAAGAAGCGCATGATGTCATTAAGGAACGTAAGGAAAAAATTACAGAGGAAAAAAGTAGTATCGATGCATCACGCGAGGAGTTTAAGAAAGTGAAACAATTAATCGCGGACTTAAAAGAGGAAAAGGCGAAAAAAGTTGCGAATAACATGTATCAAAAAATGTTAGAACGTTATGATGCTTACGATACGTTTAATAAAGAGTATGTACAATCTCTACAACTTGAAGAGAAATTATATGATATTTTAATTGATAAAGATTCCTCGCAAGAACAGTTAGCGGAACATCTTGATAAACTAAATAATAGTTATGTAAAAATTATAGAGGCAAATGAACAATTTAACCAGTTTACAAACGAATATAACGATTTAAAGAAGAATTTTTACAAAGAGGCAGAACTAAACGTAAAGTATGAGGATGAATAATCTCTAATTCTAAGGATGATTTCTATTTATAAAGAAATCATCCTTTTTATGTTTCGTTAAAAATCTGTTTCTATTACAGTGTTAATTTAAGTATAACAGATTAGGACAGTTCGGACGAAGGGGAAGCAATTATATGTAAACGTTTACTAGTAATAAAATTATAATACAAACTATTTGACCAACATCACCTATGTGAGATATTATTTATTTATACTTACATTGTACTAATATTTTTCGTGTTGATTATATAACAGAGACAAAGAAAAACTGAAATGATTCATAACCATTCAACAAGGGAAACGATACAATGTGTACAGATTTTTATGCAAGTTGGGAAGGCTATTAATGAATAATGGATAGAAAGGAAGAGGTGACCGATTTTGAAACACGTATTAGAGAGTGTTGAAAGTCAGTTCGAAATGTTCCAGATTCTGAATGAAGATGGAAAAGTTGTCAATAAGGATGATATGCCTGATTTGTCTGATGAGGAATTAAAAGAGCTCATGAGAAGAATGGTTTATACGAGAGTGCTTGATCAGCGATCTATCGCGCTTAATCGTCAAGGACGTTTAGGTTTCTATGCTCCTACAGCTGGACAAGAAGCATCACAAATTGCAAGTCATTTTGCTCTAGAAAAAGAGGATTATTTATTACCAGCATATCGTGATGTGCCACAAATGATTTGGCATGGTCTTCCATTATATCAAGCATTTTTATTTTCAAGAGGACATTTTCACGGTAACCAAATGCCAGAAGGTGTTCACACATTAAGCCCGCAAATTATTATCGGTGCACAGTATATCCAAGCAGCAGGAGTAGGCCTTGGTATGAAAATGCGTGGTAAAAAAGCTGTTGCAGTTACGTATACAGGTGACGGTGGAACATCACAAGGTGATTTTTATGAAGGACTTAACTTTGCTGGCGTATACGATGCAAACTGTATTTTTATTGTTCAAAATAATGGTTTTGCCATTTCAGTACCTCGTGATAAACAAACAGCTGCTAAAACATTAGCACAAAAGGCTGTTGCTGTTGGTATTGAAGGAATTCAAGTTGATGGAATGGATCCGTTAGCAGTATATGCAGTTACAAAACATGCACGTGAACGCGCAATTAATGGAGAAGGACCAACACTAATTGAAACATTAACATATCGTTATGGTCCACATACAATGGCTGGGGACGACCCTACACGTTACCGTACATCTGACTTAGATTCAGAGTGGGAGAAAAAAGATCCGCTTGTACGATTCCGTAAATTCCTAGAAGCTAAAAAGTTGTGGTCAGAGGAAGAGGAAAATAAAGTAATTGAAGATGCAAAAGAAGACATTAAAAATGCGATAAAAGAAGCGGATAAACATCCTAAGCAAAAAGTTACAGATCTTATCGCAAACATGTTTGAAGAACTTCCAGCGAATTTAAAAGAGCAAATGGAAGAATATAAAGAAAAGGAGTCGAAGTAAGCTATGGCACAAATGACAATGATTCAAGCGATCACTGATGCACTTCGCACAGAGCTTAAAAATGATGACAATGTATTAGTGTTCGGTGAAGATGTTGGTAAAAACGGTGGTGTCTTCCGTGCAACTGAAGGGTTGCAAAAAGAATTCGGTGAGGATAGAGTGTTTGATACGCCACTTGCTGAATCAGCCATTGGTGGACTTTCAATTGGTTTAGCGTTAGAAGGATATCGTCCAGTGCCAGAAATTCAATTCTTTGGCTTTGTCTATGAAGTAATGGATTCCATTAATGGACAAATGGCTCGGATGCGTTATCGTTCAGGTAATACAAAAACATCACCAATTACGATCCGTTCCCCGTTTGGCGGAGGTGTACATACACCAGAATTGCATGCGGACTCATTGGAAGGTCTTATTGCGCAACAACCGGGTGTGAAAGTTGTTATTCCATCGACTCCTTATGATGCAAAAGGATTACTTATTGCTTCTATTCGTGATAATGATCCAGTTGTATTTTTAGAACATATGAAATTATATCGTTCTTTCCGTGGGGAAGTACCTGAAGGTGAATATACTATTGAATTAGGTAAAGCGGACATTAAACGTGAAGGAAAAGATGTCACGTTAATTGCTTACGGTGCAATGGTGCATACTTGTCTAAAAGCTGCGGAAGAACTTGAAAAGAATAATGTTAGTGCAGAAGTGATTGATTTACGTACAGTTTCTCCAGTTGATTATGAGACAATCATTGAATCTGTGAAGAAAACAAACCGTGTTGTCGTTGTACAAGAAGCACAACGTCAAGCAGGAGTTGCGTCAAATATTGCAGCAGAAATCCAGGAAAGAGCAATTTTACACTTGGAAGCACCAGTATTACGTGTTACTGCACCTGATACGGTATATCCTTTCTCAGAAGCAGAAGAAGTATGGCTTCCAAATCATCAAGATGTAATTGATAAAGTAAATAGCGTAATGAACTTTTAAAATGTAGTAGGAGGTAAAATGTTATGGCATTTGAATTTAAATTGCCGGATATCGGTGAAGGAATTCATGAAGGTGAACTTGTCAAATGGTTCGTGAAAGTTGGCGATGAAGTGAAAGAAGACGACCCACTATGCGAAGTTCAAAATGATAAAGCGGTTGTAGAAATTCCTTCCCCAGTAGATGGAACTGTTAAAAAGATTTACTTTGAGGAAGGCTCAATTGCAACAGTAGGTGAAACATTAATTTCATTTGATGCAGAAGGATATGAATCTGCTGAAACGGAAGAAGCACCAGCATCTTCATCTGCTCCAACGGCAAAAAGCGCATTTGAATTTAAATTACCAGATATTGGTGAAGGAATTCATGAAGGTGAGCTTGTCAAATGGTTCGTGAAAGTTGGAGATGAAGTAAAAGAAGATGATCCACTATGCGAAGTTCAAAATGATAAAGCAGTTGTAGAAATTCCTTCTCCAGTAGATGGAACAGTGACAAAAATCTACTTTGAAGAAGGTTCAGTTGCAACAGTAGGTGAAACATTAATTGCTTTTGATGCAGAAGGATATGTTTCAGACCAAGCAGAAACTTCGGCACCAACGGAAGAAAAAAATGTTGCCCCAGGTAAGCAAACTGCTCCTGTGCAAGAGGAAAATACTGGCGAAAAGAAATTGATAATTGCAATGCCTTCTGTTCGCAAATATGCACGTGAAAAGAATGTGAATATACAACAAGTAACTGGTTCTGGAGATAATGGTCGTATATTAAGAGACGATATTGATCGTTTTGTTTCTGGTGATCAAGCAGTGGTAACTCCTGCAACTACTGAAGAAAGTAAACCAACTGCTAAACAACAAGCAGCTCCAGTAGAAAAGGCTGTTCCAACAGGTACGTATCCTGAAACTCGTGAAAAAATGAGCGGAATTCGTCGTGCTATTGCTAAAGCTATGGTGAACTCGAAACATAAAGCACCTCATGTTACTTTGATGGATGAAGTTGATGTAACAGAATTAGTATTGCATCGTAAGAAGTTTAAACAAGTTGGTTTGGATCAAGGTATTAAACTCACATATTTACCTTACGTTGTGAAAGCCATCGTTTCAGCTCTTAAGAGATATCCAATTTTAAATGCTTCAATTGATGATAGCACGGATGAAATTGTGCAAAAGCACTATTACAACATTGGAATTGCTGCAGATACTGACAAAGGACTCCTTGTACCAGTTGTTAAAGACGCTGATAAAAAATCAATATTCGATATTTCAAAAGAGATTAATGAATTGGCAGACAAGGCAAGAGATGGTAAACTAACAGCTGAGGAGATGAAGGGTGCATCAAGCACGATTTCAAACATTGGCTCTGCAGGTGGTCAATGGTTTACACCAGTCATCAATTATCCAGAAGCAGCTATTTTGGGAATTGGTCGTATTGCAGAGAAACCAATCGTGCGTGATGGAGAAATTGTCATTGCTCCAGTTCTTGCTTTATCGTTAAGCTTTGACCACCGTATCGTAGACGGGGCAACTGCGCAATTGGCTCTAAATCAAATTAAGAGATTGTTAAACGATCCACAATTAATCATGATGGAGGCATAATACTATGGTAGTAGGGGATTTTCCAATCGAGGTTGATACACTAGTAGTTGGAGCAGGACCAGGTGGCTATGTAGCTGCTATTCGTGCCGCTCAGCTTGGACAAAAAGTAACAATTGTTGAAAAAGGTTCTTTAGGCGGTGTTTGCTTAAACGTTGGATGTATTCCATCAAAAGCACTCATTCAAGCTGGTCATCTTACACAACATGCCCAAGGACATGAAGAAATTGGTATTACAACAAAAGGTGTTTCGGTAGATTTTGCTAAGGTCCAAGAGTGGAAAGGGACAGTTGTAAATAAACTTACCTCAGGTGTAGAAGGTTTACTCAAAGGTAATAAGGTAGATATCGTAAAAGGTGAAGTTTATTTTGTGAATGATCATACTGCAAAAGTAATGGATGAAAAAAATTCACAAACTTATACGTTTAATAATTGTATTATTGCTACTGGCTCACGTCCAATTGAAATTCCTGGATTTAAATATTCCGACCGTGTATTGGATTCTACTGGTGCATTGTCACTTAAGGAAGTTCCGAAAAAGATGGTCGTCATTGGTGGAGGCTATATTGGAACGGAATTAGGTTCTTCATATGCAAACTTTGGTACTGAAATTGTTATTTTAGAAGGTACAAAGGATATTCTTGGTGGCTTTGAAAAACAAATGACACAGCTTGTGAAGAAAAACCTAAAAGGCAAAGGTGCTACAATTGTTACAGAAGCCATGGCTAAAGGCGTTGAAGAAACAAAGAATGGCGTAAAGGTTACGTATGAGGCAAAAGGAAAAGAAGAAGTGGTTGAAGCTGATTATGTACTTGTAACAGTAGGACGTCGTCCAAATACGGATGAACTTGGATTGGAACAAGCAGGAATCGAATTAACAGACAGAGGACTTATTAAAATTGATAAACAATGTCGTACAAATGTGAAAAATATTTATGCGATTGGTGACATTGTTCCAGGTCTTCCTCTTGCACATAAAGCTTCTTACGAAGGTAAAATTGCTGCAGAAGCAATAAGTGGAGAGAAATCTGAAATTGATTATATTGGTATCCCATCTGTTGTATTTTCCGATCCAGAACTCGCATCTGTTGGTTATACGGAAGCAAGTGCAAAAGAAGCTGGCATTGACGTAAAAGTAGGCCGCTTCCCATTTGCTGCAAATGGAAGAGCACTTTCTTTAAATAATACAGATGGATTTATGAAGTTAATTACAAGAAAAGAAGATGGATTAGTAATCGGTGCACAAATTGCTGGTGCAAACGCTAGTGATATGATTTCTGAATTAGCATTAGCTGTTGAAGCTGGTATGACTGCGGAAGATATTGCTTTAACGATTCACCCTCATCCAAGTTTAGGTGAAATTGCAATGGAAGCGGCAGAAGTAGCGCTAGGCAAACCAATCCATGTTATGTAATAGAAGAACGATTATTTAAATGAAGAAAGAGAAGAGAAGCTATGATACACATCACATAGCTTCTCTTTTTGTATCTTTTAAATGAAACGGCAAGACAGCGGCTCTACGTCAAATGACGTTAGTATTGAATTTTAGTCGATTTTAAAATGTATTTGGACATCACACTCTAGGAAAGTTATGCTACCCTAGCGTGTGATTTTATAAATCATTTTCATAAACATCATCCCACAATACTAGTTGTCCGTAATGAAAATGACCGACTCCTGTGGGAAAGCACGTGTCTGAAGACCCCACAGGAAGTGGGTTTCTTCCGAGGAGGCTGAAGCCGTGCCCACGGAAAGCGTGTCAATTTTCATGTAGGATAACGGCATGCACGCTCCATTTTATATTCTTCCTCAAAAATACTTTTAGCCTATGAAGTTAATATAAATAAAAAACGACGCTGGCGAGATTTGTCCACCAACGTCATTTATTGTACAACCAAGACAGCATGAACGCTTTTTATTTTACAGCAGCTAACTGGACTATAAGATCACCACTCTAAGAAATCAAGGGATTTAAATAATGATAAATGCTGATCCGCAGCCACCAGTTAAAGCCCGATTCGTTCAACTAAATTAGTAGGGGAAGTGCGAAAACCACCATTGAAGTTTCACTTTATTTACTGTTGTTGCGAAGAATTCTAACCTCTTCTTGTAGTGCCTTTTTTAACGAAAAGATGATGAGCAGCAATATGATAGCAAATGGAAATGCTGCAATAATAGACGCTGTCTGTAAGGCTTGAAGTCCACCTTGGGCCAATAGCACAGCAGCGGCTCCAGATTGGATGATACCCCAAATAAATTTCACTTTATTTGGTGGAAACAAGTTCCCACCGGTTGTCTGCATACCTAATACAAATGTAGCTGAATCTGCAGATGTAATGAAAAATGTACTAATTAATAAAATGGCAAGTGCAGACATAAAAGTAGCAAATGGAAAGTGATGAAGTAATGCAAATAGTGCGGTTTCTGTACCTAGATCTTCTACAAAGTGAATTAAATCGATTTGTTGAAAGTACTCTAAGCTAATCGCAGAACCACCGAATACAGAGAACCATAATGCCCCAAAAATCGTTGGAACTAATAATACACCTAATAAAAATTCACGTACTGTTCTTCCGCGAGAAACTCGTGCAATAAAGGTCCCGACAAAAGGAGCCCAGGCAATCCACCAAGCCCAATAAAATATTGTCCAGTTATTTATCCAATCTGAATGTTCTTTGTCAAATGGAGTCATTCTTAAGCTCATGCTCGGTAAATTTTGTAAATAGCTTCCAAATGTCGTCGTAAATAGATCCATGATAAAATTTGTTGGTCCTAAAAACAATAGAAATAGCATGAGCAATATCGCAAATAGGACGTTTAGATTACTTAAATATTTAATACCACGATCCAATCCAGTCATCGCGGAAATCATAAATAATACAGTTACAATGATAATGATGACTAGTTCAAGTAAATAGCTTTTTTCTATATTATATATAAATGATAAACCACCACTTATTTGAATTGCCCCAAACCCTAACGAAGTTGCTACACCAAAGACAGTTGCGAATACAGCAGTCGTATCAATGATTGTTCCCCAAGTACCTTTCACCTTTTCTCCCAATACAGGTTCTAATACAGCACTTATAACCCCGGGAGCTTGTTTTCTAAACTTAAAGAAGGCGAGCGCCAAACCTAGAATGGAGTATATAGCCCAAGGGTGTAATCCCCAATGGAAAAAACTGTACCTTAATGCTACTTTTGCTGTTTCATTTGTTTCAGGATCACCGTATGGTGGATGATGAAAGTGAGACAAAGGTTCGGCAGTTCCCCAAAAGACTAAACCAATCCCCATACCTGCGCTAAACAACATGGAAAACCATGAAATATAGCTGTATTCGGGTTCCTCATCTGGTTTGCCAAGTGTTATCTTCCCGTATTTAGAAAAGATGAGATAAATTGCAAAGGCAAGAAAAATCGTAGCAGAGAGTAAATAAAACCAACCAAATTTATCAACTAAAAATTGCTGTATCTTATTAGTGACAGCTTCTAAATTGCCATTAGGTAATGTTTCTTGCGGAATAACTCCCCAAATTATAAATAAAGTGATAATGATCACAGATATGTAAAATACTTTCGTTACCTTTTTCATTTCATTGCAACCTCAATTCATTATAAAATATTCTTATTTACTATTACCTTAATGCAAAGAAATCATGTAAAACAAAATACAATTCTATTTATGTTACGATATACTTATATTAATTGAATCGACAAAATAGGAGGATTTTTGCACATGAACTATGGTATGAAATTCATGGTATGCTTGTTATTACTTCTTACGGTAGCCTGTTCAGAAATGACCCAGATGAAACAAGAAAAGTCGCAGGTAAATACGAAACAAGGTTTAGAAACTACAGAAGATGAAAATAAGCAACAATCAGACCAAATTGAAGCCGTTGAGACTACGCAAGATTTGGAGAGAATAGCTCCGCAATACGTTTTGAACGAGAATTGGTACATCAAGCCGATTGCAGATGCAAATGAGAAAGTAGTCTTATTAACAATAGATGATGCTCCTGATAAATATGCGTTGCAAATGGCAAAAACATTGAAAAAATTAAATGTGGGAGCAATCTTCTTTGTGAATGGTCATTTTCTTGAAAGTAAAGAAGAACAAGCGGTATTAAAAGAAATCGATGATATGGGATTTATGATTGGTAATCATACATATAGCCACGCTTACTTACCAGATTTATCTGAAGACAAACAAAAAGAGGAAGTTCTACTCGTTAATGAAATGGTAGAAAAAATTACCGGAAAACGTCCAATGTTTTTTCGTGCCCCTCATGGTGCAAACACGGATTTTACAAAACAATTAGCAGAAAAGGAAAAGATGACTTTAATGAATTGGTCTTATGGTTATGATTTTATGCAAGAATATATGACGAAAGAAACGATTACAGATATTATGATCCATACTGAATTACTCAGTAATGGTGCTAACTTATTAATGCATGATCGTGAATGGACAGCGAATGCTTTAGAAGATATCGTAATTGGGCTACAGGAAAAAGGATATGAGATACTTGATCCTCATCTTATTCAAACATTATCTAATGAAGACATCAAACCTTAATGTGACACACTATATACCCCTTGTAAAATTAAATGTGTTATACTATAATAGTATTGTAATGTAAAATAATTAAATGGGGGAGACAATAATGGGCACAATAATCTGCCAAGATTGTCAAAAAATTATTGAACATTTTGATGACGTGAAAGTATCCACGCTATATGGAACTTGTTCGAGTTGTAATAATCGATGTGAATCATAATAAAAATAGTGCACCTACAAAAAGGTGCACTATTTTTTTGGATTATTTTACGTATAAGGTATACAGGTACCATTACTTTGATCCAGTCTATCATGAAGCGATTTAAAATTATCTATACAAAATGATTGCTTTCATATAGAATTTCTATCGGTTAACATGATAGGATATGAATAAGAATTTTAAAGGGGTGGTTATATGAACTGGGAAACGAAAGTGACAAAGTTATTTCATATTACATATCCGATTGTCCAAGGAGGACTTGCTTACTTAGCATATTCCGAACTAGCTGCCGCAGTATCGAATGCAGGAGGACTCGGGCAAATCACTGCCATGAGTTTAGAAACACCTGAAAGACTACGTGAGGAAATTCATAAAATACGAACTTTAACAAAGAAACCATTCGGAATTAACTTCGCAATTGGCCAACATGGTAGATCATTTGAACAACTGGTTGAAGTAGCTATTGAAGAAAAAGTACCAGCAATTTCTGTTACTGGCGGAAATCCAAAACCTGTATTAGATATGGTAGATGGACATGGTATTAAAAAACTGGTTTTGGTTGCAGCAAAAAGACAAGCGCAAAAGGCTGAGCAACTAGGGGCAGATGCAGTTATGGTCGTTGGACATGACGGTGGAGGACATTTAGGGAGAAGTGATGTGGGCACAATGGTGTTAACACCGCAAGTAGTTGATGCCGTTTCTATCCCTGTTATTGCATCAGGGGGAATTGTCGATGGCCGTGGTTTAATGGCGGCATTAGCGTTAGGAGCAGAAGGAATAGAGATGGGAACAAGATTTATCGCAACAAAAGAATGTATACATGCACATCCTGCTTACAAGCAAGCAATTTTAGATGCAAATGAGGAATCTACTGTTGTGATTAAACGTTCACTAGGGACACCAGCAAGAGCATTGCGAAATGAATGGACGGAAAGAATCTTGGAACTAGAAAAAAATAATCCGGGCTATGAGTCATTAAAAGACTTTATAAGTGGAGAAGCTAATTGTAGATATATACATGATGGCAATACAGCAAATGGTTTTGGATGGGCTGGTCAAGGTGCTGCTAGAATTCAAAGTATTCCGTCTGTGCAACAACTATTTGAACAAATGCTAGAAGAAGCAGGTGCTATTCGTCATAATTGGAATAATAAAAGGAGTGTTGAATAAATATGAATTATTCGTATCCCTTTGAGAATGACTGGGAAAAAAATGAAATCATAGATGTTATTAACTTTTTTACATTAGTTGAACAGGCGTATGAAAAATCAGTTAACCGTGAAAATCTATTATTGGCGTATAAACGGTTTAAACAAATTGTTCCATCGAAAAGTGAAGAGAAACGAATGTTTAAAGAATTTGAACATGATTCTACCTATTCAAGTTATCATGTTCTAAAAAAAGCGCGTGAATCAAATTTAAAAATGATTAAAATGAATTAATATGTGAAAAAAGCAACCTAAACGATAATGTGATGTCTAGGTTGCTTTATGTTTACATATATTTAAAAGATAAGGTATATACGGGTAACAGCTTTTCAAAGATATCTTTTACTTCACTTAAAAATTCCTCTCCATTTGATAAAAGCGGGTGCTCAGCAGGAAATTGTTTTCCAATTAATAACTCAGCTTTTTTAACGTTTTTGAATCGATTCAAAGATGCACTCAATGTAGTTGCGTGAATAGGCTGGATATCTTTTTTCATATGGTCCATTGACAGCACAAATTCGTTTGGAATGATATTTAATAATTCTTCCTCATGATTCAAGAAAACCTCTGCAATTTCTACTTTATTCGGTAATTCGTAAATAAATGCCAACCAGACAAATACACGATCATCCCATAATCCTAATTGAAAATGCGGATGTTTTTTATAGCCACGTTTATTGTGACTAAAAGCTGCCCACGTATCATTTGGGGCGTTTTTCGTTCGCCGTGCATGCTTGGCGATATGTAAGTACATTTCTTGATTTAGTGTTTCAGCTAGGTATTGTACTAAGTGATTACCAAACACTCTAAACTTAGGTTGAATTCGAGTTTGAATTGCTTCCATGCGAGCTTCCAAACCATCTATTTGAAATGTTTCGAAGTCATACTTATTAAATCCCTGAATTTCCATTATTCTCAATCCTTTCATGCTATTCAATACGAGAAAAACTTAAACAACAGATACTGTTTAAATTATTTATCGAATGCGCGGAGAAGTCAACTAGATTGTATTTTGTTTTGTATGTTTATAAATGAGGTGTTCTGGGTAACTTAACAGTAAAATTCATTATCATAATTCGGTTGAACAGTATTGTTTCTATTATCATATATATAAATAAAATAAGCATATTGATTTTTACTACATGTCCCAGATTCATTGTTTAAATAAAGTAGTTCTTCCAAACTAGACCATTAAAAAGAAAGGGTGTATTCGGAATGAAATACGTATTAGAAACTTTGCATCTTGAAGAAGAAAAGGAAAAACTTCCTGTTATAAAACTTGAGATTGATTATGAATTAATGACATTGTTTGATGCTCTAGAAGAAAATGATAAAGTAGGTATTATTAAAGCAAAAGAGAAATTAAATCATTTACGACACCAGTTACTTGAAATTCAAAATAAATAAATATGTCGATAATGTAAAATGATCCCGATTAGGGGATCATTTTAATGCTGATTATATTACACGACATGCTTTTTTCTATACTGATGTATACATTTTTGCTACGATATATGTAGTGACATTGGCCATCAAAATCGAATGGCTTTCTTTTCATAGCATGCAAAAAGGTGAACCTAGCTTAGCTTGTGATAACAATGCTGTAATTCACATCGTATGGTTTGAAATTCAGCTATGCTAACAACTATTCACTGAGAAGTAATATTGGAGGAAACAAAGTGGATAAAACATTACGTGATGAATTATTTCAAAAGGCAAAACAGTGGGTATATGAGGCGGGAGAATTAATTAAGGAGAGAATGAATGAACCACTATCTATAGATACAAAGTCTAATGCGAATGACCTTGTTACGATTTTGGATAAAGAAACGGAGAAGTTTTTTATTAAAAAGATTAAAGCGAATTATCCTGAACACCTTGTACTAAGTGAAGAAGGATTTGGTGATAAATTAAAATCGTTAGATGGTATTATATGGATTATTGATCCGATTGATGGGACGATGAACTTTGTCCATCAAAAAAGAAACTTTGCCATTTCTTTAGGGATTTATTGTGAAGGAATTGGAGAAATTGGCATCATTTATGATGTGATGGGCAATTGTCTTTACCATGCTAAAAAAGGGGAGGGAGCCTATAAGAACGAGAAACAGTTAGCGCCACTTAAAGAAAAATTAGTTTTAAAAGAATCAATCATTGGAATGAACCACTATTGGCTATGTGAAAATCGGCTTATTGACCATCAAGATATGCAACAATTTATTCGAACAATAAGAGGTGTACGTACATATGGATCAGCAGCACTAGAGTTTGCTTATGTAGCAGAAGGTATATTAGATGCGTATCTTACCATGAAACTATCACCATGGGATATCGCTGCAGGTATAGTAATTGTTCAGGAGGTCGGAGGGGTAACAACAGATATATTTGGACAGCCTGTAAATATGCTAACGGACAATCCAGTGATGGTAGCAAACAGTGTTATTTCTGAACAAATTGCGACGGTTATGAGAAAAGGAAAAAAGTGATTCATGATGATGAATCACTTTTGTTACGTTTCGTTTTAATTGAAATACCTAGCCACATAAAGGAACAAGCTAGGATGAGGAACAGAATAATTAGCCAAATATTTAATAATGCTACAGACAAGGCAACTAAAATAAACATCGCAACAACAAGCATTGCAAGCAACAATAAAGGTATATCAATTTTTTTCATTCGTAACACCTCAATATTCATATAACATAAGATTTTTGAGAATCTTTCTATTTAAGTATAGTGTAAGATTGTATATTTTGACAGTAAATTGTAGTAGATTTGTTTTAATACTAGCTTCAAGAACTAGTATCTAGTATGATAGAAAAGAGTTCTTATTACTTAAAATTAGAAGATAATTGAAGTTCTATGGAAATGGAGAGGCATTATCATGATGAGTCCGCTGTTAGAGTTTTATATTGAGAATTATGGAACGGATCATATTTTTTGGGCATTTTATGTCCCGAATTTAATATTTGGAGCGATTGCTTACAAGCTAGGATTTGCACGTAAGTTACCGTTAATGAAAAGTGTGTTTGTTTATATTATGTTAGCAGTCGGTATGTTTGTCTTAAATATTTTTGGTACCGTATTTCGCTTACCAATTACGGAAAGTTTAATTATAACTTCTGTTGTGTTAGCGATATATCGTTTTCGTTTACATATGGATAGAAAACAAAAGCGACAACGTGCATAAAAAAATCTCCATTTTAATGGAGATTTTTTATATGAACTCATTATTGTCTTTTTCTTCTTGATACAGTTTGAATTTCCCGGTTGCATGTCGTTCGTTTGTCTTTTTTGCAATTCTTTCTGTGCACGCCACACATAAATACATATTAATTCTTCGGTTCTTTAATCGTTTTGCTTGCAGTGATTCGTCGTCGATTTGTTCAATCTTATCACACAATACACACTTTACTTTCACATTCTCACCTCAAATAAAGAGAGTTTACGTTATAAATATAACATAAAATTCAAATGAGAATGTATAGAAAAGCATGTTTTATTCACAATATACTTGGGAAAAGCTATATTAATAAAACAAAAAGGATGATAAGATGAAAAAACGTTACATTGTTTCAGCACTCGGTATTCTAGGTGTTGGTGCAGCAACATATATGATGCGTAATCGAGAAAATGAACAAGAAGAGGTAGATACATTAAAACAAGCCGGGATTCCTGATCAAGTTGAAAAACTTGATGTTGCACAATTAGAGAATGCAAAAATGGTTTCTGAAGGATCACAATTTGGTGTCCAGTATTATAATGACATAGCAAATGATCCTACACAATCCTTAAAATAGACTAGGAAAAAGGGTCTGTCCCCCAACGTAATTAGGTGAGGGCAGACCCTTTTGTCTCAGTCTTTTATGTTGATTCAGTTTACTTTTTATGGTTAGATTGTTCATCTTGAATATCATCAAGCTGGTCATCTTTATGTTTCGGTAAGATTTCTTTATTTCGATCTGGTTCCGTTGGTTGATTTTTAGGTAATGGCATATCTGGCATGTAACGAGCAATGATTCCGGCTAATTCATCTATAATACCTTGAACGGGATAACCTTGCTGGATTTTATCACCCATATGTCGAATCCGCTCGTATATATCACCATCTGCGATGACAATGGCTGTCTTTCCATATGGATCATGACGCAAAGCTTCAGATACTGTATATTTTACTGTACCTACACGTGAACGGTCTAAATCCTTATCGACATCTATGCCAACTACTGCATAAGGACCAGCAATTACAGCTGTAGCATTGTGAACATTCGGGACACTTGCTGCAACATCGGCCAAATGATTTGCGATTTGCTCATTTGTCAAATCTTTATTGGGCTGTTCGCTTGAATTTTCAACCTGGACAAACCGATTATGATCCTCTTCAGTAGGTAAAGCCCGCTCTGAATGCTGTTGACAACCTATAAGAACTGAAAGCATGGTACTTATTAATACAAGCGTAATGTTTTGCTTCATTTTGGAACTCCTCCTAAAAATTCTACATACACTGTTATGTATTATTTTTAGTGGACTGTGCCAAATTATACTAGAAATTAGCTTGTTTTTACTTTTATGTATCTAACAATTATTGGATATCAATTTTTTTAATTCCTTTAATTGGATTTGATTTATTTGATCCATCATGAAATAAAAGATGTACAGGACCGTCTACAGAAAGTGGCTTTCCATCTACTGAAAATAATAAAAAACAATTTTTTAATTGCATAAGAGAAATTTCTGTTTTTCTAGAATCAGAAATAAGCACAGCCTTTGAAGCATTCGATTTTATTTCAATGTTATCTAAAAAATGCTTTATAGGCATGACATATGAATATTTTAATGCATCTTCTCGCTCTTTTTTTGACAAACTTTTATTAACTGGTGGTTTTGCATTACCAGGATAAATTTCTCTTTCTAAACGCTCGCTTGTAAGTTGGGCATTACTCTTTTCTTTAAGTTTTAACTTGTCTTTTTCATTAAATGCCTCTTCTAGTTTTATCTTTCTGTCATCAAAAATCCACACAGTAGGGTCTAGTGTAATGGGATAGGTTATATTACCTGTCAATTGTACGATCATATCTTCACCTCATCTTTTAATCTTGTTTAAGAATAGCAAATTTCACTAGTTTTTTCATCCTATTCGAATAGAATTGGTGCTGAGGGACATTCGCATGTTCATGTGCAACTCGTAATATCTGACATATCCAAAATTATATAAATGATAAAACAAGATTTTTAGCATGTTATATGATTTATATTTGCATTTTATGGGCCCAAACGATAATATAATCATAGATGATTGTATATTCTAATATAACATAGATAAGAACAGTGCTTAGTAGGATAGGGAAAGCCAAGTGTTAACGTGGAGGGGATGTTTGTGATGTCTGAGGTAATGATCGATCATCGGGAAAAAGCCTATGCCCTTCTTAAGGCTGATGCTGATAAAATTTTGCGACTTATAAAAGTGCAAATGGAAAATTTAACGATGCCGCAATGCCCTTTATATGAAGAAGTGCTAGATACACAAATGTTTGGATTATCAAGGGAAATTGACTTTGCTGTGCGCTTAAATCTAGTTAGTGAGAATGAAGGGAAAGCCCTTCTAGAAAATCTAGAAAGGCAACTTAATATACTGCATGAAGCAGCACAAAAATCTGGATAATAGATTCTGTTCATGTGCCTGTCGCGTCTATTGTGCAGTACGCTTGAAGTGAAACTTTGCCTGCATAAGTAACATGGCAAGGTTTTTTTATTTCGTACATCATGTCTGGCACTTTATTGTGTCATACTAATATAAAAATGTGTTATACTGATGTTGGATTTCCAACGTTGGATATTTCTTGCTATTGGGGAGATCCGAGATGATCAAAAAACTAAGAAAATATGACTTTACTTTACTTATTACACCATTATTACTAGCAGGGTTTGGATTAGTCATGATTTATAGTGCTAGTATGGTAACCGCAATGGTAGAAGGTCATGAAGCAACTTATTTTTTATTTAGACAGCTACGCATGTTTCTCATTGGATTGGTTTTCTTTATATTTTGTTTAGTTTTTCCGTATAAAAACTATCAAAAGTTGATGAAACTTATCGTCCTAGGAATCATCGCAATTTTATTAGGTGTTTTACTTTTTGGATTAACGGAAGGAAATGCTAGTCGCTGGCTCAGAATTGGACCTATTGTCATTCAACCGTCCGAATTTGCTAAACTAGGAATCATTATGTATTTAGCTTCAGTTTATTCAAAAAAACAATCGTATATCGATAAATTTACAACTGGTGTACTTCCACCTTTGATCATGACATCCATCATACTTGGTCTAATCGTATTTCAACCAGATATTGGTACCGCGTCGACAATATTTTTAATCGCCTGCACGGTCATTTTTAGTTCAGGTATTAAAATGAGACACTTATTGTTACTCGCATCCATTGGTGGAATTATTTTGCTAATCGCGATACCGAATATGATTACTGATGTTAGAGTTTCTCGGTTTACCGGGGCATATCAGCCATTCGAAGATCCAGCAGATAATGGTTATCAACTAATCCAATCTTATATCGCGATTGGTGGGGGTGGTATTACTGGAGAAGGGTTAGGGCAATCCGTTCAGAAGTTAGGCTATTTATTTGGAGCACATACAGACTTTATTATGTCTGTAATAGCAGAAGAATTAGGCTTTTTTGGTGTTGTTATCGTTATTGGTCTTTTATCTGTCATTGTACTTCGCGGTTTTTATATCGCTAGGAAATGTCAAGATGCATTTGGATCTTTATTAGCGATTGGGATTTCTTCCATGATTGGAATTCAAGCCTTTATTAATTTAGGTGCAATAAGTGGGATTTTGCCAATAACAGGTGTGACGCTTCCTTTTATAAGTTATGGTGGTTCGTCATTACTAGTCTTACTGATTTCAATGGGAATTTTAAATAATATCGCATCTTCTGTAAAGCTTCAACGAAATGACAAAGAGCCAAATCAACACCAACCAACACAAACATATACATATCAGGGAGGAAAAAAATGGTCAAGCTAAATAAAATTCGTAAAGTATTAGTAGCAAATCGTGGGGAAATAGCTATTCGTATTTTTCGTGCATGTACGGAGTTAAATATTCGTACAGTAGCAATATACTCAAAAGAAGATAATGGGTCCTACCATCGCTACAAAGCTGACGAAGCTTACTTGATTGGAGAAGGAAAAAAGCCGATTGATGCATATTTAGATATAGAGGGGATCATCGACTTAGCTAAAAATTCTGGGGTGGACGCGATTCACCCAGGATATGGGTTTTTATCTGAGAACATTTTATTTGCAAAGCGATGTGAAGAAGAAGGAATTATCTTTATTGGTCCAACAAGTAATCACCTGCATATGTTTGGTGATAAGGTAAGAGCAAGAACAGAAGCATTACGCGCTGGTCTACCAGTTATTCCTGGTAGTGATGGCACGATACATTCTGTTGATGAAGTCCGAAACTTTGGTAAAAAATACGGTTATCCAATTATCATTAAGGCAACACTTGGTGGTGGCGGACGAGGAATGCGTATTGTACGTCATGAAGATGATGTGGAAGAAGCATTCAATCGTGCAAAATCTGAAGCAAAAGCTGCGTTTGGTAATGATGAAGTATATGTCGAAAAGTTAATCGAAAATCCAAAACATATAGAAGTACAGATTATCGGTGATCAACAAGGGAATATTGTCCATCTTTATGAGCGAGATTGCTCTGTGCAACGGCGCCATCAAAAATTAGTTGAAATAGCGCCTAGTGTTTCGATTTCAGAACAGTTACGTACAGACATTTGTGCTGCAGCCGTTAAGTTGATGGAAAATGTTCAATATAGAAATGCTGGAACGGTTGAATTTCTTGTTACAAAAGATGCCTATTATTTTATAGAAGTTAACCCGCGTGTACAGGTGGAACATACGATTACAGAAATGATAACAGGAATAGATATTGTACAAACACAAATTAAAGTTGCGGATGGTAATACATTACATAGCTCTATTATCAATATCCCCGAGCAAAAGGAAATTAAAACATGGGGATACGCTATTCAATCCCGTGTAACGACAGAAGATCCATTAAATAATTTTATGCCGGATACGGGTAAAATTAATGTTTATCGTACAGGTGGGGGCTTTGGTGTACGTTTAGATGCGGGAAATGGATTCCAAGGTGCAGAAATCTCACCCTACTATGATTCTTTATTAGTGAAAGTATCGACATGGGCTTTGAGTTTTGAACAAGCAGCACAAAAAATGGTACGAAATTTAAAGGAATTCAGGATACGCGGCTTAAAGACGAATATTCCATTTCTAGAAAATGTTATGTACCATAAAAACTTTATGTCGGGAGAATTTGATACGACATTTGTAGATGAAACACCGGAGTTATTTGTATTTCCTAAAAGACGTGATCGTGGAACAAAAATGTTAACGTATATTGGACAGACAACAGTAAATGGGTTTGAAGGATTAACGAACCTGAAAAAGCCGGATTTTGAAAATCCTATTGTCCCAAAATTCAATTCATTAATAGAAGTTCCTAGTGGGACTAAGCAAATTTTGGATGAACGAGGACCGGAAGGGTTAGCGCGATGGATGAAAGAACAGAAAGAAGTGTTGCTAACAGATACGACATTTCGCGATGCGCACCAATCTTTGTTGGCTACTCGAATACGGACAAAGGATCTACTAAAGATTGCTGAACCAACTGCCCACCTCCTACCAAATCTATTTTCGGTAGAAATGTGGGGTGGTGCAACATTCGATGTTGCTTATCGCTTTTTAAAAGAAGATCCATGGGAACGTTTGTTAACATTGCGTGAAAAGATACCAAATGTACTTTTCCAAATGTTACTACGTGCAAGTAATGCAGTCGGTTACAAAAATTACCCGGATAATGTTGTAGAGCAGTTTATCGCTAAAAGTTCCGAGGCGGGCATAGATGTATTCCGTATTTTTGATAGTTTAAATTGGGTAGAAGGAATGATTCCGGCAATTGAAGCTGTGCGAGAAAATAATAAAATAGCAGAAGCATCAATTTGTTACACTGGTAATTTATTAGATAGTTCAAGATCAAAATATGATTTGAATTATTATGTGAATATGGCGAAAGAGCTTGAAGATGCAGGTGCCCACATTCTAGGTATTAAAGATATGGCAGGTTTGTTGAAGCCAGAAGCTGCCTATCAGCTCATTTCAACATTAAAGGATACAATAAACATTCCAATACATTTACATACGCATGACACAAGCGGTAATGGTATTTATACGTATGCACGTGCAATTGATGCTGGGGTAGACGCCGTAGATGTTGCATGCGGTGCGATGTCAGGCCTTACATCTCAACCAAGTGCACAAACGCTCTATCATGCTTTAGAAGGAACAAATCGCCAACCAAAACTCAATGTTCATGCGTATGAACAATTAAATCACTATTGGGAGTCTGTTAGGAAGTATTACCATGAATTTGAAAGCGGTATGAATTCACCGCATACAGAGATCTACTTCCATGAAATGCCAGGTGGTCAATATAGTAATTTACAACAACAGGCAAAGGCAGTTGGCTTAGGTGACCGATGGGATGAGGTTAAAATGATGTTCAGACGTGTCAACGATATGTTTGGAGATATTGTAAAAGTGACACCATCATCGAAGGTCGTTGGTGATTTGGCCTTATTTATGGTTCAAAATGACTTGACGGAAGAAAAAATTTACGAAAAGGGAACATCTATTGATTTCCCGGATTCCGTTATTGAATTTGCAGAAGGATATATTGGTCAACCATATCAAGGATTTCCGAAAGAATTACAACGAATCATTTTAAAAGGCAAAGAACCTATCGTCGAGAGACCGGGTAAACTTATGGAACTAGTTGATTTTACAGGGCTAAAAGAAAAGTTGTTTAAGAAGTTAAATCGACAAGTTACGAGTTTTGATATTCTTGCCTATGCGCTATATCCAAAAGTATATATGGATTATCACAAATTCCATGAGACATATGGTGATGTTTCTGTATTGGATACACCCACATTCTTTTACGGTATGAAATTAGGTGAGGAAATCGAAGTGGAAATCGAAAAGGGAAAAACCCTTTTTGTTAAATTAGTATCGATTTCTGAACCAATGTCAGATGGAACGAGGGTTATCTACTTTGAATTAAACGGCCAACCACGTGAAGTAGTTGTAAAAGATGAGAATGTGAAATCAGAAATGATGACTAAGCCGAAAGCTGATAGTAATAACCAAAAGCACATTGGGGCAACAATGCCGGGAACAGTTGTAAAAGTTCTTTGTGAGCCTGGTGAACATGTAAGTAAAGGTAATTATCTCATGATTACAGAAGCAATGAAAATGGAAACAACGGTCCAAGCCCCTTATGATGGTATTGTTAAAAGTATATATGTAAAAGATGGAGAAGCGATAACTGTTCAGGACCTACTAATAGAATTTGAATAAATGATATACGTTTCATAAAAATAGGCTGGGACAAACCAAGGGATTAGACCCTTTATGTCCCAGCCTCATTTATTTTTAAGACTCTACATAAACTAGTTCCGTATCAATATTAGGATCATGAGCCTTTTCTTTTACCTTACTTCTCGAAGCTAACAAAATAAAATAACAAAGTACGCCAAAATAACATGTAATGACAAGTGCATGTAAAAGTGCAACAAATAAATTTAGCATTGTAAAGATGATAAGTGCACCAAAAAATACTTGTAAGGAAATCAAACTCAAGAGAGTGACGGAGCCCCAAAATACTACTTGATTCGATTTATACTGCTTGATTAAGCGTATACAAAAGCTGATGGTCCAAATAAATAAAATGCCTGCAAATAAACGGTGTCCCATTTGAATCCATTGATCAAAACGGTAGTCTAAGATGGCAAAAGGAGCCGAATTATTACAGAAAGGCCAATCTTTACATACCAAATTTGCATCGGCATGCCGTACTAATGCACCAGTATACACAACGATAAGTGTATAAAATGTTAAAGCAAAAATTTCTATTCGATGTCTCTTCTTGAAATATACATCCTTTGTGTCGAGCTTCTTGTCGATTTCAAAAATAAGCAACGTCAGTAAAAATACTGCTGCAAAAGAAATAAGTGATACACCGAAATGAATGGCTAGTACAAAGTCAGATTGTCCCCATTTCACAGCGGCAGCACCAATTAATCCTTGGAGTACTAAGAAAAAGATGGAGAGAAATGATAAAAACTTTACCTCGCGAATATGACCGATTCTGCGCCATGCAAGAAAAGATAATAAAAGGATGATGATGCCACCAACGCCAGAAATAACACGATGACTTAATTCAATCACAAGTGCCGGTGTTATTTCAGTTGGCACAAATTGACCGTGGCATAATGGCCAACTCGATCCACAACCATCTCCGGATTCCGTTTTCGTAACAAGTGCTCCACCAATTAGGATGAATACCATGATTAATGTACTTATTATCGACAATCGTTTTAATGTTTTCATATGTATACAGCCTCACCTTTGTTGTTTTTACCTTTTAATTTAATAAAGAAACTACAACTAATAATAAAGGCATAAAAGGTAAGAAAGCAAATATATCGTAATAAAAATGACAAATGTCACAGAAATGTTACAGATTTATCAATAAACCCCATTTTCATAGTGTAAAAGTAAAAAAACCTTGCATTGTTGGCTATATTTTGCTAGAAATAATGATAGGGGTATTTGCTTTACGATATTTGTATTCCTATAAATTCATACGTTCATACGAAAGTAGTCATTCTTTGTTTTGAAAGAAACAACAAATAGGATGAATGTATCTTTTTTGATAGATGCATCAAAGGATGGCTCCATTTAAAATTGGAATCATAATGAATAATCCGAACGAATGAAGAATAGGTGAAATGCCATCGTATTTTTTATGACAGATACTACCATACTAAAAGTATACTTTTTGCAACCAATTGTTTAAACATTATCATTGGGATTTCCTTTTTTAAAGGAAATTAAAAGGAGGGAAAACAGCGTCGATAAGGTTGGAATATATCTGTAGAGAAAGTGGAACAACCCTCCGCTTTATCGAAGGATAAACTTCCGCTACTTACAGAATGAAAAATCCCTTTATTAAAAAATAGTGATGCATATAAAAGTCTCTTTTCTTTTTACAGAATTTTATAGCAATCTATTTATAAATGTTTTTAAAAAACTGGGGATACATTTTATATACTAAATAGTATGGTGGTGGAAAAATAATCGTTGGTGGCATTGTTTCAAATAATTGGTATGATATACTTGTTGATCCAAATAGAAGTGAACAGTAAAATAAAGAGCATTTAATAATTTTATACATATCACTTTACGTATACTAGGGTATAGACGAATTGTTCATATACCTACCCGTGAAGTTATTTAAAATTCATTAATATGATGAGATTACATACATCGTAATAAAATGTATCGAAAGAAAAATATACACTTTCATTGCGATAACTAGAAATGAAGCTGAAGAATAGCCATTATTTATTTAGTAGGTAATAATGGATTACATGTTCATGTATTACTAATTGGATTTCATATCATGTGCGAGGCAAATCCCACAGAAATTACTTTTAGACTATAACGAAGTGTGATGAATATGATATATCAAACATGCAAACCTTCCTGTTGTATGAAATAGGAAGCGGTTAAAAGTTTTGTATATTGGATTGTTTATTACTACTTCCATTTTTCATGTGTTCATATTAAATATGAAAGATAACATGAAAGGGTAAACATTCTATATAGTATGTGCCCATCATCACCATCAAGAATGATGGAACTAATTTTAGTTCCTTTAAGTTAATAAAATGAAATGTATGTTCAAGAATTTTAAGTCAGAGAAAGAGAGGTATGATTTAATGAAAGGTTGGATGGGAAAGGCTAAGGCCATTTTTCTATTAAGTTTTACGGCACTTTTATTAGCAGGGTGTGGTCGTGAAAATTTAACCGCTCTCGTGCCTAAGGGGTATGGTGCTGAACAATCAATGAAGTTGATCATTTTAACAACTGTTGTAATGGGTTCAGTATTCATCATTGTATGTATCATATTGGCATTCGTATTATTTAAATTCCGTCGCAAAAAAGGACAGGAAGATTTCATTCCTAAACAAGTTGAAGGACATAAAGGACTGGAAGTTATTTGGACAGTCATTCCAATTATTCTTGTTATTATTATGGCGGTACCGACAACGCTTGTATCTTTTGATTTAGCTGATGCTAGCGACGCAAAAGACCATTTAAACATTAAGGTGACAGGAAATCAGTATTGGTGGCATTTTGATTATGAAGGTGAAGATATTCAAACGAGTCAGGATCTATACATTCCAGTTGGAGAAAAGGTATACCTGAATATGATATCCACAGATGTCATCCACTCATTCTGGGTCCCAGCTATTAGTGGTAAAATGGACGTAAACCCTGAAAACGTCAACACGATGTATATTGAGGCGTATGAAGAAGGCGTTTACTATGGGAAATGTGCTGAGTTTTGTGGGCCAAGTCACTCTTTAATGGATTTTAAAGTAATTGCAGTAAGCAAAGAAGAGTATGATAAGTGGGTTGCAGATATGCAAAATTATGACCCAGAAAAAGATAAACCAGAAAGTGCAATAGCACAAGAAGGTAAAGAACTATTCGAACAAAATAATTGTATGGCTTGTCACGCAATCGGTTCCTCACCAAACCAAGTTGGGCCTAACTTAACAAACTTCGGAAACAGAAGTAAATTAGCTGGGATTGAGGAGCATACGAAAGAAAAGGTTATTGAATGGATTCAAGATCCTGAGTCTCTGAAGCCAGGCAACTTGATGACAGGCAAATACCCTAAGTTAAATGATGATGAGGCAGAGAAAATTGCGGAATATTTGATGCAATTAAAAGCAACAGATATTACCCCAGATAGCGCAGGTAAATAAAGACAAAGAGGGATGAAAGAAAATATAGGGAGGTTACATTTGTGAGTATTACAGCTACTGATAAAATCACAAGCACTTCGCAAAAAAGAAGCTTTGGCGCAGTGCTCTGGGATTATTTAACAACTGTAGACCATAAGAAAATTGCTCATATATACCTATTTGGAGGAGGTTTCTTCTTCTTACTAGGTGGTCTTGAAGCACTAATCATTCGTATTCAACTTGCTGTACCTGAAAACGACTTTGTAAGTGCTGGAGTCTACAACGAAATGATTA
Source organism: Paracerasibacillus soli (assembly GCF_042432965.1). Lineage (NCBI taxonomy): Bacteria > Bacillati > Bacillota > Bacilli > Caryophanales > Bacillaceae > Paracerasibacillus > Paracerasibacillus soli. Next base: position 178,812 of record NZ_JBHLWL010000040.1, on the reverse strand, counting down.
CCATGCATGGAACAACGATGATTTTCCTTGCTGCCATGCCGATACTATTAGCGTTAATGAACGCTGCCATGCCTTTACAGATTGGAGCGAGAGATGTTGCGTTCCCATTCCTTAACTCATTAGGAGTATGGCTATTTATCTTTGGTGGACTATTATTAAACATTAGTTGGTTCTTAGGTGGAGCACCAGATGCAGGTTGGACAGCTTACGCACCATTATCTACACAGTCTCCTGGATTGGGAGTCGATTTTTATGTAATGGGATTACAAATTGCAGGTGCGGGAACGTTAATGAGTGGAATTAACTTTTTAGTTACCATTATTAATATGAGAGCGCCTGGTATGACGTATATGCGTATGCCACTATTTGCATGGGCAACATTTATTACAAGTGTTTTAATTTTATTCGCTTTTCCAGCCCTAACAATTGGGTTATTCTTATTAATGTTTGACCGTATGTTTGGTGCAGCATTCTTTGATGTGGCATTAGGCGGAAATACGATTATATGGCAACACTTATTCTGGATTTTTGGACACCCAGAAGTATATATACTAATTTTACCGTGTTTCGGGTTATTTAGTGATATTTTTGCGACATTCTCTAAAAAGCGTCTATTTGGTTATACATCAATGGTTTTTGCAACAATGTTAATCGCATTCTTGGGCTTCATGGTATGGGCGCACCATATGTTTACAGTAGGTATGGGACCAATTGCGAATACTATTTTCTCAGTTGCAACAATGGCTATCGCGATACCAACTGGTATAAAAATATTTAACTGGTTAGCCACAATGTGGGGCGGAAGTGTAAAAATAAACTCTGCTATGTTATGGAGTTTAGGTTTTATCCCATCCTTTACAATTGGTGGTATGACTGGGATCATGGTTGCAACAGTTGCGGCTGACTACCAGTACCATGACACGTATTTCGTTATTGCACACTTCCACTATGTAATTGTAGGGGGAACAGTGTTTGGTATCTTTGCAGGATTACATTATTGGTGGCCAAAAATGTTTGGACGTATTCTAAATGAAACAATGGGTAAAATTTCATTCTGGACGTTCTTTATCGGCTTCCATTTAACATTCTTTATCCAACATTTTCTAGGTTTAATGGGAATGCCACGTCGTTACTGGGTATTCTTAAAAGATCAAGACTTAGATTTAGGAAATATGATAAGTACAGTCGGGGCATTCTTCATGGCTGTTGGTGTTATCGTATTTATTTATAACGGTTTTCATTCTTGGTTAAAAGGTGAAAAGGCACCTAATGATCCATGGGATGGTCGTACGTTAGAATGGACAACACAATCTCCTCCAGTCTTTTATAACTGGTCACAGTTGCCATTAACACGTGGTTTAGACCCACTTTGGATTGAGAAGACAGAAGGTAATGGAAAAATGACAGCCGGTGAACCTTTAGCAGATGTTCACATGCCTAATGGATCAATCTTGCCATTTATCATGTCAGTTGGATTCTTTATTGCTGGTCTAGGATTTATTTACCAAAAGGTGAATGATTTATGGTACATCGCTTTATTTGGCGGTATGGCACTTTCACTCTTAATGATGATTATTCGTTCCTTACAAGATGATGTTGGATTTTATATACCTGTTGAGGAATTGGAAAGGGAGGCAGACTAACTTGAGTAGCGATGTTCTTAATCCAAAAAACTTACCACAATCACCAGAAAAGGCCACCCTTGAAGGTAAAAATAAATTTCTAGGTTTATGGTTTTTCTTAGGTGGAGAGACGGTTCTTTTTGCTAGTTTGTTTGGTACATTTCTAGCATTAAGAAACTCCACCGCTGGAGGACCAAGTGGTGAAGAATTATTTGGTCTAGAGCTTGTATTTATTATGACAGTAATGTTATTAACAAGTTCTTTAACAAGTGTATATGCAATGTATCATATGAAAAATCATAACTATAAAAAAATGCAGCTATGGTTAGGTATCACTGGTCTATTGGGAATTGGCTTCCTAGGACTCGAAATATATGAGTTTGCACATTATATAACTGAGTACGGTTTTACTTTTAGATCATCCGCTTTTGGATCAGCTTTCTACACGTTAGTTGGTTTCCATGGTGGTCACGTGACTTTTGGTATTTGTTGGTTGATTGTCATTATGATACGCAATGCTAGAAGAGGATTAAACTTATACAACGCACCTAAATTTAATACATTTAGTCTATACTGGCACTATATTGATGTTGTATGGGTATTCGTATTTACTGTAGTTTATCTCATGGGAAAGGTGGGCTAAACAGTGACAGAAAACACCAGTTCCAGTAAACTTACTGAGTTTCAAAAGCAGAAAAATAAAGAAGAAATGAAAAGGCATATGATTTCCTTTGCACTGATGATTGTAGCAACGTTAATTGCTTTTACAATTGTAGCTACAGGTGTAATGGATCGGATGTTTGCAGTATTTTTCTTGTTAACGCTAGCGACAATTCAAGTAGCTTTTCAGTTTATTTATTTTATGCATATGAAAGATAAGGGACATGGACTGCCAATTGTAATGATAGTTGGTGGTAGTTGGGCAGCATTTTTAACAATATTTGGACTAGTGGCTGCTGTTTGGTGGTAAGCTGCAAGTATATTGTGAGTAGAAAAAGATCGGGAATTCCCGGTCTTTTTCAGTTTAATGTTAAATGTTCAAATTTTGTCATATTGGGATTGTGTACACATTTGTTACGTATGTTATATTAAAGAATGGGAATCCATATTTATTGGATTGGAGTGAGGAAAAATGTGGTTAGAATTACAAGTTTTTGGCTTTCGGGCGTTGTGGAGTCCTTACTTTTTCACTTTTGTCGTTTGCCTCGGAATAGCATACTATCTTATTACGGGACCTTACCGGCATAAATTTGGTGGAAATGCTAAACCAACAATCGGCCAACAAGTGGCATTTTATTTGGCTTTAGTGTTACTTTACATTTTGAAAGGTTCCCCTATTGATTTATTAACACATATTATGTTGTCATTTCACATGGCCCAAATGGCATTATTGTATTTAATTTTTCCGATTTTAATTATTAAAGGCTTACCAGTGTGGATTTGGGAAAAGGTTGTACTAAATTCGGTGCTATATCCTTTCTTTAACTTTGTTAGTAATCCAATCATTTCTATTTTATCTTTTAACGGATTATTTTCGTTATACCATATGCCAGCGATATTTGATTTTACAAAGTCGTCTATTATTGCGCATACCGCTAGTACAATCATTTTGCTAATTGCGGCATTTATCATGTGGTTCCCTGTTATGTCACCTTTAAAGGAGTTTGACAGGTTAAAACCATTGGTAAAGATATTTTATGTGTTTGGTAATGGGGTATTAATTACACCAGCATGTGCGCTTATAATATTTTCAGATGTGCCATTATTTGCCGCTTATAGTGCAACAGGTGCATGGGTACAAGCTTTGAGTTTATGTGTGCCAGGAGATGTTTTAGCAGGAATGAATTTTGGAATATCTGGACCAGAGATGTTTTCGCCGTTATCTGTTTTAGATGACCAACAATTAGGTGGAATCATTATGAAAATAGTTCAGGAGCTCATATATATTTTCATTTTAGCTCGTGTTTTCTTTTCTTGGTTTACAAAAGAGAGTTTAAAGGTTGATCCAATCGATCCACTGCCTGATACAAATGTAATAAAATAATAAGTTCGTGCATCATAACATAAAGGAAAAATAATGATAACCAATAAAAAAGACGTGTATTTACACGTCTTTTTTATTACTAGATTTTAAAATTTATCGAAATTATTTCTGCTTCTTTTGCAGAATGAAATGCGATTACGATAAGTGGCCCAAGAATGATGCCCATTACACCAAGCAATTTGACCCCTAAAAACATGGCAATTAGTGTTGCCAGTGGTGATAATCCGATATGTTTACCCATTACTTTAGGTTCTACTATTCTCCTAATTGCTAGCAGTATAACAGCTAGTATGCTTAGTTGAATACCCATTGGTGAATTACCAGATAAGAACATAAATAGTGCCCATGGTGCCAATATAATAATGGACCCTATAATAGGAATTAAATCGATAATCCAAATAACAAGTGCCATAATAATCGCAACTTCTGGTACGATGATTAGTAGCCCGATTAATGAAACAGAAAAGATTATCAAACTCACTAAAAATTGTGCTTTAAAAAATCCTATTATAACATTTGATAAACGCTCACTCATAAAACTAACCTTTTTTGCAGTGGATTCACTTAAAAGATTGTAGCCTTTTGATTTTATAATAGGAAGTTCAAGCATGACAAGGAACAGTGCAATGATATAAACTAAAAAGCTAATGAGATATTGTGGTACCTTAGATACAATTTGCGAAATATTATCAATGGTAATAATATCTTTTGCACGATCAATTATACTTGTTAGATTTTCTTGTATACTAGTTGTAACCTGCTTGACAAATTCGGGAGGCAAATTATTTGCATATTGTCGGAATACGTCTTCCCAATGTTGATAAACTTGATTTAAAAGATTTAAGTATGCTGGAACATCCTCAACAAAATTTACCACTTGAGCGACAGCTTTAATAACAATGTAAGTACCTGCAACTCCAGTGATAACTAGGAAAAGGAGAAATACAATAATTACTGAGCTTTTTCGACCAAGACGTATCGTAGATTGAATCCAACGTACAATTGGATTTAGCATCAGTGCAGTAAGAAATGCGATAACTAAAGGCAAAGAGATAGGTAAAATGATATATAACAAGATAATGATAAGCGCAATAAATAGAAATGTCTTCCATTGGCGCTTTGTAATTTTTCGTATCAATGTTAATTTGATTCTCCTTTCCAGTTAGAATACGATACGACGGAACCTTATTATGAATATAGCATTAAAATTTTCTTTTGAACAGATATAGTTAAAAAATTTATATTTATCATAATAAAAAAGCTAATGCACACGCTATGATTTCGTTGTGCACTAGCTAATCTTTATGTTCTATCTTTACTTCGTATATTGCTTTAGTTCATCATTTACTCGGGAGACAAGGTTTTTTGCACGTTCTACAAGGTTTTCTGGGAAGTTTTCTTCTTCTCCATATTCGATACCATGTGGATAGTAATGTTTACCTAATAACGGTGTTTTTAATTGAATTACTGCATCACCACGATCAACATCACCTTCTGTTGCAAAACCTTGAATACGAACATAGTATGTAATATTTTTTTCGTTTGATCCAATTTTATAGTCATATGTTACGCGTTCATAATCCCATTGACCAGCACGGATAAATGCGTGTTTTCCCATAATATGGTCTAATGGTTTAAGATCCATGATATGTTCTTCAATTCCTAGGTTTTCCAGTTTCATTTTCTTCACCTCACATATGTTGTCCTCATTAAACTATAATAGTATGAATTAGATGAAGTTGCAATTGAAAAGTGGATAGATAGGAGATATATTGGTAGCGATTACAGGTTTGTTCTAGAATATCGATAGGGTTACGATGCAAATGTCATGTGGAGTATGTGATCTCAATTGGTGTAAACAGACATGACATTTAGAACTTCATCATTGAAATTTCGTGTTACGTAATCATACAGATAAAAAAATGCATGGATTGGGAATCTAGCTCATATAGTAGAATAAAGTATTTTACTAGAGGTGAATGGTTATGAAAAAAGGACGTTTTATTTTGTTTGTTTCACTCATCTTGCTAACGGGTTTATTTTTATTAGGGAATAACATGATACAGCCAAATAAAGCGAATGATAAAAATGCTACTTCATTTGTAAAAAAGGATAGTGTAGTAAAAAAGAAGCAATTACCAGAAAAACGTTTGTTAAGTAAATCTTTTAAAGGAGATTTATATCATTGGATTGATCAATCTACTCATGAGCTCGTGGAAGAAATGGGAGAACCAACCCGTAAAGACATAAGTCCATATGGATATACTTGGTGGGTATATACTGATCAGAAAGAAGAATATATACAGTTTGGAATTGAAGATAAAAAGGTGAAGACGATTTTTGCTGCGGGAGAAAATATTTCTACAGAACCAATGAAAATTGGAATGACGTACGAAGAGTTAAAAAAGACGATAGACGTTAAAAGTAAGGTGACATATAAAGATGGGGTAAATTCATATCAATTTCATTTACATGATGAAGATTTACTAGCGCATCCACTCACTCAAATAACGGAGAATGTTTTTGTGGAAAACTATTTCGATACATTTTCGGACAAACTTATTGCAGTTCGGATCCTAACGGGCGATGTCCTACTAAAACATCGTGCTTATGAAATACAATATCGGGGTCCATTACCAAAGGAGCCAAAACTAAATAAAAAAACATGGAAACAAGTAGAAACTGGAATGGAAAGGCAAATATTCGATTTATCAAATGTCTTTCGTCATTATTTTGGTAAACCTGCTTTGCGTTGGGATGATACTGTGCGTGAAGTTGCTTATTTGCATAGTAAGGATATGGCGGTACATGATTATTTTTCGCATTATCGTTTAGATGGACAAGGGTTAAAGGAAAGATTAGCAGAAAAGGATGTATTTTATTTAACTGCGGGTGAAAATATCGCGGCACAATATCCAGATGCTCCAGCTGCTGTCTTAGGTTGGCTAAATAGTGTTGGTCATCGTGAAGCATTACTGGAAAAGAATTATACTCATTTGGGAGTCGGAGTCTATCAGTTTCATTACACGCAAAACTTTTTAAATAAACCTTAAAAAAATCTTGATACGCACAAGACATAGGCGAGTTGCATAAACTATAAGAAATCTTCGGAACAAATAGAGGTGATGAGACATGAGTAAATCGTTACATCCTAGTGTCGTAGCGTTTAAAGATTTCTTAAATAGGCATCCTGGTCTACGTGCGGAAATTAGAAAAAGTGGTCATTCTTGGCAGGAATATTATGAGAAATGGAACTTACTTGGCGAGGATGATCCGTTCTGGGAAAAGTATAAGGAAACGAAAAACTCCGCAGATAAAGAGGATAAGGTAGATAAAAAATCAGAGCTATTCTCTCAATTAATCAATTTTACAAATAAGATCGATATTGAAAAGGTGCAAAATCAAGTAAAACAATTAAATGGTACGATGTCTACATTGCAGGAATTGTTAGCACAGTTTCAAACTGAAAAAAAACCGAATGAACCTCATCAAAATCAACCTTTTAATTGGTTTAAGGACTGATAGGGATGGATAAAAATGTGATCATCTATTTAAAAAGTAGACCAGATTTATTGCAATTTGTGCGAAAGAATCCAATGTGGTATCGATATCTATCTAGAAATCCTGAAAATATTTATAAGATGGAAAGAGAAGCTAAAGTATTTTATGGAAAGACTTTTTCACAGCGATTAGACACTTTACAAGACCAAATTCAATTAACATCGATGTTAATGCAGTTAGCTGAGGCAATGAAAGATTGATTGTTAACGCTTAATCATGATAAAATGTAAATAATAGATTGGAGGTGAATGCACGTATGATTGCAACCCTTGAATTTGCAGACGTATTAGATAGGTCTGAAATATTAGGGAATATAATTCGTAACTCTGAAGTAATGCATGATTATCATCAAGCTAAAGAAGAGTTACAACTTGATAAGGAAGCACAAGAGCTTATTCAAGCTTTTAATTATATAAAGGAAGATTATGAGGATATTCAACGCTTTGGACGCTACCATCCGGACTACAACCAAATCATGAAAAAAATTCGTGCAACAAAACGAGAAATGGATATGCATCCTACTGTTGCAGCTTTCAAAGTAGCTGAAAGAAGTTTGCAACAGTTTTTAGATGAAATTAGCGAGATTATTGCATGTAGTGTAAGCGAGGAAATTAAGGTACCTAAAGATGGAGCTGCTTTATCTGATGGTGGTTGTGGTTCTGGCGGTAGCTGTGGTTGTAAGGTTTCCTAAATAGTTGAGAAAAAGCGAGGTTAAAAATGAGAACTGAAAGGCAAGGATTAATCGTTTGGTTCCAGCATATGAAAAACTTAAAGCAGTTGAAGCGGCATGGACATTTAATTTATTCCTCGAAAAAACTTAAATATGCCGTTATATATGTGAATCAATCAGATATAGATGATATTTTCAACCGCTTGCTGAAGTATTCTTTTGTATCAAGAGTGGAGTTATCTTATAAACCATTTGTAAACACAACATATGAAAATGCAAAACCAGATAAGGCGAAACAATACGATTATAAACTTGGTATATAGTTTACATAAAAAAAAACCTGCAGACACCATTCTGCAGGTCTCTTTGTTTTCATATAGAAAACAAAGAGGCAAAGGGAGAGGAGAAACCGGAGAGTACTTATGGGGAAGTGTAAGTCTTCTCCGTGTTCTGAAACAGCAGTCAATTAGCTGCCTCACTTGTATTATGGACAGAAGAATAAATTATATACGGTTAAATTATATTTTTATTGAAAAAAGGTATTGTTTTTTAATTTATATGGGATGAAGGAAGAAAAAATGTAAAAAAATAAAAAATGTGTTAGGATTATTGTCGAAACATAGAGTGAAGGAGGATGCTATGCGAGTTATTGCTGGTAACTTTAAAGGTAGACAATTAAAAGCAGTTTCAGGAAATGCCACAAGACCGACCACAGATAAAGTAAAAGAGTCTATATTTCAAATGCTAGGCCCATTTTTTGACGGAGGCTATTGCCTCGATTTATTTGCAGGTAGTGGTGGGCTTGGAATCGAAGCATTGAGTAGGGGCATGGAACGTACTATATTTATTGATAAACAACTAAAAGCGATTCAAACAATTAAAGAGAATTTACATACACTCTCTATTCAAAATCAAGCAGAAGTTTATCGAAACGATGCTTACCGTGCCATTAATGTTCTGAGTAAAAGGAATATATGTTTTCAATTAATATTGCTAGATCCTCCATACGGAAAATTAGATTATGAAAAGATGATTCATCATATTTTAAACAAAAATCTTTTGGCACCAGATGGCCTTCTATATTGTGAACACGATATACACGAACAGTTACCTGAATTAGAACCAAAATTAGTAAAAATAAAGCAAGACCATTATGGTGGTACTATTGGTATTACAATCTATAAAAAAGGGGTATTAATAAATGAGTAAATTAGCAATTTGTCCAGGTAGCTTTGATCCCATTACATATGGCCACCTTGACATTATTCAACGGGGTGCACGAATATTTGATGAACTAATTGTCGTTGTGTTTAATAACCAAGCTAAAAATCCGCTGTTCTCAGCTGAAGAACGTACAGCATTAATTAAGGAATGCACCAAACATATTCCGAATGTATCAGTTGATTCTAGTGCGGATTTATTAATTAATTATGCACAACAAAAAGAGGCCCAAGTTGTTTTAAGAGGCTTGCGTGCAGTTAGTGATTTTGAATATGAGATGCAGATTACATCTATGAATAGAAAATTAGACGATGAGGTAGAAACGTTGTTTATGATGACAAATAATCAATATTCCTTTCTTAGTTCTAGTATTGTAAAGGAAGTTGCCAAGTATGGTGCTTGTGTTTCTGATCTCGTACCAAAACCTGTCGAAAAAGCACTAATAGCAAAGTTTTCTAAATAGAGTTTCGTATTAATATAGAAACAAGCCCATCTTATGAGAAGTGCTTGTTTCTTTTTTTGTTTATGCTTATAGAGGTCAATAAAAAGTCGGGCTTTGTGCCCAACGTCGGCATACCCCGGTGTCGGGGCAAGGCCGTGCCCGCGGAAAGCGAAGTGTTCTGCCGAAGCGGGGGAATCAGCACTATCTTCAGTAAATATGAGTACATTAACAAGCACGTTACGAGACAGTTTGGTTTTATTGTGTATCGATAGTAGTCTATAAGAAAATAGCGTTTTTAGAAAAGAATGGTTTAACTTAAAAAAAGTAGGAGGTTGCTTACCATTAGGCTCTTCTCATTCGCTTCATAAGGATAAAAATTGCTAGACCTAAGAATACAAACGAAATAGCTGGACCAATATGTTGCAGATTACTCATAATAATTCCCCAGTTTTGTTCTGCAACCGGAGTTGTTACAGGCACATCCCCTATATTTATAACTTGTCTATTCAAATAAAGAGGTCGGTACAAAAGAATGGTTAAAAAACTGGCGATAAAGCCATGTAGAATACGAGCAAAGAAATAAGGTGCAAAGCGAATATCAGTTTTTGATAAAATACTGGCGACTTGTGCTTGAATAGAAAACCCATGAAAGCCTAGAATAAAGCTAACTAAAACGATGCTTGACAGAAAATAATCATTTGTTAATTTAGAAATAAGGTTTGCACCAACTGTTATTTCAAATAGCCCTGAAATAAATGGTAATGCCAGGTTTACCGGAAATTGAATATAAATAAATACTTGTTCTATGATGAGGGAAATACTAGATGTAATATTGACGAGATATAGTAATGTCGTTAGTACTGAAAATAATATGATAAAGCCACCAACCATCACTAATGTTTGAATGGATTGAATGACGGCATCGCCTAATATTTCTCCAAGTGGACGCTTGTCCTCCATACGAGTGGCATGCATTTCATGAAGCGCTCTTTTAAGTGTGACTTTTTCCTTTTTATGAGGCATTATTTGTTGGCCTCTTTTTTCGGCTTTTCGACCATAAAATCGCATACATAAGCCGACTAAAAAGTTACTACAATAATGTGCTACAGCAATTAAAATGCCTAACTTCGCATCATAAAAGAAACCGACTGAAATTGCTCCAAATATAAAGAGTGGACTCGATGCATTGCTAAACGACACTAACCTTTCTGCTTCAATCTGTGTCAGTTGCTTGCTTTCTCGGAGGCGTACGGAAATTTTTGCTCCAGTCGGGTAACCACTAGCCATTCCCATAATCCAGGCAAAGCTTCCGGTTCCAGGTACTTTGAACAGCGGTCGCATAATTGGTTCAAATAAAACTCCGATAAATCGTACGACTCCAAAGCTTAATAACAATTCGGCTGTGATGAAAAAAGGAAGCAAAGACGGAAAGACAATTTCCCACCACATGTTTAATCCACGGATACTGGCTTCATATGCATCCTGAGGAAAAGAAATAAGAATGATTGCTATAAATATAGCTGAACCTGCTAAAAGGAATGTTTTCATTATAGACTTCAAGCTTTTTTCCTCCTAATCTGAATGTATAGCTCTGTACTTCTATTTTTTATAATAGTAAAATAGTGCTAACATCTCGTAATGACGGACAACCTACAAGTTTAAGTCTATATCAATATACGCACATACATGAGCATAATATGCCATACACTTTTTAAAACAGACGTAATACGGTATATATCACATGTATATATATGATTATTTGGAAGGGGTAAAAGGATGAGATTTACAAAAAGACAACTAGGTGGTACGATTGCAACTGTTTTGTTGGCTGCTTTTTTATTATTTTATAAGCTACCTTATTACGTATATAAGCCGGGAAGCGCAGATGCACTGGATCCAATTGTACAAGTAGAAGGTGGCTATGAAAGTGCGGGAGATATGCATCTGGTAACAGTACGTGGTGGACAAGCAAATCCTATTCAATACATATTGGCAAAAGTTTTGCCACATCAAGAAATTATGCCACTAGAAAACGTAAGACCGAAAGGAGTTTCGGAGGAAGAATACTTTCATGCACAATTACAAATGATGGAGAGTTCTCAAGAAGCGTCCATTGTAGTTGCATATCAGGCAGCTGATAAGAAGATTGAGATAGATTATCAAGGTGTCTATGTTGTATCTGTTGTTGATAACATGCCTGCGGAAGGAAAGCTTCAATCTGGTGATCGGATTGTTGGAGCTGATGGACATAAAGTAAAAGAGTCTGGAGATCTTATTGATTATGTGGAAACAAAAAAGGCAGGCGAAACTATTTCGCTTGATGTAATTCGAGATGATAAGAGAATAACAGAAAAGGTCAAGTTAGATACGTTTTCAGATAATGACAAAAAAGTCGGTATGGGTATTCAGCTTGTAACGGACCGGAATATATCGGTTGAACCAGAAGTTAATTTTAGTAGTGGTAATATTGGCGGGCCAAGTGCTGGTCTTATGTTTGCATTAGAAATTTACGACCAGCTAACTGAAGTAGATTTGACGAATGGATTGCAAATCGCAGGCACTGGAGAAGTAGACTATGATGGAAACGTCCATCGAATTGGTGGAATAGATAAAAAGGTCATTGCCGCAGATAAAGAAGGATGCGCAATTTTCTTTGCACCAAATGAAGGTGGGAGAAAGGACTCTAATTATGAGGTTGCCAGAAAAACAGCAGAGGAAATCGGCACCAAAATGAAAGTAGTTCCTGTCGATACATTCTATGATGCATTACACTATTTAGAAAAATTGGCAAATGAAAAATAAGGGAAGGAGCTGGGACAATAGGGTCAGACCCTTATGTCCCAGCTCCTTTTTTGTTGAATCGAAGCCCTTGTATATAAAAAAAGATTCTCTTTATCGTATAATGGGTTTTTCTAGTTCTTGATGAAGGAATTGCTGACGCATAGTTGGTGATAATATACTATAGTAGGCTGCTGACGCTCGTTCTTCAACTTTTAGGAGAGCATGTACTTGTCCACCTATTCCAGTTATGAGAGGAACTTGCAATTTCTTTTTGCGGCTACGTATATATTGCTGTCCCGCTTTTGTCATACCTAAAAGTCGTATATATGGGACGTGATCACGAATTAATTCTAATTCCCTTTTCTTTGTATTCGTTAAAATATGCACAAACATTCTCTGTAATCTTGTCCAAGTATACCGTTTTGTCTTCATGGCTTGCATCCAATCTTTAAAATTAGTGACATGAGGTGCGGTTCTTTTTAAGCGATATTCCAATCCCTCATCGACACCTAAAATAGACTCCAACTCCTCCGGGCTCATTGTCATCACGCGGTAATGAATGAGAGGAAAGTAATTTTCCCAATCATGGAAAATATCTGTCTCACTTTTATATTGCTCCATTTGGTCGAGGGTTGCGCTTGGAATCGTTCGTTCAACTTCCCGTACGCTACGCCTTTTTGTTATAATAGCTTCACGGATACTTGTTGCACTAGCAATCGAACTATGGATATGGGTATCATGGTAGTCGCTTTTGATTCTTTTAATTGTTAAAGGGCGAATAGGTAGTTGCTTATCCAAAATTTCACGTACATAACTAAAACCTAAAATGTTATTTGGCTTTGTTAAATCAATGGAGGTTGCACCATCTAATCCAACTTTTTTATAAGCTTCCCTACTAGCTATTGGAAAAGACTCACCTTGTTTCAATAAGTTTTTCAATGTATGGTTATACGTGTCTTGCTGCTGAAGAAGCAGTTCATAACTCGATATAAAGTCTTGTATATTACCGGATTCACTACCAAAACATAAGTCGGTTATACCAAGGTGGAATAAAGTATTTACTGCCCCTTGTGCAAATAAACGACTACTCTGTACGGCGTATAAGTATGGCAATTCAATTATGATATCAACACCAGATTGTAATGCGGCCTTTGCTCGATGAAATTTATCAATAATAGCCGGTTCGCCGCGTTGTAGGAATGAACCGCTCATGATAGCGACAATGACTTGAGCTTGTGAAACCCTTCTTGCTTCTTGGATATGATATGCATGGCCATTATGGAATGGATTATATTCAACAATTAAACCACAAACATTCATTTTTTTCGCTCCGTTCATATAAAATACAATTATTTATAGTTTACCAAATATCATGCTTGGTTGCAGTAACAAAGCAAATTGATGTATTCTAAATAGACAATATGGTACAGTTTATCAAAAACAACGAGTGTAAAGAAAAAATATTGACAAATGATGATTTTACCTATAAAATAACTCTTGTTGCCTTGAGGTGAAAACAATGAAATTTACGTTGGGACAAATTAAGAAAAGTGCACACTCTAAACCGTTTGAGTTTGCTGGAGACGTTGATGTTTCTGAATTGGAAAAAATGAATAATGATATTCGAAAAATTGGCTTTGTTCATGTGAAAGGTTCATGTATTCTAAATGGTGAACAAATTACCATGGATTTTGCTATCGCTGGTACAATGATTTTACCTTGTGCACGAACATTAGTTGATGTCGAGTATCCGTTTACCATACAAGCAAAAGAATATTTTACAACGTCACCTTATTATGGTGAGGATGAAGAAGAACAAGAAATTCATCCTGTTCATGGAGAAGTACTTGACTTAACTCCCTATATTAAGGAAAATATTTTATTGGAAGTTCCTTTTCGTGTATTCTCGGAAAATACCGATGCGAGCGAAGTGCCACATAGTGGACAAGGGTGGAGAGTCGGCCCGAAAGAAGAGAAGGAAAAACCAATTGATCCCCGTTTAAAAAAACTGGAATCGTTATTAAAACATCATAAGAAAGAGAAATAAGAATTACTTATTCCTTTCATTTGAAGGAGGTGTAAGGCATGGCAGTACCTAAAAGAAGAACTTCTAAAAAAGTGAAAAACCAACGACGTACTCATAAAAAATTACATTTACCAGGTTTAAACGAGTGTGCAAACTGTGGGGAAATGGTAAAACCGCACCACGTATGTAAAGCATGCGGACATTATGATGGTAGAGAAGTAATCGCAAAATAATAAAACCACGTTAAACAGATCCCTCTAGTATACGAGTGATCTGTTTTTGTATACATAAAAATAGGATAGTGAGGGAAAGAGAATGGATCATTTCATAACGTATGAGCATAAGCAAGACTACGGGATAATACGACTAAATCGACCGGAAAAGCGTAATGCGATTTCAACAGAAATGATGCAACTATTAAAAAAATATTTATTGAAGGCAAGAGAAGAAAAGTATAAATTTATCGTGATCACGGGAAATGGTGATAAAGTTTTTTGTGCAGGTGGTGACTTAACCGAATTGCATGGAGATTTAACTCCTGATGATGCTTTCGCCAAGCTATATCCTATGAAAGAAGTTTTATATGAGATAGTGTCCTTCCCGGTACCTGTCATATGTTTTATGAATGGAGATGCAATGGGGGGAGGCTGCGAATTAGCTACTGCATGTGATATACGTATTACGAAGCCTGGGACGAGGTTCGGTTTTATTCAATCAAACCTAGGAATTGTTCCTGGTTGGGGCGGTGGTGTGTTATTGTATGAAAAGGTACATCCAGCTTTTGCTTTTCAATGGATGATGGAAGGTACAATATATGGTGCCACTTACTTACTAGAAAAGGGCTGGATTCATGAAGTTATATCAGAAGAATCCACATTTGAAAGAATTCTAGCTACATATTCCAGTCGATCTTTACAACAAATGAAAATATTAAAAAGTCAATACAAAAGAAAACTCTCCAATCTATCTTTATCTGCAGATATGAATGAGGAAATGAAAAATGCTGCGATATTATGGGATACGCATGAACATAAACAAGCTGTAAACCGTTTTTTATCTCGTAAAAGATAAAATGCTATGATATTTTAAGTGAAATATGAAAAGAGTTATTCTATCACTACTAGTTATTGCATACATTGTTACCAAAGAAGGTAAGGAGTGATGTTATGCATGTAACACGTCAGGATGCCTGGACGGAAGATGAGGATATCATTTTAGCAGAGACTGTATTGCGTTATATTAGGCAAGGGAAGACGCAATTAGAGGCGTTCAAGCACGTTGCTCGTCAGTTGTCTCGGACCTCTGCGGCTTGTGGATTTCGCTGGAATGCAACACTAAGGAAAAAATATCAAGATGCAATCCAACTTGCAAAAGAGGATAGAAAGCAACGTGGCCAATTTCACTGGGAAGTTAGCGATACGCAACATGAAGAGGAAAATCCAATAGAGGCAGCTATATCGTTACTGGAGAAGATGAAGGGGAATTTTGCTGAACAAGCGACAGCGGTAGATGAAAATAAAGATAAACTACTGCAACATTTAAAAAGCGAAAATAATCAATTGAAAATGCGTGTTGCTCGTTATGAAAGTGCTTGGAAAGAAATGCATAAATTATGGAGCTGGGTAGAAGAAAAAAATATTACGCAGAATAAATAGGAATTATTCATCATTTAAGTTAGAACAGAAAACGCTGATGCAAGTGGAAATCGTAAATATATGATTCCGTATCACGCAGCAGCGTTTTTATAGTTTAAACAATTCATTATTTAGTTTCGTGTTCTTTTACACCTTCTGGTAGCCAAATTAGTGGATTTTCACCAAGATCTCTTTCCATTTCATAATTCGCCCTTTGAAACCCCATCTTCTCCCAAAAATCATGTGAGTTTATACGTGGATTTGTTTTGATTGGTAAGTTGAATCCCTTTGCAAAGTCAACAAGTGTCTTGCCATATCCTCTCCCGCGGTATGATGGCAAAACCTCCAGCTTCCATAGTTCAAGATAGTCTTGCGGAGGTTCAAAATAAGCATCGTATTTCTTATTGACTTTATACAAACTCATGCGGGCAACTAAAGATTCTCCGTAATAAATCCCATAAAATGGAGATTCGCTATCGTTTTCCACAATGTTATGCTCTAAATCTTCTAACATGGAAAGTTCTTGATGCCCATACTCTTTAAAATGCTTAAATTCCTCTAAAGTTTTATAATTAATTAAAAGTCTTGCAACCTTCATTTCAATCATGAAATTCCCCCCTCGTTGCCAGAATAATTTTATTATAATATATTTTATTATAATATAAATAGATAGATATGGAAACAAGAGTGATGGAGAAAAGGGGAAAAGTTAAATGAAAATAGGAGTTATCGGTGGGGGAGCAATTGGATTTTTAACGGCAAGCAAATTAAATAGTGTGCATGACATTACATTGTATGTTAGAAGAGAAGAGCAAAAAAGTTTATTAGTGCAAGAAGGACTGCACGAAAAAAATGTATGTGAACATCACGTACAAGTAAAACTTATTAGAGAGATAGGGGAAGAAGACTGCTATATCATTTGTGTAAAACAGTTTCATTTAACATCACTGTTGACTGTTTTTAAGAAAATAGATGCGTCTGTGCCGATTATTTTTTTGCAAAATGGAATGGGGCATATTCCATTTATTCAAGCGTTAAAGCAGCCTGTTTATATAGGGGTTGTTGAACATGGTGTGTTAAAAGTTAATGATAATACATTTATACAAACTGGAAAAGGGAAAGTTGAAATAGCTCTTTATAATGGTGAACAAAATAAGTATCAGACCATAACTGAACAATTAAATCAACGAGACTTTCCTGTTGTAAATTGTGATGATTGGGAATCGATGCTAGCAAAGAAGTTAGTGGTCAATGCGGTCATTAATCCATTGACGGCTATATTTAACGTGCAAAATGGCAAAATCTTATCCAACCCATTCATACAACAATTAGCGTTCGAATTATGTTCAGAAACTGCTGAAGTGCTAGGGATAGATAAAAAGAAAAGTTGGGACCATGTGCAAAGTATTGCCGAAAGTACAAGTTATAATCAATCTTCCATGGTAAAGGATTTGTTTCATCATAGACAAACTGAAATAGAGGCTATAACTGGTTATATTTTAAATAAAAGCAGTAAAAAGCTACCTTATTCCTTGTTTGTTTATCAAAGTGTGAAAGCTTTAGAATATGAAGAGGGAATACAATGAATGGAAAACATAGGATGACATAAATCTTTTATAAAACAGATTCCATGAAATTTCAAAAGGGATTATGTAAAATATATAGTGACTATATAAAATACATGTTTCGAATAGAAATGAAAAAGGAGCAGTAAATGATGCAGCTTGACCCTATAAAAATTAAATCAAAACAAAATTTAATAGAAGATTATAAAAGCAATAATGCATTTATAATGAATTATTTTGACTATCCATTAGCAAATGAAAGTTATTCTAATAGGGTCGATGATTTAAATAGCCGGAGTTTTAAACGAGAGCAATTATCAGAAGTTTTGTATCAAATAAATAAAGATTGGGATGCTCCCCATGCGACACTGGAAAACATTAATAGATTACGTGAACCAAACAGTGTAGTTGTCATTGGTGGGCAACAGGCTGGCCTATTAACCGGACCGATGTATACGGTACATAAAATAATTTCGATTCTTCAATTAGCAAAAGAGCAAGAAGAACAGCTGAATATTCCGGTTGTTCCAGTCTTTTGGATAGCAGGAGAAGATCATGATTTTGAAGAAATCAACCATGTCTATATGATGGCGGATTCAGAAATGAAGAAAGTAAAATTTCCGCAGCACGTTGTGACAAAACAACCTGTATCTGATATTCAAATTGATAAAGTGAAAGCAGAGCAGTGGTTAGGGCAAATTTTTGTACAAATGAATGAAACAACATATACAAAGCAATTGTACAAGGAAGTATCAGAATGTCTAGCTCAATCGAATACTTTTGTAGACTTTTTTGCACGCTTCATTTTTCAGTTATTTCATAAAGAAGGATTAGTCTTAGTTGATTCAAATCATCGTTTGTTACGACAATTGGAATCTGAGTTTTTTGTGGAAATGATTATGAAGCAACCTGAAATTAGTGCAGGAGTCTACGCTTCATTTAAAGAGCTTGCATTGCACCATTATCCAGTTGATTTACAAGTAGATAAACAGGATGGCAATCTATTTTATCATTTGCATCAAGAAAGAATTTTACTAATGAGAGATGATGAGGGAAACTGGGTCGGAAAACAAAATGAAGTAAAGTTATCAACAGAGGAATTAATAAATATCGCGAAAGAAAAACCTTATTTACTAAGTAATAATGTTATGACAAGGCCGCTTATGCAAGAATTAGTTTTTCCGTCTCTTGCCTTTGTCGGCGGGCTAGGGGAAATTAGTTATTGGTCTGTTTTAAAACGTGCATTTCACGCATTAAATATGAAGATGCCTGTAGTTGTTCCGCGACTTTCTTTTACGTATGTCAATCATAAAATCGATCAACTGATGGAAAAATATACTATTTCTATGCGAGAAGCACTTACTGGAAGAATAGAAGTAAGTAAAATGGAGTGGTTAAAAGTTCAATCAACACCGCCGATTGCCTTGCTTTTTGAAAATGTGAAACAGGCAATAACAAATGCGCATCATCCATTACGAGCTGTTGCACGTGATTTACGCGGTGATTTAGAAGAAATAGCAACTACAAACTTGCAAAGAATTCACCGTGAAATTGACTTTTTAGAGAAAAAGATGAATCATGCAATTATGGATAAACATGCGCATGGAATACGAGAGTTTACTTTTATAAACAGCGCACTTTATCCGTATGGAGGATACCAAGAGCGTATTTGGAATCCATTACCATTGTTAAACGAGTATGGAAAGGCTATTATTCAAGAACTGGTAGATGCGAATTGTTCCTTATATGACGAGCATTATATCGTTCGTTTGTAATCAACGTACCACTTCCCACCACTTTATTTAAAACGAGAGCAATTTATTGTGTGCAATCAAAGGAAAGTGTGTTACATCAATTGTTGTAGGTAAATAATAAGCTGAGAGAAAACTGCCATAATGGCAGTTTTTTTGTTGAGAAAATGTCGAATTTATAATCTGTGTTGCTTTTTTAGAAAAAGTGTGGTGAAAAGTGGGGGGATGTGGTAATATAGTAACATGATAGTGGGGTGAATAGTATGTTCATGGGTGAATTCCAACATAACTTTGATACAAAAGGGCGTATTATTGTTCCTTCGAAGTTTCGTGAGGACTTAGGTGCCAGTTTTGTAGTGACCCGTGGACTTGATAAATGCTTATTTGCATACCCTATGGAAGAATGGAAAATACTTGAGGAAAAATTAAAACAACTACCACTCACTAAAAAGGATGCCCGTGCATTTACGCGATTTTTCTTTTCAGGTGCGATTGAATGTGAAATTGATAAACAGGGAAGAATAAACGTTCCGCAGCCATTGCGGAAATACGCATCATTAGATCGCGAATGTGTTGTCATTGGCGTATCGAATCGAATTGAATTTTGGGCAAAAGAAGTTTGGGAAGAATACTTTGTTGAGTCTGAGGAGTCTTTTGCTGAGATAGCGGAAAATTTAATGGACTTTGATATTTGATAGAGCGTGTAAAAAGGCTCCAATTCCGGGGCATTTATCCTCCTTCGTGAACGAAGCAAAAAGAATAACGTAAAATAATAAAGTGGGTGTTACGATTGTTTGAACATTATACAGTTTTAAAAAATGAAGCCGTTAAGGGTTTAGCGATTAAACCGAATGGAGTTTATATCGATTGCACAGTTGGTGGCGGTGGACACTCCGAAAATATTGTTTCAAAACTTCATGATGATGGTTTACTTATAGCGTTTGATCAAGATGAACAAGCATTGCAGGCAGCTAGAAAAAGACTACATAACTATTTACAACGAACTTTATTCATTCATAGCAATTTTCAACATCTAGAGGAAAGCTTACAGGAACATAAAGTGGAACTAGTTGATGGCATATTATTTGATCTTGGGGTTTCTTCACCACAATTAGATATCGGAGAGCGCGGTTTTAGTTATCAACATGATGCAAAATTGGATATGCGAATGGATCAAAGCGCAAGTTTAACTGCTTATGACATTGTAAATAATTGGTCATATCAAGAATTAGTGAAAATATTTTTCTCCTATGGTGAAGAAAAGTTTTCAAAACAAATCGCTAGAAAAATAGAACAGAGTAGGCAAGTAAAGGAAATTACAACAACAGCTGAGTTAGTTGAAATTATTAAAGATGCTATTCCAGCACCAGCACGAAGAAAAGGTGGTCATCCAGCAAAACGTATTTTTCAAGCATTACGGATTGCTGTTAATGACGAATTACGTGTCTTTAATGACGCATTACATCAAGCAGCTAAATCTGTAAAAATAGGTGGAAGAATTGCGGTGATAACATTCCATTCTTTAGAAGACCGAATATGTAAACAAGCTTTTAAAACATGGAGTACACCAAAACCGACACCGAGAAATTTACCATTTCTTCCTGAAGGACATGAGGCACCATTTAAAATGATAACACGTAAGCCGATTGTACCTACGGAGGAAGAAATTAATGAAAATCGACGTTCGCGTTCAGCAAAATTAAGAATTGTTGAAAAGGTACGTACATGGAACAATGACTTTATCTATGAAGAAGGGTGGAAAAAATAATGGCTGCTCCGCATGTAAGAAGTTGGGAACAAAACTATACAACAAAAGTACCAAAAGTAGAAACAAAAAAAGTTGTCGTTCGTAAAACGGGATGGATTACACTTGGAGAGAAAGTCCTATATGCGGTTGTTGGTGTAAGTTTAATTATTGCGGCAGTATGTATTGTCCTTTATTCTTCAACAACGGATAGTTTGAATAGGAAACTACAAACACTTGAACATCAAGTTCAACAACAAGAAGTAAAAAACGCTGGACTTCAATTTGAAATAAAGGAATTAAGTCGACCGGAAAGAATTATTAAAAAAGCAAAAGAGAGTGGCTTAACAATTCAAAATGCGGAAATAAAAAAGGCAACATCATCAAAAAGCAACGAGTAATCAGGTGACAAGTAATGAAAAAAAATAAAACGACAAATATAGTTGCGGGAGTTTTAATGTTAGGCTTTATTTGTTTATTTTTAATTTTAACTGGTAGATTTTTGTACATCCAAACAACAGGCGAGATTGATCATGTATCTTTAAAAGAATGGGCGAAGGATAAACGAACAACTTCATACACTATTAGTGCGGAAAGAGGTAAAATTTTTGATAAAAACGGTGTAGCCTTAGCCTACGATCGCCCTACATTCCGCATATATGCAACAGTCGATCAGGATATCTCCAAAAACTCAAAAACACCTAAACATATAGTAGATCCGGAAGAAACTGCGGAATTACTAGCTCCTTTGCTAAAAATAAAAAAACAAGACTTATACGATCGACTAAAAAAAGGTCTTGATAATCCAAAAACAAAACAAATTGAATTTGGTTCCAAAGGAAAAGGCTTGGCGATGAAAACGAAGGAAGCAATTGAACAATTGAACTTGCCGGGACTTCACTTCATTGAAGAACCGATTCGTTATTATCCGAATGGTATTTTTGCCTCACATATTATTGGTTTTGCACAAGAAACTGAAAAAGAGGTAGAGGGAAAAACATTAAGAGAAATTGAAGGTATTGCTGGAATTGAAAACGCATCTGATAAATTATTAAAAGGAAAGGATGGGCGTATTTCTTATGAACGAGATATTTATGGTAAGAAATTACTCGATCCGAAGGAACGCGTTCAACTTCCGAAAGATGGGGACGATATTTATTTAACAATTGATCAAAAAATCCAAACGTTGTTAGAGGATGTCATGTCAGAGGCAGAGAAAAATTATACTCCTAATCGGTTAATCGCAATTGTAATGAATCCTAAAACGGGAGAAATTCTAGCGATGAGTAACAGGCCAAGTTATAACCCAAATAATCCAACTGACGTGAAAAACTGGTACAATGATGCCGTATCGATTCCTTTTGAACCAGGATCGACGATGAAAATATTTACTTGGGCCTCAGCCATCGAAGAAGGGGTTTATAATGGTTCAGAGGCGTATCAATCTGGAACATATCAAATTAATGAAAGAATTCGTAAGGTGAGAGACCACAATGGCGGAAGTGGATGGGGGAAAATTTCATTTGATGAAGGATTTCAACGTTCTTCAAATGTAGCTGCCTCGAAATTAGTTTGGGAAAAGATGGGCCCTGATACGTTCTTGGAATACTTGAAAGCTTTTCAATTTGATCAAAAGACAGGTATCGATTTACCAGGAGAGCAAGTCGGTAAAATCTTGTACAATTATCCAGATGAAAAATTAACAACTTCTTTTGGTCAAGGGAGTACTTTTACACCAATTCAACAAATGAAAGCCGCAACTGCCATTGCTAATAATGGCAAAATGATGCAGCCGTTCGTTGTAAAGAAAATAGTAGACCCTAATACAGGAGAAGTTATTAAAGAGCATACACCAAAAGTCGCAGGTGAACCTATTTCTAAGGAAACAGCTACACAGGTTTTGAAGTTGCTTGAATCAGTTGTAAGTGGAGAGCATGGAACAGGTGCGAGTTATGGTTTAGCAGATTACTCAGTCGGTGGAAAAACAGGTACTGCACAAATTCCTAATCCTAAAGGTAAAGGTTATTTAACCGGTTATGGAAATAACGTATTCTCATTTTTAGGCATGGCCCCTGCTGATGATCCAAAGTTAATGATGTATGTAGCGGTAAAACAACCAAATCTTTTAACTGAAGATGGATATGAGTCTGGTCAAGCACCAATTTCATTTATTTTCAAAAATGTAATGGAAAATGCACTACGTTACTTAGATATCGAGCCTGATAAAGAGCAAAGTAAGCAAGTTGAAACAGTTAAAACTCCAAATCTAGTAGGAAAAACAACTGTAGAGGCGAAGAAGATATTAAAGGATATAGGCATAACTCCTGTAATTATCGGGAATGGAAAAACAATCAATCAACAAAATATTTTGTCTGATACAGAGATATTACAAGGTGAACGAATGATAATTGTTTCCGATAAACCAAAAATGCCCGATATAACGGGATGGTCCTTGCGGGATGTATTACAACTAGCTAATCTTTTAAACTTGAAGGTAGATACAGCTGGAAATGGCTTTGTCGTTAAACAGAGTATTCAAGCAGGTAAGGAACTTAAAAAAGGTATGCCACTTCAAGTTAAATTTGAAAAGCCAAAAATAGATAAGAAAAAAAGTATAAACGAAGAAGATTCATAATTAAAATAGCAAAACATTCCCATGAAACAGTGTTCTAATCATTTTTTTACATTCATATAGTTGATACAAGCCTACCTATGAAAAGGGGATTGAAAATGAAACGTGTATCAACTGTGACGGTGAAAAGAAGATTAGTTACTGTTTTTCTTTTTGGATTACTTATCTTCGCGATTATCGATTTAAGACTAGGTTATGTACAATTTGTAATAGGTGATGAACTGATGGATTTAGCAGATGAATCTTGGAGTAGGGATATTACGTTTAAACCTGAGAGAGGTCTGATTTTGGACAGGGATGGAGATATTCTTGCTGAAAATGTTACTGCGCCATCGATTGTCGTAGTCCCAAGGCAAGTAAAAGATCCTGAAAATACTGCTAATCAATTAGCGGATATATTAAATATAGACGAGCAAAAAGTATTAGAGCAGATTACAAGACCGTCTATGTCAGTTGAATTAAGACCAGAGGGAATTAAAATTGATGAAGAACAAGAAATAGCCATTCGAACTTTGAATTTAGATGGAATATATTTAGCAAAGGATTCGAAACGACACTATCCATATGGAAATGATTTAGCACATGTACTTGGTTTTACAGGAATCGATAATCAAGGTTTAATGGGGTTAGAATTGTATCACGATGAATTATTAAAAGGAAAAAACGGTAGACTCTCTTTCTATTCCGATGCGAAAGGTGGAAAGTTAAAATTAGCAGATGTCTATACCGCTCCTCAAGATGGGTTAGATCTCAAAACGACGATTGATTCTCGAATTCAAACCATTATGGAAAGAGAAATGGATCTGGCAGTGGCAAAATATAATCCAGATGGAGCAATCGCAATTGCAGTTAACCCAAAAACTGGTGAAGTATTAGGAATGACAACAAGACCGACATTTAGCCCTGAAGATTATCAGCAAGCAGATCCTGAAGTTTATAGCCGAAATTTACCAATCTGGAGTACATTTGAGCCTGGTTCTACATTTAAAATCATTACACTAGCAGCAGCTTTAGAAGAAGGGCTAGTCGATCTAGAAGAAGACCATTTCACAGATAAAGGTTCGGTTAAAGTCGGTGGAGCAAATTTACGTTGCTGGAAGAGTGGTGGACATGGACATCAATCTTATTTAGAAGTTGTCCAGAATTCATGTAACCCTGGATTTGTTAATCTTGGTCAAAAATTAGGTGCTGAAAAGTTGTTTACGTACATTCGGAATTTTGGCTTTGGTACAAAAACGGGTATCGATTTAATGGGTGAGGGAAATGGAATTTTGTTTAAGCCGGAACAAGTTGGCCCTGTTGAATTAGGGACGACATCATTTGGCCAAGGTGTTTCTGTCACCCCGATTCAACAAGTGATGGCTGTCTCAGCTGTTGTAAATGGTGGCTATTTATATGAACCTTTTATAGCAAAAGAATGGGTCGATCCTGTAACAAAGGAGACTGTCAAACAACAGGAGCCAAAAGTTCAAGAGCGTGTTATATCAAAATCAACCTCTGAAGAAGTGACGAAAGCGTTGGAAAGTGTGGTTGCTTACGGGACTGGGCGTCCTGCATATGTTGATGGTTATCGTGTTGGGGGAAAGACTGGTACTGCTCAAAAGGTCGGAAAAGATGGTCGCTATATGGCAAATAATCATATTGTTTCTTTCATCGGTTTTGCTCCTGCAGATGATCCGGAAATTGTTGTATATGTTGCAGTTGATAATCCGAAAGGAACAGTTCAATTTGGTGGGGTAGTAGCTGCCCCTATTGTTGGGAAAATAATTGGCGATAGTTTACATGCGATTGGTGTAGAACCAAGAAAAGATGGACTAGAAAAGGAATATCAATGGCCGGATGAACCAAAAGTGGAAGTGCCTGATTTAGTTGGAACGAATAAAAATAAATTAGTAGAGTATATGACAAATTTACATCTTGAGTTAGAGGGTGAGGGTGAATATATCATAGATCAAGCTCCTTTACCTGGTTCGAAAGTTGAATCTGGCTCAACTGTACGAGTGTATCTATCTGATTCTAAAAATACAAAAAAAGATTAGCGTAAATCTATCGAGTTATCGCCTTGTTTTTGATATAATGAGTTAGGTGAAAAAGAGTTTCAAAAAAAGACTTGAAAGGCTGAGTCGGCTAGAGTTAGAACGACTAACCCTTTTGAATATCTTCTTAAAATGAAAATAATGGACGGAGTTTTAATATGATGAAGTTAATTGATCTTTTATCAGTATTACCGTTTTATCAATCAGTTCCAAATAATTTGGAGCAAACGGAAGTAACGGGAATTGAAATGGATTCCAGAAAGGTAATACCTGGTTCTGTATTTGTTTGTATAAAAGGTTTTACAGTTGATGGGCATGATTTCGTTAAACAAGCAATTGAAAAAGGTGCCGTTGCAATTATTGCCCAAAGACCTGTAGTTGGAGAAATACCGGTTATCACTGTTAGAAATACACAAAGGGCGTTGGCAATGCTTGCCGCTAAGTTTTATCATCATCCGACAAATAAGTTACCATTAATTGGTGTGACAGGTACAAATGGTAAAACAACGGTGACATATTTATTGGAGAAGATTTTTCAAGAACATAACAAGAAAACTGGGATTATTGGTACCATTCAATTAAAAATTGGGGATGAAGTGTTCGATATTCAAAATACAACCCCTGATGCGCTAACTTTACAAAAGGTTTTTAGCGAAATGGTAGAAAAAGATGTAGAACAGGTAATTATGGAAGTTTCTTCACATGCACTAGACCAAGGTCGTGTATATGGCTGTGATTACGATATTGCTGTATTTACAAATCTATCGCAAGACCATCTTGATTATCACAAGGATATGGCAGATTATTTGCGGGCTAAATCGCTATTGTTTGCTCAACTTGGAAACACTTATGGCGAGCATGAAAAATTTGCAGTAATCAATGCCGATGATACGTCTGCATCTCTTTTAGAAAAAAGTACAGCTCAACAAATATTGACATATGCATGTGAAGAAGATGCTGATATTAAAGCCGAGAATATCCGCCTGCATTTAACAGGTACCACTTTCGATTTGAAGACGCCAGTTGGAACAATTGAAATTAACAGTTCATTAATTGGCTTATTTAACGTATACAATATGCTTGCAGCAAGTGGTGCAGCAATTGCAGCTCACGTACCACTTTCCACGATTAAATTAGCTTTGGAACATCTAACTGGTGTGAATGGTCGTTTTGAATCCGTTGTTTGTGATGATATAGATCAACCATATGGTGTTATCGTAGATTTTGCCCATACGCCAGATTCATTAGAAAATGTTTTAAAAACAATTTCGGAATTTAAAAAAGGAAAAGTTTATGTTGTGGTAGGCTGTGGGGGAGATAGGGATAAAACAAAGAGACCACTTATGGCCCAAATTGCTTGTGAATACGGTGATTATGCAATTTTAACGTCCGATAATCCGCGTACAGAAAAACCAGAAGCAATTATCCAAGATATGGTTGATGGATTAACTGGCGAACAATATAATTACAAAGTAATTGTTAATCGGAAACAGGCTATTTACGAAGCGGTAAATCTCGCACAAGCGAACGATATCGTATTGATTGCTGGAAAGGGTCATGAAACATATCAAATTATTGGCCGTGAGAAAACGCATTTTGATGATCGAGAAATAGCACGTGAAGCAATCAAACGTAAGGGGAGTTAAGTATGTTATTTTCTGTAAATTGGCTAGCCTCCATACACCCTCATTATCGAGGGATAAGGGAAGGAAATATCGCCATTGATTGCGTAACAACAGATAGTCGCGAACAAAAAGACAACGCCCTTTTCATCCCAATTGAGGGTGATAAATTTGATGGGCATGATTATATAGAGCAAGCAATGGAAAATGGGGCTGTTGCTACACTTTGGCAAAAAGACAAGGTGATACCAGATAATTTACCTGAAACATTTCTAGTCTTTCTAGTAGATGATACGATTCACGCATTACAAACATTAGCCAAAGCATATCGTTTTGAAATCAATCCAACTGTTATCGCAGTAACGGGTTCAAATGGCAAAACAACTACAAAAGATATGATTGGACACATACTTTTATCACAATTTCGTACACATATGACAAGTGGTAATTTAAATAACCATATTGGATTGCCTTTAACTATTTTATCAATGCCTAGAGATACTGAAATGCTTGTACTTGAAATGGGTATGAATCATTTTGGTGAAATTGCACTGCTTTCTAAAATTGCAAATCCTGATTATGCCATCATTACAAATATAGGGGAATCTCATATTGAATTCTTAGGTTCCCGAGAAGGCATAGCAAAAGCAAAACTGGAAATTGTAGAAGGTTTGAAACAAGATGGTGTATTAATTATTGATGGTGATGAAACACTACTGGAACAATTCTCATTAAACAATAATATAATTAGATGTGGTTTTCAATTAAATCTCGATCTTGTTATCAACCAAGTAGAAATCACGCAACGGGGGACGGTATTTAGTTTATCGACTGGAAAGACTTATGAAATTCCGTTATTAGGAAAACATCATGCTAAAAATGCAACATATGCCGTAGCTGTTGCAACCAAACTAGGTATGGATCCAGAGCTTGTGCATCAATCTTTGCAAACTTTATCTATTACTGGCATGAGGTTTGAATTGTTAGAAGGAATAAATGGTGTGGCAATTATAAATGACGCATATAATGCATCACCAACCTCCATGATTGCTGCGATTGAAGTGGTGAAGAAACTTGAGCAGTATAAAGAAAAAGTATTGGTTTTAGGTGATATGTTTGAACTAGGTAGTCAATCTAAGTACATGCATGAATCTGTAGTGGATTATATTGAAGCTCCAATTACGACAGTATATACAATTGGAGCGTACGCTAAGAACATAACTTCAAAGCTTATGAATGAAAAACCAGATATAAATACGAAACATTTTGCTGATCGGACGAAATTAACAGATGATTTAAAACAACTTGCAAATCGAGAAACAGTTATTTTATTTAAAGCTTCACGTGGTATGCAATTAGAAACAATAATTAATACAATACGTGAACTACAATAGATATTTCTGAAATAAGAGCATACAACTGTAATTTTAACAGAAAATAAATAGAGATAATGGACGGTCATAATTTGAGGAGGATACGTAGTGAATATTTCAATCTTAATAATAACAATTGCAATTGCATTTCTATTTACCGTCCTGTTTTCCCCGATCTTCATTCCATTTTTGCGACGATTAAAGTTTGGACAAAGCATTAGAGAAGAAGGACCAAAGTCTCACATGAAAAAATCCGGAACCCCTACAATGGGGGGGATTATGATTATATTTAGTGTTGTAGTTACTTCACTTATCATGGCAATGAAGTTAACAGATACGATAAGTTATGAACTTTGGTTATTATTGTTTGTCTTATTAGGATACGGTTTATTGGGTTTTTTAGATGACTTTATCAAAGTCGCGATGAAACGAAACTTAGGACTAACATCAAAACAAAAAATGATTGGGCAAGTTATAATTGCGCTTATCTTTTTCTATATTATCCAAATTCATGATTTTTCAACGGCCATTCAAATTCCAGGGACCTCAATACAATGGGATATTGGTTGGGGTTACGCATTACTTATTATTTTCATGCTTGTAGGATCATCTAATGCCGTAAACCTTACTGATGGATTAGACGGTTTATTAGCAGGAACAGCAGCAATAGCTTTTGGTGCGTTTGGTATTTTAGCTTGGTTTAGTTCACAGCAAATAGAAATTACCATTTTTTCGTTAACGGTAGTTGGTGCATTGCTTGGATTTCTTGTATTTAATGCACATCCTGCAAAAGTGTTTATGGGTGATACGGGTTCATTAGCTTTAGGTGGCGCAATTGCAGCCATTGCTATTTTAACAAAGTTAGAAATATTACTCGTCATTATTGGTGGAGTCTTCGTAATTGAAACTCTTTCTGTCATTATTCAAGTGATTTCTTTTAAAACGACAGGTAAACGTGTATTTAGAATGAGTCCATTGCATCACCACTATGAACTACTAGGTTGGTCGGAATGGCGTGTTGTAACGACTTTTTGGCTTGTTGGTCTATTATTTGCCGCTTTAGGTATTTATATTGAGGTGTGGTTAGGATGAATGAATTAAATCAATTTCCTTATTCAAATATTTTAGTTTTAGGATTAGCCAAAAGTGGTTCTGCGACTGCTAAACTACTATGCAGAAACGGGAAGCGTGTTAGGGTAAACGACTTAAAAACTAATACTGACGATCCAATTGTACAAGAGTTACGCAAGATGGGGGCTGAAGTAATATTAGGCTCCCATCCTCTTTCTGTTTTGGATGGGGTGGAAGTAATTGTTAAGAATCCAGGTATATCATATGAAAATCCGGTTTTAATGCAAGCACAACAACAAAACATCCCTATCATAACGGAAGTAGAGTTAACAAGCTATATGACAGATCGTATCATTGGAATTACAGGTTCGAATGGGAAGACGACAACGACAATGCTGATTCACGAGATGCTAGAAAATAGCAATTGTCAAACTAAACTTGCGGGAAATATTGGAACAGCAGTAGCCTCAGAAGTTGCAGAAATGCTGCTGCCGGAAGAAACGCTTGTTTTAGAATTATCTTCTTTTCAACTAATGGGTACAGAAAAATTCAAACCACATATTTCAGTGCTGTTAAATATTTTTGAAGCACATTTAGATTTTCATCATACATTAGCTAATTACGTTGCTGCGAAACGTAACATTATTCGAAATCAGACGATAGATGATGTAGTTGTTTACAACCTAGACGATCAAACGGTTTCGGAGATGATTAAACATACTGCCGCTAAAAAAGTCCCATTCTCTTTAACAAAGAGATTACCTGAGGGTGCTTGGTTAGATAAAGAGTATATATATTTTCGTGAAGAAAAAGTAATTTCTAGGAAAGATATTGTACTCGTTGGTTCTCATAATTTACAAAACATTTTAGCTGCAATATGTACAAGTAAATTAGCAGGTGCAAATAATGAAGGTATCCGTCACGTATTAACGACGTTTACTGGCGTAAAACATCGCTTGCAATTTGTAGGAAAGATTCATGAACGTTTGTTTTATAATGATTCAAAAGCAACGAATATGTTGGCAACGGAAAAAGCATTGGCCTCCTTTACGCAACCTACGATTCTTTTGGCAGGTGGTTTAGATCGAGGCAATGAATTCGATTCCTTAATACCACACCTTCAATATGTTAAAGCGATTGTAGTATTCGGTCAAACAGGAGAAAAGTTGAAAAGAGTTGCTGAAGAGGCAGATATTCCGATTGTAATAGATGCAGAAAACGTCACAGATGCAGTTGGGAAAAGTTTTGATATATCAAAACCCGGAGATGTCATCTTGTTGTCCCCAGCATGTGCAAGTTGGGATCAATACAAAACATTTGAACAAAGAGGTGACATGTTTATACAAGCCGTGCATACATTAAAATAGGGGCTTGTTCAATCAAAAGCGAAACTCCTTTTATGCGACGTATAGACTGTGCCTTGTTACGCAGGGTGGATAGGAGGTTCCACGCAAAGTGGCTTCTTAGCTAATCAATCTTCCAAATTCGTACGGGTTAGAGGAAATACTGTGAGTATAAACGAGCAGATATTGACTTATTGTAGGAAGAGGAATGATATATACTGGTCGCTAGGAGTAGTATTGTTTTATCTATACATTTACATCATCATATGAACAACGCCCCGATTCTGATGTCTGAGAAGGGGTGTTTTCTTTTGCAAGAAAAGAAACTTATAAAAGATAAACCTGATTATGTATTAATGTATGCGATTTTATTTTTATTAGCCATTGGGATTATCATGGTATTTAGTTCCTCATACGTGTGGGCAGAGTATAAATATGGGGATATGTTCTTTTTTCTTAAAAGACAGCTATTATTTGCAGGTATTGGCATTATTGCAATGTTTTTTATGATGTCTATACCATATGGGACATGGAGGAAATATGCTAAAGTCATTTTGTTGATATGTTTTTTTCTATTAATTATTGTGCTTATTCCCGGTATTGGAATGCGTCGGGGTGGGGCTCAAAGTTGGATTGGGGTTGGCGCATTTAGTATTCAGCCATCAGAGTTTATGAAGCTTGGCCTTATCATTTTTATTTCCTCTATGTTGGCAGTAAAACAAAAATATATTACGTCATTTAAAAAAGGCTTTCTTCCTCTATTATCTCTTGTGTTTGTAGCATTCGGTTTTATTATGTTACAACCTGACTTAGGGACGGGCGTAGTTCTAGTATTAACGTGTATGGTAATGATGTTTGCTGCAGGGGCTCGCTTGTTACATTTCTTTGGACTAGCAGCAATAGGTGTAATCGGTTTTGTTTTTTTAATTATGTCTGCTCCGTATCGAATAAGTCGTATTACTGCATTTTTAAACCCTTGGGAAGACCCACTAGGCGATGGTTTCCAAATTATACAAAGCTTATATGCGATTGGTCCAGGTGGTCTAATGGGAACAGGTCTAGGAGCTAGTTTACAAAAGTATTTTTATTTACCAGAGCCACAAACTGATTTTATCTTCGCAATACTAGGTGAAGAATTAGGATTTATTGGAGGAACGTTTCTTTTATTTGTTTTTGTTTTATTATTTTGGCGTGGTATAAAAATTTCCCTTGAGGCACCAGATGAGTTCAGTCGCTACCTTGCATTAGGTATCGTTTCGATGCTTACTATTCAAGCGATGATTAATATTAGTGTTGTGATCGGTCTAATTCCAGTAACAGGAATCACATTACCATTCTTAAGCTATGGGGGTTCTTCCTTAACCTTAACGTTATGTTCGGCAGGAATTTTACTAAATATTAGTAAGGCGACCAAGATTTAGCGTGCAAATCTCTTAGTTTAATAAAATTTCTATAAAAATATCGATTAAGAGTAGGACAGCTATATTTTTGGGTTAAGATTATGTTATAATTCAAGTAATGAAAAAAGCAGCACATTTCATGCTGCTTCTCTTTATTAAATCTATTATTTAATTTTAAAGGAAGAAGCATAGATGGAGAAAAAGAATGTCGTTTCAATTGAAGATCGTATTCCGAAATTGAAACAAGCACGTAAAAAAAAGGCGAATAGGCGGCTTATTTTGTACCTTTCTATATTTTTCTTCTTAATTACAATAATTGTCTATCTCCAGTCCCCGCTAAGTCATGTAAAAACAATTGTAATAAATGGTAACATCATTCTGGATGATGCTGAGATAATGAATGAAAGTGGATTGATAAAGAATACGAGTATTTGGACAATAAATAAAGAGAAAATGAAAACGGTACTTGAGAAAGATCCGATTATACAATCAGCAAATGTCAAACGGAAATTACCGTGGACGGTTGAAATAACAGTCAAAGAGCAACGTTTAATCGGATTTATTAAACAGAAGAATGATTATTATCCATTATTAGCAAATGGGAGTGTATTAAAAGATCGCAACCAGTCAATTCCAAAAGGTGAAGCGCCAATTTTATTTTCATTTACGGAGCAAGAGCAAATACAAAAAATATCGGATGAATTACATAAGTTACCACATGATATCATAAATTTAATTTCTGAAATTCATTGGGAACCAACAAAAACGAATAAAAATAAAATAATCCTTTACATGAATGATGGGTACACCGTTTCGGGGACAATGCGGGACTTCGCGGATAAGATGCAGCTGTATCCGTCAATCGTTAGTCAATTAGATCCGAAAAAAACTGGTATTATTCATATCGGTGTGGGTACATATTTTGAAGAATATGCCGATAAAGAAAAAGAAGATAAGAAAAATGAATAAAAATAGAGGATTATTCAGGTTTTTATGGAAATATATATTATAAGTTTCTTTTTTTCATTAACTCCGATAAAATGATAGATTATAATAGTAGTGAAAGTTTCATAAAAGCAACGAAGATTCGACGAAAGTTATTGATTAGGAGGTGCCTTTCTTTGCAAAATAGTGAAATTTTAGTAAGCCTTGATATAGGTACGTCAAAAGTAAAAGTAATCATTGGTGAGATAACGAATGATTCATTAAATATTATCGGTGTTGGTAGTGCGGAGAGCAAAGGAATGAGAAAAGGTGCAATTGTTGACATCGATCAAACTGTTCACTCGATAAAAAATGCAGTTGAACAAGCTGAACGTATGGTTGGTATGCAAATTGAACGCGTTGTCGTTGGGATAAGTGGTAACCATATTCAACTTCAACCATGTCATGGTGTTGTTGCTGTTCAAAATGAGAATAGAGAAATCGATGATGTAGATGTTGCTAGAGTAATAGAGGGAGCACAAGTTATTTCAATTCCTCCTGAGCGTGAAATTATTGATGTCATTCCAAAGCAATTTATAGTAGATGGCTTAGACGAGATTACAGATCCGCGTGGAATGATTGGTGTACGCTTGGAAATGGAAGGTACAATTATTACGTGCTCAAAAACAGTTTTACATAACATTTTAAAATGTGTAGAATTGGCTAACTTACAAATTGCCGATATTTGTTTACAACCACTTGCAGCCGGAGAAGTTGCGCTATCTAAAGATGAACAAAATCTTGGTGTAGCAATGATAGATATCGGTGGTGGATGTACGACTGTATCTATTTTTGAAAACGAACATATCGTATCCACAAGTGTAGTGCCTTTAGGTGGTGACAATATTACGAAAGATATCTCGATTGGTTTAAGAACAACCACTGAAGAAGCAGAAAATATTAAACGAAATTTTGGACATGCATATTATAATGATGCACAAGAAGAGGAAGTATTTCAAGTTTCAATGATAGGAAGTAATAAGACTGCAACATACACACAGTTGCATATTGCTGATATTATAGAAGCAAGATTAGAAGAAATTTATGCTTACGTGGTAAGAGAATTACGTAAAATGGGATATCATGAACTTCCTGGAGGTTATGTTTTAACAGGAGGAACAATGAAAATGCCAGGTGTTTTAGATTTGGCACAAGATATCTTTCAACAAAATGTAAGAGTTGCGATACCAGATTATATTGGTGTTCGTGAACCACAATTTACAGCAGGTGTAGGAATCTTGCAATTTTCATATCGAAATGCGAAAATACAAGGAAAAGATTTATTTCCATCTGTTTCAATGCAAATGCAAGAAACGAATATGAAACGTGTAAAAAGTCAACCCCAAAAACAAGGGGAACCGAAGACGAAGAAGAAAAAGGATTCTAGTTTTGCGAATATATTTAAATACTTCTTCGATTAATGAACAAAGACATACAAATAGGAGACGAGCATCTGTTGCCTAACTGTATAATCAAATGTAACGTAAAGATAAAATAAAGTCGTGTAATTTATGCATATTAGGAGGAACGAATATATGTTGGACTTTGACATGGAAATGGATCAATTGGCAACAATTAAAGTCATCGGGGTAGGTGGCGGAGGAAATAACGCAGTGAATCGTATGATTGAACATGGTGTTGAAGGTGTAGAATTTATTGCGGTTAATACAGACGCGCAAGCCCTAAATCTATCAAAAGCTGAAGTGAAATTACAAATTGGTACAAAACTAACACGCGGTCTTGGTGCAGGTGCAAACCCCGAGGTCGGAAAAAAAGCAGCCGAAGAAAGTAGAGAACAAATTGAAGAAGCACTACAGGGTGCCGATATGATTTTTGTTACTGCTGGAATGGGCGGTGGTACTGGAACTGGTGCTGCGCCAATCATTGCCCAAATTTCGAAAGAATTAGGTGCACTTACTGTAGGAGTTGTGACAAGACCTTTTTCATTTGAAGGAAGAAGAAGATCGACACAAGCAATTTCCGGTATTGATTCCCTAAAAGAGGCGGTAGACACATTAATTGTCATTCCAAATGACCGATTACTAGAAATTGTAGATAAAAACACGCCGATGCTAGAAGCATTTCGTGAGGCTGATAACGTCTTACGCCAAGGTGTTCAAGGTATCTCAGATTTGATTGCTAAACCAGGTTTAATTAACGTTGACTTTGCGGACGTTAAAACAATTATGTATGATAAAGGTTCTGCTTTAATGGGAATTGGTGTTGCGACCGGTGAGAATCGGGCAACAGAGGCAGCGAAAAAAGCAATTTCTTCCCCTCTACTTGAAACTTCAATTGATGGTGCACATGGTATTTTAATGAATATTACTGGTGGAACAAACTTAAGTTTATATGAAGTTCAAGAAGCAGCTGATTTAGTGACAACAGCAGCAGATGAAGAGGTAAACGTTATATTTGGATCGGTCATTAATGATAATTTGAAGGACGAGATTATTGTAACGGTTATTGCAACAGGATTTGACGAGGCGAAACAAGCTCAACAACCTCCACGTCAACGCCCGGTTATGAATCACCAGCAAGTTGCGGCTACAAGGGCTAATGAAGAGCCTGTAAAAGAGCAGCCACAAAATGATTACAATAAACAACCAGAAGAAGATATATTGGATATACCGACATTTTTAAGAAATCGTAATCGCAACCGAAACCACTAATTAAATAGTACAATAGATTAAAAGAGGAACTGAATTTCAACATTTACATGAAATACGATGTAAGTGGGAGAATCAGTTTCTTTTTTATTGCTATTTAACTGGGCTCTACGTCAAATGACGTTGGTATTGAATTTTAGTCAATTCAAAAATGTATTTGGTTATCACACGCTAGGGAAGTGGTGCTGCCCTAGCGTGTGATTTTATAAATCATTTTCATAAACATCATCCCACAATACTAGTTGTCCGTAATGAAAATGACCGACTCCTGTCGGAAAGCACGTGTCTGAAGACCCCACAGGAAGCGGGTTTTGCTTCCGAGGAGGCTGAAGCCGTGCCCACGGAAAGCGTGTCAATTTTCATGTAGAACAACGGTATGTACGCACCATTTAATATTCTTCCTCCAACAACTACTTTTGGCCTATGAAATTAATTCGTGTAAACAAGAAAACGACGCTGCCGAGATTTGACCACCGACGTCATTTATTGTACAACCTTTAACTGACGATAAGACCCCTTCTTTAAGAATTCGAGGGAACATCAAACGACTGGTTAATGAGAAAACGTTCTCTCTTTCTGCCCTATTTCATACAATTCATATACTCCGACAAACTATCCAATAACTAGCTAAAATTAGTGCTTCATATGATACAAGATGTGACAGACTTTGCAAATAGAATAGGATATACTCATAATTAGTTTCCATGATTTTCTTAAATTGCAATTTTCAATCCTTCTATTATGAACGGAGGGAGGTTGATATGACCCTTTATTTAGATGCAGTTTGGCTGCTGAACTTTCTTTTAGACGGGATGCTTTTGCTCATAACTCAAGCTATCTTAAAAGAACAATCATCAAGATATAGGGTGTTATTTGGTGCTACGATTGCCTCTTTATTAGTACCAATCACGCTCTTTTTCCCAAACACATTTCTTACAAGTTTTATAGGGAAATGTATATACTCTATCCTTATCATACGTTCTACATTTCGTTTTTATACGATAACTAGATTTATGAAACAATTGATGACATTTTATTTTGTATCTTTTGCAGTAGGAGGTGGTTTACTAGCCTTCCATTTTTTATTACAAAATAACTTTGTTTTGTCAGAGTCTGGTTTTCTAACTTTTCATAGTGGTTTAGGTGATCCGGTTAGTTGGTCTTTTGTGGTGATAGGATTTCCGATTGTATTATATTTTACAAAAAGACATATGGACAAGCATACATTTGATAAGATTCGCTATGATCAAATGTATCCAGTTACCATTACGATTAAAGAGCAAACTTTTCATACAATAGGGTATATTGATAGTGGTAATCAACTAATAGATCCTATTTCAAAAAAACACGTCGTGATTTGCGATGAAATATTTTTGCAGCAATGGTTTACAAAAGAAGAGTGGGAAAAACTACGGCAAGCATATGAAAGCATGCAATTTGATGAATTACCTCTTCAATGGCAATCATTTGTCCAAGTTATTCCATTTCACGGTGTAGATGGAAAAAGTAATTATCTGCTCGGTATTCGACCTAGTCAAGTAGTGGTGTTTTATGATGAAAAGGAAATTGTTACAAATCAAGTGATCATTGGTGTGCAGTTTAATCGGTTAACAAGTGACCATCGTTATCATTGCTTACTCCATCCACACATAGTGACGTTGCACGGTGAATATTCGGCTTAGAGGAAAATCCATGCATGAGAACATTACGATACAGGGAGAGAGAATAATTGAAGCTCTTGAAGTTGAAAATACGGTTATTATGGCTAAAAATTCGTATGAAATTAGGTTTTAAACCAGATGAAATATATTATATTGGTGGTAGTGAAGCACTACCACCGCCATTATCAAAAGATGAAGAACGAGAATTATTAATTCGTTTACCTAAGGGAGATCAATCAGCTAGAGCAATGTTGATAGAGCGAAACTTGCGGCTTGTTGTATATATTGCAAGGAAATTTGAAAACACAGGAATAAACATTGAGGACTTGATTAGTATTGGTACAATTGGGCTGATAAAAGCGGTTAATACGTTTAATCCTGAAAGAAAAATCAAGTTAGCTACATATGCTTCTCGATGTATAGAAAATGAAATATTAATGTTTTTACGTAGAAATAATAAAATTAGGTCCGAAATTTCCTTTGACGAACCATTAAATATTGATTGGGATGGTAATGAATTATTATTGTCAGATGTTTTAGGAACAGATGAAGATATTATTACGAGAGATTTGGAGGCAAAAGTTGATAAAAACTTATTGAAGAGTGCGCTAAGTCAACTGAACCAGCGTGAAAAGCAAATTATGGAACTTCGTTTTGGATTAATAGGGGAGGAAGCGAAAACACAAAAGGATGTTGCAGATATGTTAGGTATTTCACAATCATATATTTCACGTTTAGAAAAGAAAATTATTAAGCGACTAAAAAAAGAATTTAATAAAATGGTTTAAACGTTTATTTGTACAAGTATAGACGACGTTTGCCAATTTTTATATAGGTAATTTTATAATACCCCGTGCATAAAAACCTCTGCAGCGGAGATACTGACCTTGAACAGCATCTCCAAGCAGGAGGGTAAAGAATGACTAGACATAAAGTAGTAATATGCGGAGTTGACACATCAAAATTACCTGTCTTAAAGAATGAAGAAATGAAGGTTCTTTTCAAGGAAATGCAGTCCGGGGATATATCTGCAAGAGAAAAACTAGTGAATGGTAATTTACGATTAGTTTTAAGTGTAATTCAACGTTTCAACAATCGCGGAGAATATGTAGATGATTTATTCCAAGTAGGTTGTATTGGTCTAATGAAGTCCATTGATAACTTTGATTTAAGCCACAATGTGAGATTTTCTACATATGCAGTTCCAATGATTATTGGTGAGATTCGCCGATACTTACGTGATAACAATCCAATTCGAGTTTCAAGATCATTACGTGATACGGCGTACAAGGCGTTACAAGTGCGGGAAAAGCTAATTAATAAAACATCAAAAGAACCAACACCAATGGAGATTGCAGAGGAAATGGGGATTCCCCATTCAGACATTGTCTTTGCTATGGATGCCATTCAAGATCCTGTGTCATTATTTGAACCAATTTACAATGATGGTGGAGATCCAATTTATGTGTTAGATCAAATTAGTGATGACAAAGAAAAGGATGACTCATGGGCGGACAAGCTATCTCTAAAAGAGGGGATGCACCGTTTAAACGAAAGGGAAAAGTTAATATTGAACAAACGATTTTTCCAAGGAAAAACACAAATGGAAGTAGCAGATGAAATTGGCATATCCCAAGCACAAGTTTCTCGATTGGAAAAGGCAGCAATTCAACAAATGAATAAGGAAATGTTTAAATAAAATATGAAAATGGAAAAAAGGAATGGGTCGAATAAAATGTACCTGTTCCTTTTTTCTGTCTATAAACACTATATTAAAATCTAGGAATGATGCATATAAATGTAAGTAAAGGGGTGATTTTTACATGGTATTACTATCTGAGTTACAATTAAAAGAAGTAGTTGAAATAAAAAATGGAAAAAGGCTCGGTCATATTGCCGATTTGGAAATTGATCCCGATTTAGGTAGAATTATAGCGATTATAATTTATATACGTGATAAAGGAAGCTTTTTTGGAAAAGCAGAAGAAATATTTATATACTGGAATCAAATTGTTACAATTGGTACAGATGTTATTTTAGTAAAAGATGTGTCAGAAACGCAATATTATGATCAAATAAATACGAACTATGATTCGATATAGTTAAAACAAAGGTCTCAATAGCAGAAATATGGTAAAATAAACGTGGTAAGGGAGGATGTAAATTTGAAACTTGAGCCATTTCATCATTCTCATGAAATGTATTTAAATATAGAAAAATGGGAACAATTGGATACAAATTTAAAAGTAGGCTTTACAACTAGAAACGGTGGTGTTAGTGCCGCGCCATTCCATGCGCTTAATATGGGGTTGCATGTAAAAGATAATCCAGAACATGTACGGTTAAATCGGGAATATTTGGCCACATCATTAAAATTACCACTTGAAAATTGGGTTTGTGGAGAACAAATTCATCAGACAACTGTTCATGTTGTGAAAAAGGAAGATAGCGGGAAAGGTGCTACAGATATTTCCACTACGATACGAAACGTCGATGGATTTATTACAAAAGAAACAGGCATCCTATGCACCGCTTTTTTTGCGGATTGTGTACCACTTTATTTTTTTGATCCTACGACTTCATATATTGGCATTGCACACGCGGGTTGGAAAGGTAGTGTTTCACGTATGGCGGAGGCAATGGTTAATAGCTTCATAAGTCACGGTGTACAAGTTGAAAACTTGCAGGTCGTCATAGGACCATGTATTTCAAAAGATTATTATGAAGTAGATCATCG
Source organism: Paracerasibacillus soli (assembly GCF_042432965.1). NCBI lineage: Bacteria > Bacillati > Bacillota > Bacilli > Caryophanales > Bacillaceae > Paracerasibacillus > Paracerasibacillus soli. The sequence goes on along the minus strand of NZ_JBHLWL010000040.1, from coordinate 138,223 downwards.
TGTCGTTGACAATATACCGATACAGTTTAGAGAAAAGACGGTTACACCGCTTCGAGATAAACACTATTTATTAGACTTAAAACAGTTAAATGTAGAAATTCTTTTACAATGTGGTGTGCTTCGTAATAACATAGATATAACGGATTTATGTACATTTCGTAATGAAGATTTATTTTACTCACATCGACGAGATGGCGGAAAGACTGGACGTATGTTAGCCTATATTGGATATATTTCTTGAATTGGCTTTAAGAATGGGGAGGAGTAATAGAAAGTGTGTGTGAAGGAAAATGTAGAGAAAATCAATGCTAATATTGTACAAGCATGTAAAAGAAGTAATCGTAATCCGGAAGAAATTACGATTATTGGTGTTACAAAATATGTTACAATAGAACGAACAAAAGAAACACTTGCTGCAGGAGTAACGAATATTGGTGAAAATAGAACAGAAGGATTTTTGGAAAAGTACCGTCACATTGAAAAACAAGCAAATTGGCATTTTATTGGAACATTACAATCAAGAAAAACACGAGATGTTGTGAATAAAGTGACTGCAATTCATTCACTTGATCGGCTCTCTCTGGCAAAGGAGATTCAAAAACGTGCTGAAAAAACAGTGGATTGTTTTATTCAAGTGAATATAAGTGGAGAGACATCTAAACACGGTATTCAACCAGACCAGGTTCATTCTTTTTTACATAAATTAGAAACCTTTAATAAAATACGCGTCATTGGTTTGATGACGATGGCTCCTTATACAAACGATGAACAGGAAATAAGAGGGGTCTTTAGCGACTTGCGTATGTTACGTGATGAAATAATTGCAGAAAATTTATCATATGCTCCTTGTAAATATTTATCCATGGGTATGAGCAATGATTATGAAATAGCAATTGAAGAAGGAGCAACACATATTCGATTAGGATCGAAACTAGTCGGACCATAAGGGGTGACGTGATGAGCATAAAAGATAAGTTTAAAAACTTTTTCTCGGTGGAAGATGAATATGAATATATCGAAGAACAAGTTCCCGTGCCTGCATCTATCGACAATCGTCATGAACCAAAAGTAGTGAATTTAACGGCAGTACAGCAAGCAAATGCAAAGATGGTTCTCTATGAGCCAAAATCTTATGCAGAGGTACAAGAAATAGCCGATCACATTGTTAATCGAAAATCGGTTGTCGTAAATTTACAACGTGTTGAACATGCAGAGGCAAAGCGGATGATTGATTTTCTTAGTGGAACAATCTATGCATTGAATGGAAATATGCAAAAGCTAGGGACACAAACATTTTTATGCGCACCCGATAATGTAGATATTTCTGGTGTAATATCAGATTCAGATACACCTGTTAGAGAAAAGGATTATAAAAAAAGGTGGCAAGATAGATGGTAGCTTACGAAATATTTAAAGTAATAAATACTTTAATATCTATATATTCTTTTGGTATTATTATTTATATTTTTATGTCTTGGTTTCCAGGTGCACGTGAAAGCACTTTTGGTGAATTTTTAGGACGTATTTGTGAACCTTATTTGGAACAATTTCGTCGGTTTATTCCTCCATTAGGTATGATAGACTTTTCACCAATTATCGCGATTATTTGTTTGCGCTTGGCGAGTACAGGTTTATGGTCAATTTTCCAGTTCTTTTTTATGTGAGAGGTAAATAGATGAGTATATACCAACACTTTCGTAAAGAAGAGCATGCTTTTATTGATCAAGTCCTTTCTTGGATGGAAATGGTGGAAAACTCTTATATTCCAAGACTATCTGATTTCTTGGACCCGCGGCAACAACAAATTGTATCTATGCTTATTGGTACAAAACAAGCAGATTTACAAGCTGAGTTATATGGTGGAGGAACGTATACCGAGAGAAAAAGAGTATGGATTGCCCCTTTTTATGATGAAATTAACGAGGATTTGTTTCAATTAACGTTACTGCAAGCTAAGTATACTGAAAAGTTTGTAACGCTTACACATCGGGATGTTTTGGGTGCTTTTTTATCGTTAGGTCTAGCGCGTGAGAAATTAGGAGATATTTTAGTTGGTGACGGATTGATTCAGCTCATTGTCGCATCCGAAATCGCTCCTTTTATTGAAATGAATTTGACAGAGATAAAAAATGCAAAAATAACTATCCAACATAAACCGTTGGAAGATTTACTAGAGAAAAAGCTAAACTGGATAGAATCCAATCAAACGGTTGCTTCCTTGCGACTTGATAATGTATTGAAGGAAATATATCGTATTTCGAGGAAAGATGCAGTAGATTTTATTCAAAAGCAATATGTGAAAGTAAACTTCAAGCTGGTCACTGATCCGAAGTTTATAATTGAGGCAGGGGATATGATTTCGTTAAGAAGAAAAGGGAGAAGTAAGCTTGTTCAAATTAACGATAAGACGAGAAAAGGAAACATTCATATTACAACTGCTCGGTTAGAATAATTTATTTTCTTATTTAGTAAAGTTTTCTACAAAAATTGCAGGATTTTTGTTACTTTTGTCGTATAATAGGAATAATGCTATTAATCGTAGTAGCTATTTTTAGAGAATGATGAATGGAGGTGGCAATGTGCCATTAACACCGTTAGATATTCACAATAAAGTATTTTCAAAGAAAATTAGAGGATATGACGATGATGAGGTTAATGAATTTCTCGATCAAGTAATTAAAGATTACGAGACTGTCATTAGAGAGAAGAAAGATCTTGAAGAACAAGTCACACAGTTAGATGAAAGGCTTCGTCACTTTACGAATATTGAGGAAACATTAAATAAATCTATATTGGTTGCCCAAGAAACTGCTGAGGAAGTAAAAGGGAATGCAACGAAAGAGGCAAAATTAATTATTAAAGAAGCAGAAAAGAATGCTGATCGAATCATTAATGAATCATTAAGCAAGGCTAGAAAAGTAGCGATTGAAGTGGAAGAATTAAAAAAACAAGCGAAGGTTTTCCGTACTCGATTAAAAATGCTTGTTGAAGCACAGTTAGAAATGGTTCGTTCTGGTGATTGGGAAGATTTGCTTGAAACAGAATTTGAGCCAGAAGAAGATTTAGTAAAAACAAGTCTGAAATCTTGACAAATAGTAGATCGTTACATATAATGCATAAACGTATAGACTATTTTAAAAGGACATAAAACATTTATGATGATGGGGACAGTATAAAAGTAGAGAAACTGTAAAGCGAATCAGGGAATGGTGAAAGCCTGATCAGGGTAACTTTTAGAAAATCACCCCGGAGTACCCGTTCGAATATAGCATATAGTAGGCACGGGCGACTGATTCTCGTTACGAATTTTGAAGTGAATTTAAATTGTTTATCACAATTTTAAATTTATGAGGGTGGTACCGCGAGTCTTCTCGTCCCTTTTGGGATGAAGAAGATTTTTTTTTATTTCTAAATTTTTATTATAAAGGAGGAAAAAGGCATGGAATATAAAGATACTTTATTAATGCCAAAAACAGCCTTTCCTATGCGTGGTAATTTACCGAATCGCGAGCCAGAAAGGCAAAAGAAATGGGAAGAGGCAAATATTTATGAAAAGGGATTGAAAAGAACGGAAGGTAGACCATCTTTTATTTTACATGATGGACCTCCATATGCAAATGGAGACTTGCATATCGGGCATGCATTGAACAAGATTTTAAAAGACTTTATTACACGCTATAAATCCATGACGGGATATCATGCACCTTACGTTCCTGGCTGGGATACGCATGGATTACCAATCGAAACTGCATTAACTAAAAACAAAAAAGTAAATCGAAAAAAAATGAGTGTTGCAGAATTTAGAGAAAAATGTGCGGAATATGCGTTGAAACAGATTGATAATCAGCGAAATCAGTTTAAACAACTAGGTGTTCGTGGGGATTGGGATAATCCTTATATTACATTGAAAAATGATTACGAGGCAGCTCAAATAAAAGTCTTTGGGGATATGGCAAAAAAAGGTTATATTTATAAAGGCTTACGTCCAGTATATTGGTCACCATCATCTGAATCAGCATTAGCAGAAGCCGAGATTGAGTATCATGATAAACGTTCACCATCTATTTATGTTGCGTTTGAAGTAAAAGATGGGAAAGGTGTCTTAGATGCAGGTGATAAAATTGTCATCTGGACAACAACACCTTGGACAATGCCAGCAAACCTAGGTATTTCCTTACATCCCGAATTGTCTTATGTTGTTGTAAAGGTTAATGGAGAACGTTATGTTGTTGCAGAAGGATTACTTGAAGCTGTGACGGAAGAACTAGAATGGGAAAATCCGCAAGTAGTGAAAACGTTTATTGGTAAAGAGGCAGATAGAATCGTAGCAAAACATCCGTTTTATGATCGCGATTCACTTGTTATGCTAGGTGAACATGTAACAACAGAGTCAGGAACAGGTTGTGTGCATACAGCACCAGGGCACGGTGAAGACGATTTTTATGTAGCAAAACAATATGGAATTGATCCGCTAAGTCCAGTAGATGATAAAGGTGTATTTACAGAGGAAGCACCTGGGTTTACGGGCATGTTTTATGATGATGCAAATAAAGCAATAACGGAAAAATTATCTGAAGTTGGGGCATTGTTAAAACTAACATTTATTACGCACTCGTATCCACATGATTGGAGAACGAAAAAGCCAACTATTTTCCGCGCTACTGCACAATGGTTTGCTTCAATTAAAGATTTTCGAGATACGATTTTAGATGAAATTAAAAAAGTTAATTGGTATCCAGGTTGGGGTGAAACACGATTATACAATATGGTGCGTGACCGTGAAGATTGGTGTATTTCACGTCAACGAACTTGGGGTGTTCCAATTCCAGTGTTTTATGGGGAAGATGGCACGCCGATTATTACGGATGAAACAATTAATCATGTTTCAAACTTATTTGCTAAACATGGTTCTAATATTTGGTTTGAAAAAGAAGCAAAAGATTTATTACCTGAAGGCTTTACTTCTGAGCATAGTCCTAATGGTCAATTTACAAAAGAAACAGATATTATGGACGTATGGTTTGATTCTGGTTCTTCACACGAAGCGGTATTAATGGAAAGAGAGGATCATCATCGTCCGGCTGATGTTTATTTAGAAGGTAGTGACCAATATCGTGGATGGTTTAACTCTTCTTTATCAACAGCAGTAGCAGTGACAGGAAAAGCGCCATACAAAAATGTAGTCAGTCATGGTTTTGTGATGGATGGTAATGGTAAAAAAATGAGTAAATCTTTAGGAAATGTTATTTTACCATCAAAAGTAGTGAAACAATTAGGTGCGGATATTTTACGTTTATGGGTTTCATCTGTAGACTATCAGGCAGATGTTAGAATTTCAGATGACATTTTAAAACAAACATCTGAAGCATATCGAAAAGTACGTAATACGTTCCGCTTCATGCTTGGAATTTTAGCTGATTTCGATCCTGCTGTAAATCATGTCGAAGATAGCCAGTTACATGATGTAGATAAATATATGCTTTTCCGCTTACAAGAATTAATTAAAGATGTTCGTGAAAACTATGAGAAATTTGAATTTGCTCCTATTTTCCATCGGATTCACAACTTCTGTGCGGATGATTTAAGTTCATTCTATCTAGATTTTGCTAAAGATGTTTTATATATTGAGGCAGCAGATCATGAACGCCGCAGAAGTATTCAATCTGCTAGTTATGAAATGTTACTTGCCCTTGTCAAATTATTAACACCGATTATTCCACATACGATGGATGAGGTTTGGGAATATATTCCTGGTGTTGAAGAAGAGAGTGTTCAGTTAACAGACATTCCAGAGCCAAGAACAATTGCCACGTTTACGAAAGAGGACGAGAGAAAATGGAATCATTTTATGCTTGTTCGGGATGATGTACTAAAGGCATTAGAAGAAGCAAGAAATGAAAAAGTAATTGGTAAATCACTTGAGGCTAAAATCGAAATTTATCCAACAACCGAAGAAACGAGAGAAGTGTTGCAATCTATTACACACATGCATCAATTATTTATCGTTTCAAAGGCAGTAATTACTGATAAACCGGTTGGAAAAGAATATCGTTTTGCACATATTGCCGTTGAAAAAAATACAGGTGAAAAATGTGAACGCTGCTGGATCATCGCGGATACTGTAGGAGAAGATGCTGATCATCCAACATTATGTAGCCGCTGTGCACACGTAGTAAAAGAACATTACACGAAGTAACCTTTTCTAAAAGGGCCAGCATTTTACTGATCCTTTAGAACACTTATAACTATCTTTCTCAAGGGGGAGATAGTTATATTTTTATGAAATCCTTTTCTATGATAAAATGTATGAAGTTAATCAGTTAAAATCGGAGGATTATGTATGTATTATTATTATGTGCTTGCAGCTTTTATTATTGCACTCGATCAATTCACAAAATGGCTCGTTGTTCAAAATATGGATTTATACGAACAGATCCCCATTATCGATAATTTTTTCTCTATCACCTCTCACCGAAATAGTGGTGCAGCGTGGGGGATACTACAAAATCAAATGGTATTCTTCTATATCATTACCGTAATTGTAATTGTTGGTGTGCTATATTTTATGCATAAGTTTGCAAAGCAATCTAAACTGTTAACGATTGGTTTAAGTTTAGTTCTTGGTGGAGCAATCGGGAATTTTATAGATCGGCTCTTACATCAAGAGGTTGTTGACTTTTTAGATTTTAAGATTATTAACTATAACTTTCCAATTTTTAATGTTGCTGATTCTTCTTTAGTCATCGGAGTTGGATTACTTATTGTGATGACATTTATAGAAGATCGAAAAGAAAGGAAAACAATGAATGAATAAACATGTCGTGATAGAATCTGAAGTAAATACTCGGCTTGATAAACTTTTAGTTCAAGTTATACAGGAGCAATCTAGAGCACAAATTCAGTCTTGGATTGAAAAGGATCATGTAAAAGTAAATGGACAAACTGTTAAAACGAATTATAAATGTAAGCTTGGCGACAGCATTGAATGGACGATACCTGAAGTAGAATCTTTGCATATTGAAGCTGAGAATATTCCGTTATCAATTGTCTATGAAGACCAGGATGTAATTGTAGTGAATAAACCAAGAGGAATGGTCGTTCATCCTTCAGCTGGTCACCAACATGGAACGCTTGTACATGCGTTGCTTTACCATTGTGGTGACCTATCGGGAATCAACGGGGTTGAACGCCCGGGTATTGTGCATAGAATTGACAAGGATACGAGTGGGCTTTTAGTAGTAGCGAAGAATGATCAAGCACATACCTCTTTGGTAAATCAATTAGTGCATAAGACAGTTGCTAGAAAGTATGAAGCAGTCGTTCATGGAGAGATTGCACATGAAAAAGGAACGATTGATGCTCCAATTGCCCGTGATCCAAAAGACCGTCAGAAGATGGGAGTTGTAGCTGGCGGAAAAACAGCAATTACCCATTTTCAAGTCCTAGAAAGATTTCATGACTATACACATGTTGAATGTAGACTTGAAACAGGGAGAACACACCAAATCCGTGTTCATATGAAATATATTGGAAATCCGTTAGTTGGTGATCCAAAATATGGACCACGTAAAACGATGAATATAGGTGGCCAAGCTTTGCATGCTAAATTACTGGGGTTTACACATCCAAGAACAAAAGAATGGCTACAGTTTGAAGTAGAAGCGCCAACGTATTTCCATGATTTATTAAATAATTTACGAAATAACTATTGACAGTCATTAGAAACTTTGAAATAATAGCGTAAGTTTAAAGTCTTTTAAAGTAGTCCAGAGAGGCTATTAAAGTAAACGGAGTATACTTACATTCGCATTCCTTTACTTTGTTAAAGGAATTTTTTATGCAAAAATGGGGTGAGTAAGATGAAACAAAAGACACAGTTGCTTGATGAAACCGCAATTAATCGTGCGTTAACTCGAATTGCACACGAAATTTTAGAAAAGAACAAGGGTAGTGAAAACATTTTGCTTGTCGGAATAAAAACACGTGGCGTTCCACTGGCAAAACGTCTCCAAGAAAAAATAAATCAAATCGAACAAACAACAGTGCCAATTGGGGAACTAGACATTACGTTATACCGTGATGATTTAGAAAAAGCAGTTACTTCAGATGAACCTGAATTAAAAGAAACGAACATCCCAGTTGATGTTACAGGAAAAAAGGTGGTACTCGTTGACGATGTTCTCTATACTGGGAGAACAGTACGCTCAGCGATGGATGCTGTCATGGATATCGGTCGTCCGGACTTTATCCAATTAGCAATACTTATTGACCGTGGTCATCGTGAATTGCCAATTCGAGCTGACTATGTTGGGAAAAATATACCAACGTCAGACAAAGAAATTGTAGCGGTACAGTTAAAAGAAATTGATGGAGAAGATCAAGTAGCTTTATATGAAAAAATGATATAAATAAGGACCTTTAAATAAATCCAGAGAGATTTATAAGGTCGCTAATCTTTGTTGTATACGAATTTAGTTTACGTATGCCTCTTTGCGACCTTTTTGCAGAGAGGCATTTTTATATGGAAAAAGAAAGGAAGAGAATGATGCGACATTTATTATCTGTGCAAGACGTATCAGAGAATGACATTTTTGCTTTACTTCAGTTAGCAACTGAGTTTCAAAAGAATAAGATAAACTCGGTTAATCAAAAGATTGCAGTTAATTTATTTTTTGAACCTAGCACTAGAACTAAATTGAGCTTTATGGTCGCACAAAAGAAACTAGGATTTGAATCTTTAGATTTCCATCAGGAAACCTCGAGTGTACAAAAAGGCGAAAGTTTCTATGATACTGTAAAAACGATGGAGGCCATTGGTGCTGATTTGCTCGTTATCCGTCACGAAGATGATCATTGGCCAGATCGCGTAAAAGACCATGTTTCCATTCCAATTATTAATGCTGGTGCTGGGAAAATAGAGCATCCTACACAATGTTTACTAGATTTACTAACGATTTATCAGGAGTTCGGCACTTTTCAAAATGTTCGTGTTGCAATAGTAGGGGATATTATACATAGTCGGGTCGCACATTCAAATGCAGATGCGCTACATCGTTTGGGAGCAGATGTTTATTTAAGTGCAGCACCTTATTTTCAAGATAACACCTTTTCTTATCCATATATCACAATAGATGAAGCAGTAAGAACATGTGATGTCATCATGTTACTTCGTATTCAACATGAACGACACGACTGTTTTACTGGTGGAATTGAGAATTATTTAGAACAATACGGTTTATCAGAAGAACGTGGGAAAGAGATGAAAAAAAGTGCCATCATATTACATCCTGCTCCTGTAAACCGGGATGTTGAAATTGCATCTAATTTAGTAGAAAGTCGCCAGTCGAGAATCTTTAAGCAAATGTCAAATGGCGTATATATGAGAATGGCCATTATGACGTTGTTATTACAAGAATGGGGGATTAAACATGAAAATATTATTGAAAAACGCCAACAGTTTCGGACAAACAAGCAAACTGGAACGATGTGACATTCTGATTGAAGGAAATAAAGTTAAAACCATAAAGCCTTATATTTCCTGTGAAGTTGACCGAGTAATCGATTGTGAAGAACAGTTACTATTACCTGGGTTTATTGACATTCATGTTCACCTACGTGAACCAGGTGGGGAAGAAAAGGAAACAATAAAAACTGGTACAATGGCTGCTGCCCGAGGTGGCTTCACGACGGTATGTGCTATGCCTAATACGAATCCTGTACCTGATAGTATTGAGAAACTACAACATCTCCAAGAAATGTTGAAAAATGAAGCCATTGTTCGGGTTTTGCCATATGCGGCTATTTCAAAAGAATTGGCTGGAGAACAATTAACAAAGATCCCAGCATTGGCAAAAGAGGGAGCATTTGCTTTCACAGATGATGGAGTAGGCATCCAAACTGCGGGAATGATGTATGAGGCGATGAAACAGGCGGCACAAGTAAAAATGCCAATAGTAGCACATTGTGAAGATAATAGCTTATTGTACGGAGGGGTAATACATGATGGAGAGGTTAATCGACGTTTAAAACTACCAGGAATACGTGCAATAAGTGAATCGGTTCAGATAGCTAGAGATGTTCTTTTAGCAGAGGCTACAGGTTGTCATTATCATGTTTGTCATGTAAGTACAAAGGAATCTGTTCGCATCATTCGAGATGCAAAACGTGCTGGAATCCATGTTACAGCAGAAGTTACCCCACATCATTTACTTTTAAATGAAAATGACATAATGGGTGATAACGCAAATTATAAAATGAATCCTCCACTGAGAAGCGAAGCAGATCAACAAGCTTTATTAGATGGTTTACTAGATGGAACAATTGATTTTATTGCAACAGATCATGCACCACATACTGAAAGAGAAAAAGCAGAGGGTTTTTATGATGCACCTTTTGGTATTGTCGGTTTGGAAACTGCGTTTTCTTTACTATATACATATCTCGTAAAAACTGAACTTGTTACATTACATCAGTTAGTAGATTGGCTTACAAAAAAACCAGCAGAAGTCTTTCGTTTACCATATGGAAAATTAGAAGAAAATGGTGTCGCAGATTTAACTTTAATTAATTTAGCAAATGCGAGCAAAATTGATAAATATACATTCCTATCAAAAGGAAGAAATACACCTTTCCATCAATATGAAGTATTTGGTGAAGTTGAGTGGACGATGGTAGATGGCAAGATTGTTTACAAGAAGGATTGTTACACTAAAAAGTAAGCATATGGGCATCTCAACATTCTGAGGAGGAGATTGTAAATGTGTAAAAAAATACTAGTCATAGGTTCAGGACCCATTGTCATTGGGCAGGCAGCAGAGTTTGACTATGCTGGAACCCAGGCATGTCAAGCGCTAAAAGAGGAAGGATATTCCGTTGTATTAGTTAACTCGAATCCAGCTACAATTATGACTGATTCAACCATTGCAGATCAAATATATATGGAACCGTTAACCTCTGAGTTTTTGAAAAAGGTGATTCAAAAAGAAAAGCCTGATGCTTTATTACCAACACTTGGAGGTCAAACAGCATTAAATTTAGCAGTTGAATTGGCAAATAGTGGTGTTTTAGATAAGTTTCAAACGAAAATAATAGGTACTTCACTCGAAACAATCGAAAAATGTGAGAATCGAGAACAATTTCGCACGTTGATGCAACAATTGCAAATTCCTGTCCCAGAAAGTGAGATTGTCTATTCTGTTGAGCAAGGCATACAATTTGCCAATCAAGTAGGATACCCAATTATTGTAAGACCTGCTTACACTTTAGGTGGTACAGGTGGTGGAATTTGTCAAAATGAGGAAGAACTAAAATCAATTGTACGAAACGGATTAAATCAGTCCCCGGTTCAGCAATGTTTACTAGAAGAAAGTATTGCAGGATTTAAAGAAATAGAGTTTGAAGTTGTCCGAGATAAAGAGAATCAGATTGTCGTAGTCTGTACGCTTGAGAACATTGATCCGGTCGGTGTTCATACAGGTGATTCAATCGTCGTGAGTCCCCCACAAACATTACAACAAGAAGAATGTAAGATGCTTCGTCATGTTGCTATAAAAGTAGTGCAGGCCTTGGACATTGAAGGAGCTTGTAACGTGCAATTAGCACTTCACCCTAATGGGAAAGATTATTACATGATTGAGGTAAACCCACGTGTTAGTCGATCATCAGCGCTTGCATCAAAAGCAACTCATTATCCGATTGCAAAAGTTGCTGGGAAAATTGCAGTTGGTAAAAAGCTACATCAAATTTCCAATCCGATTTTAAAGGGAGGAACGATGTTGGAAGAGCCGATACTTGATTACGTTGTTACAAAATTTCCATGCTTTCCTTTTGACAAATTTCCAACTGGAAATCGGACTTTAGGCACGCAAATGAAAGCCACAGGGGAAATTCTTGCAATTGGATCAAATTTCAAAGAAGCTTTTCTAAAAGGTGTGCGCTCTTGGACTTATACCGAAGAACTTTGGCTCAAATCGTTATCCGAACATACAACAGAACAATTAATGAATCGTCTTGATTCTATTGATGACGAAAGAATGTTTGTTATTGCTGAATTGCTTAGAAGACATGTACTTGTAGATGAAATCTATGAACATACAAAAATTGAGCGTTATTTTTTACGGCAAATACGAGCATTGATTAAGACGGAAATAGCTTTACAAAAACATCCATTTTCTATGAGTACGTTAATGGAAGCTAAAGTAAGTGGATTTTCTGATCGTAGTATTGCTCGAATTTGGAAAACAACGGAAGAAGAAGTTTTTAATTTGCGGTTAACAAATAATTTGATACCTCATTACAAAGAAATGGCTGTTACTGCTACGAATCGTAATTATTTTAGTACTTATGAGAAGGTAAAGGATAAAAAGCCAAATTGTCGTAAAAAGGTAATTGTACTTGGTTCAGGTCCTATCCAAATAGGGCAAGGAATTGAATTCGATTATGCAACTGTTCATTCTGTTATTGCGTTGCAGGAGTTAGGATATGAAGCAATTATTATGAACCATAATCCAGAGACTGTATCTACTGATTACACCATATCGGATAAATTATATGTTGAACCACTTACAATAGAAAATGTCATGCACGTTGTAACACATGAAAAACCAATTGGTGTAATTGTTGCATTTGGCGGTCAAACATCACTTAATTTAGCAAAAGGACTAAAAGAACGTGGTGTAAATTTAATTGGTACAGATTTAGATGCGATTGATCAAGTGGAGGACCGTGAAAAATTTGATTGTCTACTTGAACAATTGAAACTAAACCGTCCTAGAGGAAAAACAGTAAATAAACTAACACAAGCAAAGGACATTGCTAATGAACTTGGTTATCCAGTAGTAGTACGACCATCGTATGTGATTGGCGGTAGTATGATGGAAATTATTTATGATGAGCCCCAGTTAGAAAGGTATTTAACCAAAACGAAGGGGATTCAGCATGATTCTCCAATCTTAATTGACAAGTATATGATAGGGATTGAATTAGAAGTAGATGCTATTTGCGATGGTGAGGCAACATTAATTCCAGGATTTATTGAACATATTGAAAGAACTGGTGTTCATTCGGGAGATTCAATTGCTGTTTATCCACCGCAAATAATATCCAAGCAGGTTAAAGAGACATGTCGAATAGTAACAGAAAAGATTGCCCAAGCACTCCAACTAAAGGGATTATTAAATATTCAATTCATCATTCAAGGAGAAGAAGTTTTCATTCTAGAGGTGAATCCTCGTTCAAGTAGAACGGTTCCATTTATGAGTAAAGTTACCGGAGTAAATATGGCGAACATAGCGACAAAATGTATGTTGGGAATGACTTTAGCTGAATTAGGTTATGAAGCTGGTGTTTTACATGAAAGATCGGAAGTTGCCATTAAAATGCCTGTTTTCTCTTTTGAAAAGTTACAAGAAGTGGATATTGTCTTAGGGCCTGAAATGAAATCAACTGGTGAAGTAATTGGCTTCGATAAAACGTTTGAAAAAGCTTTATATAAAGGATTTTTAGCTTCTGGTTTAGCTATTCAACAAGAAGGAGGAATTCTCCTTACCGTTGCAAATCGAGATAAACAGCATGTCATCCAAATTGCAAAACGATTTTATAATCTTGGCTTTACATTGTATGCAACTGCAGGTACGGCGGCTACGATTAGGAAAGCTCTTATCCCCGTTAATCAAGTTGAAAAAGTTGGATCAAATGACCAAAATGTATTATCCATTATAGAAACAGGTGAAATACAGATTGTCTTAAACACGATGACAGCCCAGAAACAACAGCAAACAGATGGCTACTTCATTCGCCGCAAAACGATTGAACATCAGTTACCTTGTTTTACAAGTATGGCAACAATTGAAGCATTTTTACGAGTGATAGAATCGATGCATGTAAATGTAAATCCGATGTTTAAAAAAGAGGTGGTGCAATCGTGACGGACATTTTTGATATGATTGTGAAGCGAAAAAAGCGTATTGCTTTACATACGACTGAACTAACGTTAGAAAATGCTAAAGTTGCAAATGGAGCGCAACCCGGTCAGTTTTTACACATATCCATTCCTTATCAAACGTTAAGAAGGCCTATTTCAATCGCAAATGTTGAAAAGAAAAAAGGTCTTGTAACAATTATTTTAAAAGAGGTTGGTGTAGGAACAGAATGGCTAGCTTCGGTTCAAACGGGTACTTTATTAAACGTTATCGGCCCTTGCGGAACTGGATTTTCAATTCCAGATGATTGCCAACAAGCTTTATTAATAGGTGGCGGTGTTGGAATTCCACCACTATATTTTATAGGTAAACAATTGTTAAAAAGAGGTGTGCATATTACGTCATTATTAGGATTTCAAACGAGACAACATATGTTTTATGAAAAACACTTTCAAACATTAGGTAAGACTTTTATTGTAACGGACGACGGATCATATGGTTATAAAGGATTTACAACGGATTGGTTTTCATTAGTAGGTGATTATGACTGTTATTATGCTTGTGGACCGTTACCGATGCTTCATAAAATAAAAAATATATCGCCCGTTAAACGTGGATACATTTCTTTAGAAGAACGTATGAGTTGTGGTATAGGCGCATGCTATGCATGTGCTGTTAAAACAACAGGTGGGGAAGGGGCATATAAAAGGATTTGTCAGGACGGCCCTGTATTTACAGCGGAGGAGATTATATCATGACAGAATTGACAACATCTCTAGCAGGTATTTCGTTTAAAAATCCTATTTTACCAGCATCTGGGTGTTTTGGTTTTGGATATGAGTATAGCCGTTTTTATAATTTGCAAAAGCTAGGCGGTATCGTGATGAAATCAGTTACAAAAGAAAGGAGATTTGGAAATCCAACACCTAGAGTAGCAGAAACATCCTCTGGTATGCTGAATGCGATTGGTTTACAAAATCCAGGTATCCACGCCATCATGAAGGAAGAGATACCATTTCTTGCTAGCTATAACACGAATTTAATAGCGAATATTGCAGGTAGTACAATTGAAGAATATGAATATGTGGCAGCTCAATTAAATGAAGTCAAAGAAGTATGTGCAATCGAAGTAAATATTTCTTGTCCAAATGTAAAACAGGGTGGCATACAGTTTGGTACAGATCCGGAAATGGCAGGACTTGTAACAAGAAGAATTAAGAATGTAAGTAATAAACCTGTTTTTATGAAACTCTCTCCAAATGTAAGTGATATTGTCACTATTGCTAAAGCGGTTGAGCAAGCGGGCGCCGATGGACTATCTATGATCAACACACTTACCGGGATGCGCTTAGATATAAATAACCGCAGTCCGGTGTTAGCCAATGAAGTAGGAGGATTAAGTGGCCCAGCTATAAAACCAATTGCAATTCGTATGATCTATGAAGTGTTTCAACATGTATCCATTCCAATTATTGGCATGGGAGGAATTACAAATGCCCATGATGTTCTTGAGTTTTTATTAGCTGGTGCAAGTGCTGTAGCGGTTGGAACGGCAAATTTTCAAAATCCACGTATCTGTGCTGATATCATAGATGAATTACCAGCTGTATTACAGACATATGGTTTTTCTTCCATTCAAGATACGATTGGGAAAGGAAGTGTACGTGATGAAATCAGTTTATCTCGCACTTGATTTTCCAGATTGGGAAAGTTCAAATGCATTTTTAAAGGAACATGCCTTCTCAAATATACCGGTAAAAGTCGGGATGGAACTATTCTATCGGGAAGGACCTGCTATTATTGAAAGGCTGAAGGCGAAAGGACACCCTGTTTTTCTAGATTTAAAACTGCATGATATACCACGTACAGTTGGCCGCGCTATGAAAAATATAGCTAGTCTTGATGTAGACATTGTAACAGTTCATGCGCAAGGAGGAAGTGAAATGATTGCGGAAGCGAAAGAAGCGCTATTAGCTGGACAAGGAAGTGAAACAAAACTAATTGCGATTACAATTTTAACTTCTTTTTCAGAAGCAACTTTTCATGATCAATTACGATATCAAACGAGTATAAAAGACATGTCAAGTCAACTAGCACATGTAGCCCATCAAGGTGGTGCAGATGGAATTGTTTGCGCAGTTCATGAAGTTAGCGAAATAAAGAAAAATCGTGGACAACATTTTTTAGCGGTTACCCCCGGTATTCGTATACAACCATTGCAAATTGACGATCAAAAAAGAATTGCAACCCCATCGTATGCAAAAGAAGCTGGTGCGGACATTTTAGTTGTTGGTAGAGCGGTAACAAAAGCTGCCGAACCATATAAGGCATACGAACAAATATGGAAGGAGTGGGATGAATGCAACATCATCTAGTGGAACAATTACAGAAAATAGGAGCAGTACAGTTCCAAAAAGATCAACCTTTTATTTGGACCTCTGGTATTAAGTCTCCAATATATTGTGATTTACGATTAACGATTTCATACCCAGAGATTAGAAAGCAAATAACGGATGCTTTTGTGTCATATATAACACAGATGGATGTAAAGCCCGATGTAATCGTGGGCTGTGCGACTGCTGGTATACCGCATGCTGCTTTGCTAGCAGAGAGATTACAATTACCTTTGGTGTATGTTCGTTCCTCTCCAAAAAAACATGGAACAGGAAAGCAAATTGAGGGAGTTTTAAAAAAGGGTCAAAAAGCGATAGTTGTAGAAGATTTAATTTCAACAGGTAAATCTTCTTTACAAGCCGCAAAACTGATTCAAGAAGTGGAAGTTGAGGTACTTTGTGTATGTGCAATATTCACTTATGGATTACAAAGAACATATGCAACGTTTGAAGAGGAATATATGCCATTACATAGTTTAATAAATTTAGATGAAATGTTAGATTTTCTACAATGTAATAATAAGATGGATAGTGATAAAATAACGAAAATAATAAATTGGCGAAATCAGTTTGACTGACAAAATAAAGACGTAATTTCCTAATAAAGGGGGAAATTGCGTCGTTGTTTTCGTCCGCATTGTGTCTAATTTTTGATTGTGATAAGCTGAATTTAACGAGATATCATTATTTTACTTTTAAATTTGCTATTAAATATTTTAATAGTTTATTTATTAAAATGAATGAGTGGTGAAAATGATGAAATTAGATGACTATGAATTATTATTAAAGCTACAAGAGGTAGGTACAATTAGAGGAACTGCCAAGACAATTCTTATTTCACAACCGGCTGTCACACAACGACTGAGGTATATAGAAGACTATTTTCAAACCACAATTTTTATTCGTACACCGAAAAAGCTTTTACTTACTCCGAGTGGTGAAATTATTTTGCAACATGCAAAGAAAGTAATCGAGGGAGAGAAACAGATAAAAAATAAATTAGCTGCATCAAGTGAAACAGTCCAAGGGACATTATCCATCGCCTGTTCATCGTTGATTAGTCAACGGTTTCTACCTAAAATATTAGGGGAGTATACGGCAAGATTTCCACACGTTACAATTGATTTAGTAACGGGAATAAGCGAAGATATTAAACAAGCTCACAAAGATTATCATGTATGTATTATTCGAGGAGAAAAACTAAAAGATAGCGAATGTGTGCGGTTATTTGATGACCCATTATATATATTTGATAGCGAGCCTTTCCCGACATCTCAAGTAAAGGAAAGACCCCTGATTTCTTTTAAAAGTGATGACAGTATGCATGAACTAGTAGAACATTGGTTATATCATCATAGTGATACAATAAAACCTTTAAAAACAATTACAGTTGATCAAATCGAGACATGTAAACAGTTTATGAAGCAAGGTATTGGGATGGCTGTTTTGCCAGAAAGTGTATCTGATTCTATGAAAAGTGAATACGCAAATTTACCACTTATGATTGGTGACAAGCCAGTTACTAGACCAACTTGGGTTTGTTATCAAAAAGGGGTGCTAGATTTACCACAGGCAAATGAATTTATTAAACTTTTAACTAGTGAAACTTTTTAGAACCTTATGAGTGGCGCAGCTTAAAATCATGATGGATATAAAAATCGTTGAAATTGGTAACCTCTTGTAGAAGAGGAGTCAATTTCAACGATTTTTTATTTCTTTAATTTTTGTACAATCGATTGCTCAGGGGTGACAAATACTGTTTTTTGGTTTGTATAAATGACAAAGCCAGGTTTGGCTCCTTTCGGCTTTTGCACATGACGTACTTTTGTGTAATCAACAGGGACAGATGAAGATTCTCTTGATTTACTAAAGTATGCTGCGATATGCGCTGCTTCTAATATTACTTCTTCGCTAGGATTATCGTGGCGTATCACAACGTGTGAGCCAGGAATGTCTTTTGTATGTAACCAGATGTCATTTCTACGCGCAAATTTTGTCGTTAAGTATTCATTTTGTTTATTATTTTTACCAACATAAATAACTGTACCATCCGTTGCAACATACGATTCTATCTTTGGCTTTGCATTCGTTTTTCTTCTCTTTGCATATTGCTTCTTCAAATAACCTTGTTCGCGTAGTTCTTCTCTAATTTCTTCTAAATCTTCTTCTTTTGCAACATCAATTTGTTGTAGTAGTTGATCGAGATAAGAAATCTCAATATTTGTTTTGGCTATTTCCTGTTCCATCATATGCCTAGAGTTCTTGAGCTTTTGATATGTTCTAAAAAGGTCTTGTGCATTTTCACTCGGCATTTTATTTGGATTTAAAGATATTGTTAATTGCCGTTGCTCGGGATCATAGTAGTCCGTTACGGTTACTTCATGATCACCTTTTTTCACAAGGTGCATATGGGCGGTTAGTAATTCCCCAAGTTTTTGATAATGATTGGCATTCTCTGATTTTTTTATTGTTCGTTCATGCTTTTTTAATTTACGTACATTTTTGTCGAGTTCATTTTTAATAAATCGATATAAATCTTTTGCTCGTTGCTGAACACGATCACGTTCCGCTTTACCAGTATAAAAATGTTCTAGCATTACATTTGTTGATGAAAAAGAAAATGAGCTATGTTCATCCGTTAAAGGAATAACGTGAAAATCTTCCCGCCCATTTATTTTATAAATAGCAGGTTCATATTTTTTATCCTTCAAATCTTGTTGAAAGGATTGAAATGCGTCTTGATATGCTTGTACCGAACCTAACTGAGCACGATGTACGATTTCTTTGGCGATAAAAGGTGAAACGCCAGCAAGTGCTTGCACAATTTGTACTGATAATTTACCAGCATTAAAATCTAATTTTTTTACAAACTGTTCACTATCCGCCTGTAAAGGATCTAATTTATTTTGTTTAGGTGGAGTGATATATGTTGCACCGGGCAAAATTGTACGATATCTATTCTTTGCTGCTGAAATACGTTTCATACTATCGATAATCACATTTTTACTAACGTCGATTAATATAATATTACTATGCTTGCCCATAAGTTCTATGGTGAGCTGCAAAATAGTTGTGTCCCCAAGTTCATTTCTAGCTCTTAGTCCGATTGTTACGACCCGTTCAAATCCATCTTGTTCTATAAATTCGATGAAGGCACCTAATAAATATTTGCGTAATACCATACAAAACATTGGTGGTTCTTGTGGATTTATATATTTTTCATTCGTGATGTGCATCCTTGTGTATACAGGGTGGATTGATAATAGCAAATCTGTGTTTTTCCCTTTGTTACGAATGGTAAGTATCAGCTCTGTCTGTGTAGGCTGATAAATTTTTGTGATTCTACCTTGCAGAAGTTGTTCATTTAATTCTTCTGTAACTGCTTTTGTTACGACTCCATCAAATGGCATATGCTTCACCTCTTTGTTAATTATAGCATTTTATTGGACAAGTCTGCATACATATCAATAAGCATGTACAAATGGTCATAGCAAAAGCTTATATGATGGTGGAGGAATGCGATGTGACAAAATGGTATCAGCTTGACATTGATCATGTTGAGCAAAGGTTTGATGTTACAATTCAAAAAGGATTGAAGGAAAAACAAGTAAAAGAGCGGCAAAAAAAGTTCGGTTATAACGTAATGGAAGCTGAAAAAAAAGTATCAAAATGGTTGCTGTTTTTAAAACAGTTTCAGGATTTTATGGTTATCGTTCTATTGGCTGCAACATTAATTGCTGGATTACTTGGTGAATATATCGATGCAATTGCAATTATGGTAATCGTACTTATTAACGGCTTTATTGGATTTTTCCAAGAACAAAAAGCCGAACAATCTTTAGAAAAATTGAAAGAGTTAGCGGCGCCGATTGCAAAAGTTCTTCGTAATGGAGAATGGGAAAGCATTCCATCTCAAGAATTAGTTGTCGGGGACGTTGTAAAAATAATGAGTGGGGATCGTATTCCGGCTGATATACGAATAGCAAAATCAAATAGTTTAGAAACGGAAGAGTCGACCTTAACAGGGGAATCATTACCTGTAGCAAAACATGCATCAGCAATTTCACGGAATGATATCGATGTGCAAGACCAATCAAATATGTGCTTTAAAGGTACATTAGCAACGAGAGGATCTGCTATTGGTATTGTTGTTGGTAGTGGTATGAATACGGTCATGGGTCAGATCGCCTCTTTGATGTCAACTACCAAAAAGGTGATTACACCACTTGAACGTAAATTAGCTGAGCTTGGAAAAATTCTAATTTTCGTAGCATTATTTCTAACGTTGCTTGTTGTTGTAGTTGGAATTTACCAAGGACATCCAATGTATAACATGTTTTTAGCAGGTGTTTCTTTAGCGGTTGCAGCGATACCAGAAGGATTACCGGCTATTGTGACAGTCGCGCTGTCATTAGGTGTACAAAGGATGATTCGTAAAAAGGCAATTGTTCGTAAGCTATCATCGGTAGAGACATTAGGGACAGCCTCTGTTATTTGTTCTGACAAAACTGGAACGATGACAGAAAATCAAATGACTGTCAAGGAGTTATTTGTAAATGATAATCTACTTACCGTTTCTGGTGATGGATATGATGTTGTAGGTGACTTTTATGATAATAGTAAAAAGATTGATGAACGCTATCCTCATTTATCAGAGATGCTCTTATACGGTATGCTATGTAATAATGCGAGTTTACGTGTAAAAAAAGGAAGTTACTATATTGAAGGTGATCCAACAGATGGAGCCCTCATTGTAGCAGCAAGAAAAAGAGGTCTAGAACAGAAATTACATGAGGATTTTGTGATTTTAAAAGAAATTCCTTTTGATTCTGACAGGAAGCGAATGACAGTTATTGTTGAAAATAAAGAAGGTGAACGCTTTTTGATAACAAAAGGTGCACCAGATGTGTTATTACCAAGATTCTCTCATATGTTGGTAAATAACAATAAAACATTAATGAAAGAACGTGATTTTCAAAGAGTCGAACAGGCAATCGATAACATGGCTGAAAAGGCGCTTCGTACGATTGCTATCGGAATAAAGCCAATCTCAAAAAACATAGATATAGATACAGGAATATTAGAAAAAGAATTAACATTTTTGGGGATATATGGCATGATTGACCCGCCAAGAAAAGAAGTGAAAACTGCGATTGCTGAATGTAGACAAGCAGGTATTAAAACGGTCATGATTACAGGTGACCATGTGAAAACTGCAAGAGCGATTGCTAACAATTTGAATATGCTACCTGAAGATGGGCTAGTATTGGAGGGGCATCAATTAAACAGGATGTCTGATCATGAATTACGAGATGTAATTGAAAATGTGTATGTATTTGCTAGGGTTACACCAAAGCATAAATTAAAAATTGTAGAAGCCTTTCAAGAACGTGGCCATGTTGTGGCGATGACCGGAGATGGTGTAAATGACGCACCGGCTATTAAAGCGAGTGATATTGGGATTAGTATGGGCATTTCAGGTACTGATGTTACAAAGGAAGCATCATCACTTGTGTTAATGGATGATAATTTTGCCACCATTAGATCCGCAATCCAAGAAGGAAGAAATATTTATGAAAACATTCGTAAATTTATTAGATATTTATTATCTTCAAATGTTGGAGAAATTTTAGTTATGTTGTTTGCGATGTTATTAGGAATGCCGTTACCATTGGTTCCTGTACAAATTCTATGGGTAAACCTTGTAACAGATGGCTTGCCTGCAATGGCTTTAGGCCTGGATCAACCTGAAGAAGATGTGATGAAGCGTGGACCGAGAAACCCGCGAGAAGGCGTATTTTCAAGGGGATTAGGGTATAAAATCATTAGTAGAGGAATTTTAATAGGGCTTGTGACCCTCATTGCTTTTCTTGTGACTTATCAAAATAATCCAGATAACTTAACAATAAGTAGAACAGTAGCTTTTACAACACTTGTCATGGCACAATTAATTCATGTATTTGATTGTCGAAGTGATCATTCAGTCTTTCACCGAAATCCATTTGAAAATAAATGGCTTGTTTTGGCAGTGATCTCCTCCGTTCTATTATTATTAGTTGTGATTTATTGGGTGCCATTACAGCCAATATTCCACACAACATTTTTGGGGATTCGTGAATGGTTACTCATTATCGGTCTAAGTGCGATTCCAACTGTTTTGTTTGGCTTTACGAAAAAATGAGCGATAAAAGATTGTTCAAATTTGAACAGGCCTATCATAAGAAAACTATTCTTAAGAAGAATAGTTTTCTTTTGTGCTATATCTTCATATTGATGGCGGTATCGTACATAAAAAAACTTCTTTTGGCAAAATAGATATTAACGTTACTTCACGTAATGAAAAATATGATAAACTAGAAAAGATAACGTGAGGTTATACATATACAAATGCATTTGAATTATTTTATTTGAACTTGAACTAATAGTTGTTTTTTCTTGATGATATCTCCTATAATGGACATATTCATATCTTTTAGGTGTTTTGTTCTATTCGTTTTGCGATTCATACAAGCCACAAAACAACGTTTTACTTTTAGACATAAAAAAGGGGGAAGTACCTTGGGCTTACAATTAATAAATATTGGTTTTGGAAATGTAGTTTCTGCTAATCGGATTATTTCTATCGTTTCACCAGAATCTGCGCCAATAAAACGGATTATAACCGTTGCAAGAAAAAATAATAAATTAATAGATGCTACATATGGAAGAAGAACGCGAGCAGTTATTATAACAGATAGTGATCATGTCGTTTTATCAGCTGTGCAACCTGAAACGGTAGGTCAAAGACTTATGAGCCATGATGAATTATCGGATGATAACTAATAAGAGAAGCAATCTAAAATAATTTAAATAGCCTATATTCAAATCGAATCAAGTTATCGTTCTTTCAGAAATTTATGTTTGTGTGATAAGAATTGTTGTAATTGGTAGTAAAATAATGTTTTTATCGGAGGTGGAAATGTGATAAAAGAAAAAGGAATACTTTTTGTTCTGTCTGGTCCCTCAGGTGTAGGGAAGGGAACAGTTCGTAAAGAATTATTTGAACGAAAAAATGAACTGAAATACTCTATTTCAATGACTACAAGAGATAAACGTCCGGGAGAACAAGAAGGAGTCGATTATTTTTATAGAACAAGAGATGAGTTTGAACATCTCATTAAGCAAAATAAGTTACTAGAATATGCGAAATATGTTAATAATTATTATGGGACACCAAAAGAGTATGTAGAGAAGATGATTGAAGCAGGTCACGATGTGTTTTTAGAAATTGAAGTTCAAGGCGCATTACAAGTAAAAGAAAACTTCCCTGGAGGAGTATTTATATTTTTACTTCCGCCAAGTTTGGATGAATTAAGAAGCCGCATCGTAAATCGGGGTACTGAGTCAGAAAAAGTGGTATTAAATCGTTTAAATGCAGCGCGAGAAGAAATTGAATTAATGGATGCGTATGATTATGTCGTTGTAAACGATGATATTGATCGTGCGGTAACGAAGGTCCAATCTATTATTCAAAGTGAACATTTAAAACGAGAGCGTGTCGCAAAACAATATAAAAAATTATTGGAGGTTGCAGAGAGATAATGTTAGATCCATCTATTGATAATTTATTAGGAAAAATTAGATCGAAATATATGCTCGTCACCTTATCAGCTAAGAGAGCAAGACAATTAAAAGATTTAAATAATGTGCAAATTGAACATCCAAAGTCACATAAAAATGTAGGCAAAGCGTTAGAAGAAATTGCTGCTGAGAAACTTACATTAAATGAGTGAAATTTGTAAAATCTAAACAAATATAACCTTCGCAGAGTATACTGTGAAGGTTTTTTTGAAGAAAAGGATTGCTTGTTATAAGTGTTGTAAAAAGGTTTTGTAAACTAACTTCATACAGTTTTAAAAAGAAAAACACCATCATTCGATTATATGATCTGTTATGGTATAAATAGAATAGTACTTATTAAGCGGTTAAAAAGGCGGGAAGAATCATGTTACAAGATAAAAAAATTATATTAGGAGTCAGTGGGGGGATTGCGGCTTATAAAGCTTGTGCGCTAGCAAGTAAATTAACACAAGAGGGTGCAAGTGTAAAAGTTATGATGACGAAAGAAGCTACACATTTCGTTACTCCACTGACTTTTCAAGCCTTAACACGCCAACCAGTCTATACAGATGTGTTTGATGAAAAAGATCCAGTTAAAATTGCACATATTGATGTGGCTGATTGGGCTGATATGATTATTATTGCGCCAGCAACGGCAAATATAATTGCTAAACTTGCGTCCGGTATTGCTGATGATATGCTTACAACAACGCTATTAGCTACAAAGGCTCCAATCTATATTGCACCTGCAATGAACGTAAATATGTATGATCATCCGGCGATCAAAAAGCAAATGTGTCAACTAGAGAAATGGGGATATCATTTTATCGAGCCGGGTGCAGGTTATTTAGCATGCGGATGGATTGGAAAAGGGCGACTAGAAGAACCAGAAACAATTGTTAATATTTTAAAAGCCCAGCAGGAAAAAGAAAAAAGTTTGGCAGGAAAAAAGGTATTAATCTCAGCTGGCCCAACACGTGAAATATTAGACCCTGTCCGTTTCTTTTCTAATCGTTCAACAGGTAAAATGGGTTATGCTTTGGCAGAAGCTGCAAATCAATTGGGAGCCGAGGTAACGTTAGTCTCTGGTCCAGTGAACCTGCAATTAAATAGTGATAAGATTAACCGTATTGATGTTGTATCTGCGGAGGAAATGTATCAAGTCATGCAAGAAAATTTTGCAACACAGGATATCGTAATAAGTGCTGCAGCAGTAGCGGATTACCGTCCTATGGTGACATATAAAGAAAAGATGAAAAAAGGCACTGGGAATTTGCAAATAGAAATGGAACGCACAAAAGATATCATACTCTCGTTAGGACAAAAGAAAACAACACAGTTTTTAGTCGGGTTTGCGGCGGAAACTTCTGAACCGATGAAACACGGTCTCGAAAAGTTAGAAAGAAAAAATTTAGATGCTATTGTTATTAATAATGTAGCTGAAGTAGGAGCCGGCTTTGAAGCAGATACGAATATCGTAACGTATGTCAATAAAGCACAGACGTCAGTAGAAATACCACTTGCAATGAAAAGAGAAGTTGCTTATAAAATTTTACAATTGATTATAAAAGATATAAGGGATGAAGCGCAGTGAACATTGCAAAAGTAATCGTCGATGTACCTGCAAAACAAGTAAATCAAACATATGATTATTTAATACCAGAACGATTTTCAGATATATTACAGGCAGGTATGCGTGTAATTGTGCCATTTGGCCCACGGAAAGTCATGGGATTTGTAGTCGGAAAATCTAGTGAATCAGATTTTGATAGGTTAAGAAATATAGAGGAAATTTTAGATTTTACCCCTGTTTTAACAACTGAACTACTACATTTAGGTAAGTGGCTTGCAGAAGAAACTGTCAGTTATTATGTAACGGCATATCAAGCAATGCTTCCCCAAGTGTTAAAAGCAACGTATAAGAAGGAATTGGAGCGATTGACATCTGAAAGAATGGATGAACAATTGGAGATGTTATTTGACGGAAGAGATTTTATATCTTATGAAGAAGTAGTCCAATCTACTATTTCCCTACACACGTTACAAAAAGCAATCCAAGCCGGAGAAATTGTTGTCCATTACTTAGTAGAATCTCGCGTGACAAAAAAATATGTTACAAAAGTAAAACCAGCAAAAGATATTTATTTATTGGAAGAAGCTTATTTAAATATGTCACCACGGGCAACGAAACAACGAGCTGTTATCAAACATTTTATTGAAAAACCAGCTCCGATTGAGCAGGCTACATTACTTCGATTGCAGCATACAACTTCAGCTACAATTCGGAGTTTAGTTGAGAAATCATTAATAGAAACATATCGTGAAGAAATATACCGAAATCCATATGATGATCATGCAATAGTGAGAACAAAACCACTTACTTTAACTGAACAACAACAGGCTGCGATAATGCCAATAAAAGGACGTATTAAAGCAAAACAACATGAGGTATTTTTATTGCATGGTATTACAGGCAGCGGTAAGACAGAAATTTATTTACAAGCAATTGAAGATGTTCTTCATAACGGGCAAGAGGCTATTGTCTTAGTACCAGAGATAGCGTTAACTCCACAAATGGTAAAACGTTTTAAAGGTAGATTCGGATCTAAAGTTGCCGTTTTTCATAGTGCGTTATCTAACGGTGAGAAATACGATGAATGGAGAAAAATTTATCGTAAAGAAGTACAAGTAGTCGTGGGTGCTAGATCTGCTATTTTTGCACCATTTGAAAATCTCGGTATTATTATTATTGATGAAGAACATGAAACTACTTATAAACAAGAAGATCAGCCACGTTATCATGCACGTGACGTTGCGATTAAGAGAGGACAATACCACAGTTGTCCAGTTATTTTAGGTAGTGCAACACCGACTCTAGAATCATATGCCAGAGCGGCAAAGCAAGTGTATGAACTCAGTACTTTAGATAAACGTACAAATAACAAGGCAATGCCGCAGGTAGAAATCGTAGATATGCGTGCTGAATTACATGAAGGTAATCGGACGATGTTTTCTCGGGTTTTAAAAGAAAAAATGGAGGAAACAATAAAAAAAGGTGAACAAATTGTACTCCTATTAAATCGTAGAGGATATTCTACTTTTGTCATGTGTCGTGATTGTGGCTTCGTGAAAGAATGTCCACACTGCGATATTGCATTAACTTACCATAAAAACACAAATCATTTAAAATGTCATTATTGCGCGTATGAAGAACGAATGCCGACAAACTGCCCGGAGTGTAATAGTGATTCGATTCGTTATTTCGGAACGGGGACGCAACGAGTGGAGGAGGCATTAACACAATTATTACCGGAAGCGAAAGTTATCCGTATGGATGTCGATACGACCCGTAGAAAAGGAGCACATGAAAGACTATTATCTAAATTTGCGAATAAAGAAGCAAATATTCTTTTAGGGACACAAATGATTGCGAAAGGATTGGACTTTGCAAACGTAACATTAGTAGGTGTGCTAGCTGCTGACTCCATGCTTCATTTACCAGATTTTCGATCTTCAGAAAAGACATTCCAATTATTAACACAAGTAAGCGGTAGGGCAGGTCGCCATGACTTGCCAGGCCAAGTGATTATTCAAACGTACACACCGGAGCATTATAGCATTCAGCTTGCAAGCCAGTATGACTATGTCCGTTTTTTTAATTATGAAATGAGACTTAGAAAGTCATTTCAATATCCGCCGTATGTGTTTTTAGCCTTAATCACTGTAACGCATATAAATCATGTTAAGGTTGTGCAAATTACACAACAAATTGTGAAACGTCTTAATGAATTTTGTGATGATGAAACGATCATCTTAGGTCCTACACCATCCCCTATTCTACGAGTCAAGGATAAGTATCGATATCAGTGTATGATTAAATACAAACATGCACGTAATATTAGAGTCCATATTAAAAGAGCAATTCAACCATTTATGAATCAACAGCAACACGACTTACAAATTTCAGTTGATATGCAACCATATCAACTCATGTAAGAGAAAGGTGATAAGTATGAAACGAATAGTATTTATGGGGACACCAGATTTTTCTGTACCAATCCTATCAGCATTAGTAAATGCAGAATATGAGGTCGTACTGACTGTTACACAACCAGATCGTCCTGTGGGGAGAAAGAGAATTTTAACTCCTCCACCGGTAAAGGTAGAGGCTGAAAAATATGGTATTCCTGTTTTTCAACCGGAAAAGCTAGTAAATGAGTATGAGAAAATTCTTGCATATAATCCAGACCTCATTATAACTGCGGCATATGGACAACTTTTACCTAAGGGATTATTAGAGGGACCTCAATATGGATGTATTAATGTCCATGCTTCTTTATTACCAGAGTTACGTGGAGGAGCACCGATTCACTATGCAATCATGCAAGGGAGGACAGAAACTGGTGTAACGATTATGTATATGGTAGAAAAATTAGATGCTGGGGATATGTTAGCACAACGAAAAGTACCAATTACAAACGACGATCATACCGGTAGTTTACATGATAAATTAAGTGAAGTAGGGAAACAATTATTACTTGAAACAGTACCAAGATTATTTAAAAATGAGATTACACCGATTCCGCAAAATGAGAAAGATGCAACATACGCATATAATATTGCGCGTGAAGATGAAAAAATCGACTGGAATTTGTCTAATCTAGAAATATATAATCATATACGTGGTTTACATCCTTGGCCTGTTGCTTTTACAACGTATCAACAAAAGACAATGAAAATTTGGTGGGCTGAACTAGATGATACGGAATATGATGGTGAACCAGGAGAAATTGTGAACATTGAAAATGAAGCTTCCTTTACAGTAGTTTGCGGCAATAAACGAGCACTTAGAATTATCGATATTCAACCGGCCGGTAGTAAACGGATGCTTGTGAAAGATTACTTACTAGGTTCACGAGACCGAATTACAATTGGAACGAAATTAGGTGAATAAATTGCAAAAGTATCAACTTCGAACTGCGATGTTAGAGCTGTTAATGCGAATTGAAAAAGACCAAGGGTATAGTCATTTGTTGATAGATAAGGAAATACAAAAGAACCGATTTGTCCAACAGGATGCTGCATTACTGACGGAAGTAGTCTATGGGACATTGCAGCGTAAGTTGACCCTAGAATATATTTTGAAGCAACATGTAGATAAGAATAAAAAAGTTGAGATGTGGGTTGAATTATTGTTATATATGTCTATCTATCAAATGTTTTATCTTGATAAAGTGCCAGACCATGCGATTATCCATGAAGCAGTAGAAATTGCAAAAAAACGTGGCCATCAAGGAATAGCATCATTTGTAAATGGAGTATTACGAAACATACAGCGATCAGGAATGACTGATTTTACTAATATAAATGATCCCGTGAAAAAAATAGCTATTCAAACAAGTCATCCTATTTGGCTAGTAAAGAGATGGGAAAAACAATTTGGTCTCGAAACAACACAAAAAATGTGTGAAGCTAACTTACGGAATCGGGACAGTTCCATTCGTATTCAACCTTTAAAAATATCTCGTGATGAAGCGATGAAGAAATTGCAAGCCGAGGGGTTTGAAGTAGAAAAATCTATTGTTTCTAACCAAGGGATTGTAATTAAAAAAGGTAATATTTTAAAATCTGCCTTATTCAAGGATGGTTATGTCACGATTCAAGATCAAAGTTCTATGTTAGTTGGTGAAGCAGTAGACACTAAGCCAAATATGGTTGTGCTTGATACTTGTAGTGCACCAGGTGGGAAGGTTACGCATTTAGCTGAAAAGATGAGGAACGAAGGAATAGTGAAAGCACATGATTTACATAAAAAGAAAATTCGTTTGGTTGAAAATAAAGCCAAGGAACTATCATTATCAATCATTGATGCTAGTGCTGCGGATGCGAGAACTTTAGGTGAGATATATCCACAACAGCATTTTGATCGTATACTTGTAGATGCTCCGTGTTCGGGCCTTGGAGTGATACGAAGTAAACCAGATATTAAATATCGAAAGAAAGAAGAAGATATCGAATCACTCGCAAAGATTCAGTATGATATTTTACATCGTGTATCATCGTTATTAAAAATTGGCGGATATTTAGTCTATAGTACTTGTACGGTAGACCAAAGTGAAAATGAAATGGTCATAAAGAAGTTCTTGGAACAACATTCCAATTATTCAGGAGATCAAATGTTTGTGGACAGCTTACCTGAACAAGTTATTCAACATGCAAGCAGCGGGAATTATTGGATACAATTATTTCCTCATTCTATTGAATCGGATGGTTTTTTTATCGCGCGGCTGACAAGGACGAAATAATGGATATATGATGGGATTACATTTCTTTCTAGACGTTTTTATGTCATACTAAGAATAAATATTAGCCCGTTATAAAGAGGTGAATAGGATGAGAGGGAAATTTTTAACAGATTGTGGCAGGGTCAGACCCCATAATGAAGATTCTGGTGGTGTTTATCGAAATAAGAGTGGACAGCTTCTTGCGATTATTGCAGATGGAATGGGTGGCCATTTAGCTGGTGATGTTGCTAGTCAGATGGCTACCTCCATGCTGGAAAAGGAATGGAAACAGCTCGAAGAAGTGCATACACCTGAACAAGTTGAAACATGGTTAGCGGAAAACATTGCAAATATTAATAAGAAAATATACGACTTATCCTTAGAAAAGGATGAATGTAAAGGGATGGGAACGACGATAGTTATCGTTGTTTGTTTACAGGACTTTCTAACAATCGCACATATTGGTGATAGTCGCTGTTATTTATACGATAAGCATGGATTAAAACAAGTTACAGAGGATCATTCCTTAGTGAACGAACTCGTTCGATCTGGTGAACTGACAAAGGAAGATGCCATGTATCACCCGAGAAAAAATGTAGTATTAAGGGCATTAGGTACACAAGAACGGGTAAAACCGGATATCAAAACATTAACTTGGGAAGAAAATGATCGTCTTCTATTATGTTCCGATGGATTAACAGATAAAGTAAGAGACGAAGAATTAGTACCAATCATCCAACAAACCGAGTCCATGGAGACGATTGGAAATGAACTCATTCGATTGGCAAATGAACGTGGTGGAGAAGATAACGTATCTTTAGTTATCGTAGATTACACATCGGATAAGGGAGAAGGTGACATCTCATGTTAGATGGACGTGTGCTTAGTGATCGCTATCAAGTGCGGGAGATGATTGGTGGCGGTGGTATGGCAAATGTTTATTTGGCAAGAGACCTTATATTAGATCGAGATGTTGCTTTAAAGGTACTTCGACCAGAATATGTACATGATCAAGAGTTTATTGCACGCTTTGATCGTGAAGCCCAAGCTGCTACAAGTTTGTCCCACCCAAACATTGTAAGCATTTATGATGTCGGGGAAGAAGATAATATTCTTTATATTGTCATGGAATACGTAAAAGGAATGACATTAAAAGAATACATAAAAGAAAATGGTCCTATTGAAGTGTCGAAGTCCATTCATATTATGCAGCAATTAACATCAGCTATTGGTCATGCCCATGAAAATGGCATTGTTCATCGTGATATTAAACCACAAAACATATTAATGGATCCAAATGGTCAAGTAAAGGTCACTGATTTTGGGATTGCAATGGCTTTAAGTGCGACAGCATTAACACAAACAAATTCTGTGTTAGGGTCTGTACATTACCTGTCACCGGAACAAGCCAGAGGCGGAAATGCGACAAAGAAATCTGATATTTATTCGTTAGGTATTGTCTTTTTTGAACTTCTTACTGGGAGACTTCCTTTTTCAGGTCAATCACCAGTCTCCATCGCTTTAAAACATTTACAAGATGAAACACCATCTGTTCGGAGTTCTAATCAGTCGATTCCACAAAGTGTCGAAAATATCGTTTTAAAAGCAACTGATAAAGACCCTTTTAATCGATTCGCAAGCGCCTATGAGATGGAAACAAGTTTAGATAACGCATTAGATCCAAAACGAATGCATGAACCGAAATATGTATCTCCAACTAATGAAGAAGAAAAAACAAAAGCCATTCCGATTATAAGTGATCGTATCGGAGAATTAGAACAACAGGATGAAGACGAACATACGATGATTCATCATGCAAATGAAATACAAGAAAAAGTAGTGTCAGGCAAAAAAGGTAAAAAAAATAAAGTGAAGAAGAAAACAAAAACAAAAAAGGTGAAATCAAAAAAGAAAAAATGGTTGTTTCTTCTAATTGGAGGCTTTGTTATCATGGTCTCTGTTATCCTGGCATTATTTCTTATTCCACATTTACTAAAACCGAAAGATGTGGATGTTCCTGATGTAATCGGAGAAAAATATGAAGATGCGGTCGAGGAATTAGAAAATCTGCATTTACAAGTAAAAATGGAAAGTGTTTTTTCTGATGAAATAGCGGAAGGTTTTGTCGTAAAAACGGATCCAAAACCGGGTAAAACTGTTAAAGAACAATATGTTGTGACATTGTTTGTCAGTCAAGGTAAAGAAAAGGAAGTTTTTGAAGACTTTGTTGGAAAAGATTTTGAACAAGTTCGCAGGCTTCTGGAGGAACGTGGCTATGAAGTCATTGCTTATGACAAGCATTCAGAACGTCCCAAAGGAGAGATTTTAAACCAAATACAACCAAATCCTGACCAAGAGGTTGTACCAGTAGAAACAAAGGTTATCTTTGAAGTCAGCATTGGCCCAGAGTTGATTAACTTAAACAATTTAAAAGGGATGACAGAAGATGAAGCTGCTTCATATTTAAAAGATAAAGGATTAAAAATGAAGAAAATTGAGGAAAACTCAGATGTTGTACCAAAAGGTCAAGTCATAAAACAAAGTCCGGAATCCAATACTTCTTTAGAAAAGGGAGCGACGGTAGACGTTTATATATCAACTGGTCCAACAGAAAAGCCCCCAGCTTCCCACACGATAACATTTACAGTGCCATATGATTTGGATGAAAATGAAGATGATGAGGAAAAAGTTGCACAAGAAGTAAAAATCTATATTTCTGATATAGACCATGATATTACGGATGTTTTTCAAGAGGATGAAATAACAGAGGATAAAGAGTATACGATAACGTTAACAATTGCACCAAATGATTATGGTGAATATAAAGTTGTGCGTGATGGTAAGCTCTTTATTGAAAAGACTGTACCATATAAAGAGGGTGAGTAAATGGCAGAAGGCAGGATCATAAAAGCTTTAAGTGGTTTCTATTATGTAAAAACAGACGAAGGAATTTATGCTTGCAAAGGAAGGGGGGTTTTTCGTAAGCGAAAAATCACCCCGCTTGTAGGTGATTTTGTGTCGTTTGATATAAACAACGAGGTTGAAGGCTATATTACAGAAGTAAAACAAAGGAAAAATGAATTAATCCGTCCACCTATTGCGAATATTGATCAGGCTGTCATTGTAAATGCTGCCACTATGCCGTCTTTTAGTAGTTTATTACTAGATCGATTTTTGATTTTAATTGAGGCTAAACATATTAAACCAATTATTTTTATTAATAAAATGGATAAAGCAACAAAAGAAGAAATGAATATGATGCAACGCTATAAAGAAGATTACGAACAAATTGGATACCATGTAGAACTATTATCAGCAAAAGATACGATTGATTATGATGATATTAAGCAATATTTACCAAATAAAGTTACTGTATTTGCTGGACAATCAGGTGTAGGCAAATCTTCGATACTAAATGCGTTACAACCCTCTCTCATTTTAAAGACAGCTAGTATTTCAAAAAGTCTTGGTAGAGGGAAGCATACAACACGGCATGTTGAACTTGTTGAAGTGAATAGTGGTTTAGTTGCAGATACACCGGGATTTAGTAACTTAGACTTAACTGAAATCAAGTTAGAACAATTAGGGGCTTGTTTCCCGGAAATAAGAGAAATACAACACCACTGCAAGTTTCGTGGATGTTTACATAGTAAAGAGCCACATTGTGCTGTAAAAGAAGCGGTGGAAGATGGAAGAATCCGTTCTTACCGTTATGAACATTATGTTAGTTTTTTAGAAGAAATACAAACAAGAAAGCCGAGGTATTAAATAATGATTAAAATAGCTCCCTCCATTTTATCAGCAGACTTTGCGGAACTGGGAAAAGAAATAAAAGATGTTGAAGCAGGTGGTGCAGATTACATTCATGTCGATGTCATGGACGGTCATTTTGTGCCAAATATTACGATAGGCCCATTAATCGTTGAGGCAATCAAGCCGATTACAAATTTACCTTTAGATGTACATCTTATGATAGAAAATCCAGACCGTTATATTGAGATGTTTGCCAATGCAGGTGCAGACATTATTACGGTTCATCAAGAAGCATGTACACATTTACACCGAACGATTCAACTTATTAAATCCAGTGGTGTAAAAGCTGGCGTAACAATTAATCCAGCCACACCTGTTGATATGATACGGGAGATAATTCATGAAGTTGACCTTGTATTAATTATGACTGTCAACCCAGGATTTGGTGGGCAATCATTTATAAAAGAAATGCTATCCAAAATCAAACAAGTTGCTACATGGCGTAAAGAAAGAGGGCTCGCTTTTGAAATTGAAGTTGATGGAGGGGTCAATCAAGAGACCGCTACATTATGTGTCGAAGCTGGAGCTGATGTGTTAGTTGCTGGAAGTGCGATTTATAACAAGACGAATCGTAAGGAAGCAATTCAAACAATTCGTCAAGCAGCGAATGTGGTTCATAAATAGACATGAATATCGGGATTATAGCAAATGGACCACGTGATGCAATTCCATCATTGTCCCGATTTGGCTTTATAGATGTTTGGATTGGTGTCGATCGTGGTACCTTAATACTGCTTGAAAATAAGATTAAGGTTGATATTGCGATTGGTGACTTTGATTCAGTCGCAAAAAAAGAGATGGACTTTATTAAGGATAACACGAATCAATTCGAGTTATTTCCTGTTGAAAAAGATGAAACAGATTTGGAATTAGCAGTTGCGAAAGCAATGACATTTCGTCCGAACGCGTTATATATCTTCGGTGCAACTGGTGGAAGATTTGATCATACACTTGTAAATATGCAACTACTTTTACCTATAGCAAAAGAGCACATAAAAGCGGTTATCGTGGATACACACAATTATATTGAAATGACCTTACCGGGTACATACACTATAGAAGAAGATATGAATTATGAAAACATATCTTTTATTCCGATTTCTAAACATGTGCTGGGGCTAACATTGACAGGCTTTTACTATCCACTTATAGACAAAAAAATTGAGATGGGGACGACACTTACGATTTCAAATAAGCTTATTAGAAAATATGGTACTTTTTCATATACAGAAGGCATACTATTACTAGTAAAGAGTTGTGATTAATCATGCTATGTAAGCTTGTTTCAAATAGAGGAGGTCGGAATCATGAAATTTTATACTATTAAACTTCCAAGATTCATAGGTGGCTTTGTAAGGGTTGTTATTGGTATGTTCAAAAAGGAAAAGTAGGAAATATTGCTTTTGTCAAGGTATATTGACAAAAGCCTTTTTTTTTAGAAAATCTGGCTATTTACTGTTTTGATATTTAAAAAAGAAGCACTTGGTTAAAGTGCTTCTTTTTTAAACATAAAATGTATGTCAGCTGAAAAGCATGTATACTTACACGCGTTCAACTTTACCTGATTTAAGGGCGCGAGCTGAAACATAAACACGTTTTGGTTTACCGTCAACCATAATTCTTACTTTTTGAACGTTAGATTTCCAATTACGTTTATTAGCATTCATCGCGTGTGAACGGTTGTTTCCTGTTCTCGTTTGGCGTCCTGTTATAACACATTTTCTAGCCATCTATAATCCCTCCTAGTTTACCTAATGTCACAGTGAATACTTATACAATTTACCACAAGAATAAAAAGAATGCAATCATCATTAAAGGAGAAATTCTTGACAGAATAAGAAGAATCATTCATTGTAATAAGGGGCAAAATAAAAATGGAGTAATCTTTATTCTTTTTTTATTTAAAAGAAACCATTTGTTCACTTTTATAAAGTGTAGTAAAATATGCATAAGTTTAGTATTGAAGGAGGATTCGTATGTCCATAGAACTTAATACAAACGATGGTCATATAACAATTACGGATGATGTCATCGCAACAATTGCAGGTGGAGCTGCTGTAGAATGTTATGGGATTGTCGGAATGGCGTCAAAAAGTCAAATTAAAGATGGGATTGCCGAAATTCTAAAAAAAGAAAACTACTCTCGTGGTATTGTAGTAAGACAAGATAATAACCACCTACACATTGATCTGTATATTATCGTTAGTTATGGTACGAAAATCTCAGAAGTAGCGCATAATGTTCAATCGCAAGTGAAGTATACACTAAATAAAACATTAGGATTAGAAATAGACTCTATTAATGTGTACATACAAGGTGTTCGTGTAAATAAGGAGTAGTGTTCGTAGTTAGAGGAGGAAGTATGGTGACTTTGGAAAAATTAGATGGTGCGTTGTTTTCTAAAATGGTGCTTACTGGTGCATTACATTTAACAAATAACGCGAAGAAAATTGATGCATTGAATGTATTCCCAGTGCCGGATGGAGATACCGGGACAAATATGAATTTATCATTAACTTCAGGTGCAAATGAAGTGAAGAAAAATAATTCTGAGAGCATTTCAGATGTTGCAAATGCTCTAGCAAAAGGACTTTTGATGGGAGCACGTGGTAACTCAGGTGTTATTCTATCGCAAATTTTCAGGGGCTTTGCAAAAGGTATTCAAGATCAAGCAACGATTACGACTGAAGGACTTGCACAAGCATTTGATCATGGTGTACAGACTGCTTATAAAGCTGTAATGAAACCAGTAGAAGGTACCATTCTAACAGTGGCAAAAGATTCAGCGGCTGAAGCGGTTAAGCAAGCAAAGCATGAAAAAGATATCATTATTCTTATGGAGAAAGTTTTAAATGAAGCAAAAGCATCGCTGAAAAGAACGCCAAGCTTATTACCAGTTTTAAAAGAAGTTGGCGTCGTTGACTCCGGCGGTCAAGGTCTCGTCACAATTTATGAAGGATTCCTTGCTTCACTAAAAGGTGAAGAATTACCAGAAGATATTGATACAATCGATATAGATGATATGATACATGCTGAACATCATAAAACGGCACAAGATTTTATGAATACAGCAGATATTGAATTTGGCTATTGTACGGAGTTTATGGTTAAATTTGATGAGGAAAAATTGAAGCAACACCCATTTGATGAAATAGCATTTCGTAATCAGCTAAGTGAGCATGGGGATTCTTTACTAGTTGTATCAGATGATGAAGTTGTCAAAGTGCATATTCATGTGGAGTATCCCGGTAATGTATTAACGATTGGTCAAAATTACGGTAGCTTGATCAATATGAAAATCGAAAATATGCGAGAACAACATTCAGCTATTGTTGGCTCCGAACATCAAGCACCTAAAGAAAAAGTTGATTTTGCGATTGTAACAGTTGCGATGGGATCTGGACTTAAATCTTTATTTGAAAGCCTTGGTGCTACAATTGTTATCGAAGGCGGACAAACAATGAATCCTAGTACACAAGATATTTCTGATGCAATTAAAGAGGCGAATGCAAATAAAGTAATTGTCTTACCGAATAATAAGAACATTGTAATGGCTGCTGAACAAGCTGCTGAGCTTGCGGAAGTGGATGTTGCAGTTGTACCGACTAAAACAATACCACAAGGAATTAGTGCCTTACTTGCATTCCATCCTGAAAATGGGTTGGATGACAATAAGCAACAAATGGAACTCGCAAGTCAACATGTTAAAACTGGACAAGTAACATATGCAGTCCGTGATACAAAAATTGATGGGATTAACATTGAAAAAGATCATTTTATGGGCTTAGTTGATGGCAAAATTAAAGTAACTTCACCTACAAAAGATCAAACCGTTAAAGATCTTCTTAAAGAATTAATTACGAAAGATGATGAAATCTTGACAATATTATACGGTGAAGATGTTGATGAAAAATCGGTAAAAGAATTGGAAAAATATATTGAGGAAACATATGAAGATATCGAAATTGAAACCCATAGTGGAAATCAACCGATTTATTCTTATATATTCTCAGTTGAATAAGCTTTGAGAAAATTCGCCAGTAACGATGGCGAATTTTTTTTATTGAAATGTAATTGGTAAAGGCTGTAAGGTACTTGTGTTTTATTTTATGATATAATCAAACAAGGTTATTAGAACATGATGGAATCTGTCCATTTTGAAATGACTTCCTCTCTTTTTGTATGCAAAGCATTAAACGTAAGAGGAAGATGATAGCTAAACAGTCCTAATCATGCTATAATAGGAACATACATTCTATAGATGGGCGAATTGTTATGACCAAACGCTTAAATATTGATTGACAAGAAAACAAATGTTATATGAGATGAAAGAGTGATTTCCGTGTTACAACAATCAATCTTAACAATAAAAGGAATAGGAGAAAGGGCTGCGGAAGATTTAGCAGCAATGAAAATATTGACGGTGGAAGATTTACTTTTTAACTTTCCATATCGTTATGATGACTTTGAAATAAAACCACTAACTGAACTAATACACGATGATAAAGTAACGATTGAGGGAAGGATTATCCAAGAACCTTCCCTTACTTTTTATGGAAAGAGAAAATCTAGATTGTCCTTTAATATTGAAGTGGAACAAGTTGTCGTTCGTGCAGTGATGTTTAACCGTGCATTTGCAAAAAAACAGTTGCAAATCGGGGATACGGTTACGTTAATCGGTAAATGGGATGCACATCGTTTGCAAATTACGGTGTCTATGTATAAAAAAGGAGCTGCGGATACTCATGCAAGTATTCAGCCCTTATACTCCGTAAAAGGAAAGATGACAAATGCTAAACTTAAAAAGCTAATTATTCAGCTAATGAAGGAAAATAAGGATTACGTTGAGGAAATTTTACCGCACCATTTCTTACAAGCATATAAATTACCAAAGCGCTTAGATGCGCTTAAAATGATGCATTTTCCTCAGAATCGAAACGAACTAAAGCATGCGAGACGACGTTTTACATATGAAGAATTTTTATTGTTCCAATTAAAAATGCAGATGTTAAGAAAAATAAATAGAGAATCATCTACCGGTGCTTCACAACATTATGATGCGTTAAAAGTTTCTCAGTTTATCGATACCCTCTCCTTTCAGCTAACGAACGATCAACAAAAGTCATTACAACAAATCCTATCTGACATGAAATCACCATATCGTATGAATCGGCTGTTGCAAGGTGATGTTGGGTCAGGAAAAACAATTGTAGCGGCAATTGCGTTATTTGCATCGATTACCGCAGGGAAGCAAGGGGCATTGATGGTTCCTACTGAAATTTTAGCTGAACAACATTTTCAATCGCTTGTTTCGTTGTTTGCAGGTCAACTAGAAATAGCCTTGTTAACGGGGACGCTTAAAGGTAAAAAAAGAAAAGAATTAACTACTGCAATTGAAAACGGTAAGATAGATATCGTAATTGGTACACATGCATTAATTCAAGACGATGTACTATTTCATGAACTTGGGTTAGTTATTGTAGACGAACAACACCGATTTGGAGTAGAACAGCGTCGTATTTTACGAGATAAAGGGCTTCATCCAGATGTATTATTTATGACAGCAACACCAATTCCACGTACATTAGCGATTACTGCATTTGGAGATATGGATGTTTCAATTATTAAAGAAATGCCAGCTGGAAGGAAAGAAATTGAAACATTTTGGGTAAAGGAAAATATGTTTGAGCGTATATTAGACTTCATTGCTAAACGAATTGATAACGGAGAACAGGCATATATTATTGCACCATTAATCGAGGAGTCAGACAAATTAGATATTCAAAATGCAGTTGAACTATACGACACCTTAACAGAATACTACTCATCGTCCATTAAGGTTGGCTTAATGCATGGCCGCTTACGATCGGAAGAAAAGGACGACGTGATGAATCTGTTTTCGAATAATGAACTACAAGTACTCGTTTCGACAACAGTAGTAGAAGTTGGAGTAAATGTACCTAATGCAACAGTTATTGTTATTTATGATGCAGAACGATTCGGATTGGCGCAATTACACCAACTGCGTGGGAGAGTGGGCCGTGGGGAAAAGCAAAGCTATTGTATATTAATTGCTGAGCCAAAAGGTGAAGTCGGTAAAGAACGTATGAAAATTATGACAGAGACAAATGATGGCTTTGAGTTGGCAGAAGAAGATTTGAAATTACGTGGTCCAGGTGACTTTTTTGGTAAAAAACAAAGTGGGATACCAGATTTCAAAGTTGCAGACATGGTCCATGATTATCGTGCACTCGAGACAGCAAGACAAGATGCAGCAGAATTAATTGAATCAAACAGTATTTTTACAGATGCTGAATATGAAAAACTAAGAAAATACCTGGAAGATGAAGGGATTTTTTCTATACAATTAGATTAATCAATACTTGCATAATTAGTGAACGTATTATATATTACTATTAGTACCAAGTCATAATACTGTTTCTTATATATGATATTTTAATAGCTATGGACGGTGCATGCAATGAGGAAACCTAAAGCGGAGAGACAAAGATTATTAACAGAAACGATTGAAAAAACACCTTTTATTACAGATGAAAAGTTAGCTAAGATGTTTCATGTAAGTATTCAAACGATACGACTTGATCGTATGGAATTAGCAATACCAGAATTAAGAGAGCGAATAAAGTCTGTTGCTACGTCACAGTGGAATGAGACAGTTCGTGCTTTAGTTATAGAAGACGTAATAGGGGAAATTGTTGATTTAGAATTGGATCAGCGAGCTATCTCCATTTTAGATATTGAAAAAGAACATGTTTTTACAAAAAAAAATATAGCGCGTGGTCACCATTTGTTTGCTCAAGCAAACTCTTTGGCCGTCGCGGTGATTAATGATGAATTAGCCTTAACTGCTAAATCGGAAATTAAATTTACAAGACAAGTAAAAGAGGGGGAACGTGTCATTGCAAAAGCAAGAGTAGAAAATACTGCTGATAAACATAAAACAATTGTTTCTGTTGACAGCTTTGTAGAAAATGAACAAGTTTTTACTGGTATTTTCCATATGTATCGTTCCACCATGAATGAAAACTAAATGTGATTTAAAGGAGAAATGACAATGAGACTTGCAATAGATGCCATGGGTGGAGATAATGCTCCGCAAGCAATCGTTCAAGGTGCGATGGATGCAGTTGCTCAAATAAATGATTTGCATATAACACTTATTGGTGATGAAAGTAAAATTAAACCTTTCCTAACAAATGAACATCATATCGATATTTTACATACAACAGAAGTAATTACAGGTGATGATGAACCTGTTCGTGCGGTTCGTCGTAAAAAAAACTCATCGATTGTATTAATGGCTCAAGAAGTAAAGGAAAAAAGAGCAGACGCATGTATATCGGCAGGTAATACAGGTGCATTGATGAGTGCAGGTCTTTTTGTTGTAGGGAGAATAAAAGGAATTGATCGTCCGGCTTTGAGTCCTACATTACCGACGCTTGACGGAAAGGGATTTTTAATGTTGGATGTCGGTGCAAATGTTGATGCAAAAGTACAACATCTTGTGCAATATGCAATTATGGGATCCATTTATACAGAGAAGGTTCGGGGAATTACAAATCCGCGAATTGGGTTACTCAATGTGGGTACAGAAGATGGAAAAGGGAATGACATGACAAAAAAAGTGTTTGCAAAATTACAGGAAGCACCTATTCACTTTATTGGAAATGTAGAGGCTAGAGACCTGTTAACCGGAGCTGCTGATGTGGTCGTTACGGATGGATTTACAGGGAACGTCGCTTTGAAAACAATTGAAGGTACTGCTATGATGATGTTTTCGTTATTGAAAGAAACACTCATGGGTTCTTTTAAAACAAAACTTGCGGCAGGACTTATTAAGGGAGATCTAAAAGGTCTAAAAGACAAACTTGATTATTCGGAGTATGGAGGAGCAGGTTTGTTTGGGTTAGCGGCGCCTGTGATTAAAGCACATGGATCGTCGAATGGACGGGCCGTGTTGAGTGCAATTAAGCAAGCGTGTCACATGGTTGAACATAATGTGACGGATACGATACAAACAACTATTTCTACAATGGATCAAATCAAAGGGGAAGATTAGATGAAACAAGTAGCATTTATGTTTCCTGGTCAAGGTTCACAAACAGTTGGAATGGGGAAGGAAATTTACGATCAATATCCCGAGATAAAAGAAATATATCAACGGGCAAATGAAGTTTTGGATAAAGATATTACAAAAATTATGTTTGAAGGTCCGAAAGAATTATTGACAGAAACCGAACATGCACAGCCTGCACTTCTTTTATCAAGTGCAGCAATTGTGCGTTTACTAGAAAACGAAAATATATTACCAACAATAACAGTTGGACATAGTTTAGGAGAATATAGCGCGTTAGTTAGTGCACAAGTTCTAACACTAGATGAAGCACTGCCATTAGTAGCTGAAAGAGGACGCCTGATGGAAGCAGCTTATCCAAAAGGACAAGGAACAATGGCCGCAGTTTTAGGGCTTGACGAAGAAACAGTGTACCATTCACTCGCTCAAATAAAAGATGAAGTAGTAGACATTGCCAATCTAAATTGCCCCGGACAAATTGTGATTTCTGGATCTAGGGTGGGAGTGGAACTCGCTACACCTTTACTTAAAGCAGCTGGTGCAAAACGCATCCTACCATTAAATGTCAGTGGTCCGTTTCATTCGCGGTTAATGAAACAAGCAAATGAAAAATTTTCGCTCTCCTTGGATCGAATCAAATTTCAGAATGCTAACGTTCCTTTATATGCAAACGTGACAGCTGAACCGGTTACGAATAAAGAAGATATTCGGGAACTGTTAATTAAACAGTTGTACTCACCTGTTCAATTTGAAAAATCAATTGAAAGAATGATTGAAACTGGTATTGATGCTTTCGTTGAGGTTGGAACAGGAAAAGTATTGTGTGGCTTAGTGCGTAAGATTAATCGAAAAATAAAAACCTTTGCTGTACAAGATGTCGATTCTTTACATGCATTTATGAATTGGTACAAAGGGAGTGAATGAATCATGTT
Organism: Paracerasibacillus soli; assembly: GCF_042432965.1. NCBI lineage: Bacteria > Bacillati > Bacillota > Bacilli > Caryophanales > Bacillaceae > Paracerasibacillus > Paracerasibacillus soli. Next base: position 95,188 of record NZ_JBHLWL010000040.1, on the reverse strand, counting down.
AACGAATAAAACGGCTTTAGTTACCGGTGCATCCCGTGGTATTGGGCGAGCTATAGCACTTGAACTAGCAAAGCAAGGCGCAAATGTTGTTGTTAATTTCTCTGGAAATAAGGAAAAAGCTTCTGCTGTTGTAGAAGAAATAAAAAAACTTGGTTGTAAAGCTTTAGCTATTCAAGCAAATGTAGCGGATGAAGATTCTGTTAAAGAGATGATCAAAACAACTATTTCCGAATTTGGTTCACTTGATATCTTAGTTAATAATGCTGGCATTACAAAAGATAATTTACTCATGAGAATGAAAGTAGAGGATTTTGAAGACGTAATTGATATCAATTTAAAAGGGGTATTTATTTGTACAAAAGCTGTGACTAGGCAGATGATGAAGCAACGTGCAGGTAAAATTATTAATGTAGCTTCTATTGTCGGAGTAAGCGGAAATCCAGGTCAAGCAAACTATGTTGCCGCAAAGGCTGGGGTTATTGGCCTTACGAAAACAACTGCAAAGGAACTAGCATCTCGCAATATTTTGGTAAATGCAATTGCGCCAGGTTTTATTGCTACTGATATGACAGATGCGCTTACTGATGAACAAAAAGAAAGTATGCTTCAAATGATTCCACTTTCTAGACTCGGTGAACCTGGGGACATTGCAAAAGTTGTTCGTTTTTTGGCCTCAGATGACGCAAATTATATAACAGGACAAACGATCCATATTGACGGTGGTATGGTAATGTGAATTTAAAATAGAAATTTATATTGGAATTGTTTATACTACTTGAAGGGAGGTGAACAAGAATGGCAGACGTATTTGAAAGAGTAAAAAACATTATTGTAGACAAACTAGAAGTGGAAGAAGATAAAGTAACATTAGAAGCTTCATTTCGTGACGATTTAGAAGCGGATTCACTTGATGTTGTTGAATTAGTAATGGAACTTGAAGATGAATTTGATATGGAAATCGCTGATGAGGAAGCTGAACAAATTAATACTGTCGGCGATGCTGTTAATTACATAAACAGTAAACAAGCTTAGTTTCTATGTCCCACATACGTCAGCAGATTTAAAGACAGAATGTCCTGTTGAAACGTTTATTTATGGTGAAACGAGCTATAATGTGTGAAAGTCTCGTCAAGTGCGAGACTTTCCAATGATGATAACCATTGGGGTGATAAAAATATGGATATAAAACAGCTTGAAAAGGAACTTGGATTAACATTCACGAATGAGTCTTTACTTATCCAGGCATTTACACATTCATCCTATGTGAATGAGCATCGGAAAGAAGCATTTTCGGATAACGAGCGCTTGGAATTTTTAGGCGATGCAGTATTGGAGTTAGGAGTGTCACAATACTTATATCGTAAAAAGCCAAACATGCCAGAAGGTGAGTTAACAAAGCTGCGTGCAGCGGTAGTTTGTGAATCCTCCTTGGAAGTGTTTGCGCGACGTTTAAACCTAGGCCATTATTTGTTGCTAGGTAAAGGGGAAGAACAGACAGGTGGTCGGGAAAGGCCTGCCATTTTGGCCGATGTATTTGAATCACTTTTAGGAGCGTTGTATTTGGATAAAGGATATGAAGCTGTTCTCTCTTTCTTAGAAAAATATGTGTTTCCGAAAATCTCAACAGGTGCTTTTTCGCATGCGATGGATTATAAAAGTCAATTACAGGAAATTGTACAAAGACATAAACATTATTCGATTGAATATCAAATTGTTGATGAAAAGGGACCTTCGCACAATCGTGAATTTGTTGCGGAAGTGGTTCTAAACGGTGAAGTATTTGGTTCAGGATCTGGGAAGACGAAAAAAGAAGCAGAGCAATTGGCTGCCAAATCTGCTATAACATTATTCCAAAACTAAGTAATTGCTCAAACAGGCAATCTCATGACAAGAATGTATGAAACATTCTGCTACAGTCGAGATTGCCTGTTTGTTCTAGAACAGTAATTTTAGTACGCGTTAATTCTTTCTTATTAATCTTAATTCGTCAAGAAAGGCCTGTGTATCAGCTGCGCTTAAACGACCTTGTCTTATTACCATATCATATAGAAATTTTAATTGATCATATTTATTTATATCATAGTCTTCAGGATCAAATAAAGCCCTATTTGCAACACGAAAATGGTCTGCTAATTGATCTAATATCTTTGTCATATTGTCAATTGTTGGATTATCTAAATTCATAAGGCACCTCAATTTATTTTAATATATGTAATGCAAAAACGGTTGTTTTACTTCCTCCCTTCTTTTGATACTGTCTTTATGATAAAATATATGCATTAAATTGCAACTGTTTTTATGAATAAAATTATAGTAATTTGTAAATATGAATAGAACATACTCTGTTTACATGATATCGAGGAGAATGTAAATATGTTTTTAAAACGTTTAGAAAGTGTCGGCTTTAAATCATTTGCCGAGCGAATAAGTGTAGAGTTTGTACCAGGAGTTACAGCTGTTGTTGGCCCTAATGGTAGTGGAAAAAGTAATATTACGGATGCCATTCGCTGGGTTTTAGGTGAACAGTCTGCTCGTTCTTTACGTGGATCAAAAATGGAAGATATAATTTTTCAAGGTAGTGATACAAGGAAGCGTTTGAATGTCGCAGAAGTAACTTTAACTTTAGATAATAGTAAACAGATTTTGCCATTAGATTATGCTGAGATAAGTGTTACAAGACGTGTATACCGCTCTGGGGAAAGTGAGTTTTACATAAATAAGCAGCCTTGTAGATTAAAAGATATTGTTGATTTATTTATGGATTCTGGTCTTGGTCGCGAAGCATTTTCTATTATTAGCCAAGGAAAAGTAGAAGAAATTTTAAGCTCAAAGGCTGAAGATAGAAGGACTATATTTGAAGAGGCGGCTGGAGTTCTAAAATATAAACAAAGAAAAAAGAAAGCAGAATTTAAGTTAATGGAAACGGGTGAGAACTTAAACCGGGTGGAAGATATTATCCACGAAATTGAGCAACAAATTATGCCACTGGAAAAACAAGCTGAAACAGCTAAAAAGTATCTCCATTTAAAAGATGAACTAAAAGGAAATGAAATATCATTATTAATAACGGAAATTGAACAGCTACATGTGGAGTGGAAAGCACTGCACGATGAAATTGAATCTCAACGGATGAAAGATATTCAGTTAAAAACAATGATTCAAAGCAAGCAAGCAGATATTGAACAAAAAAAGCAGGGACTTACTACGCTAGATGAAGAGGTTGAACGTTTTCAAAGCCAATTATTAGATGTTACGCAACGTTTGGAACAATACGAAGGTAAAAAGCGTGTATTTAATGAAAGACTGAAGCATTTTACTGAAAACAAACAAAAACTTGCATCTCAAAAAGCTAATTTGGATAGTCGTATCAAAGAATTGAAAATGGACTTATCAAAGGAAACGGCGGAACTAAATCAGTTAGTACAACAGCGAAAGACAACGAATGAGCAAGTAAAGAGCCTCGAAATGAAATTAAAGATGGATCAAGCTGATTTAGAGGAAAAGATAGAAGATTTAAAAGCGGAGTATATCGAGTATTTAAATGAGCAAGCAGCCAAGCGAAATGAGAAGCAATCTATCCTTCAACAATTAAATCAGACGATGGCAAGAACAGATCGGCAACATGATCGATATCAAGATTTATTATCTGAGGTAGATACATTAAATAAACGGAAACTAATAGAGGAAAAGGAATTACATGAAGCAGAAAAACGTTATGCAGTAAAAGAAGAAACTATCCAACGATTAAAAGCAGAACATATAGTAGAAAAACAAAAGTACGAAGAACATAGGGAAAAACTTTATCAAGGATATCAAATTATTGAAAAGTTAAAATCAAAAAAAGAAATGCTAGAGGATATGAAAGAGGATTATCAAGGTTTTTTCCAAGGAGTAAAGGCTGTCTTAAAAGCAAGGGAAGATGGAGGATTAGACGACATCTATGGTGCAGTTGTTGAATTGATTGATGTTCCAACTTCATATATTACTGCTTTTGAAACAATTTTAGGTGGACAAGCACAACATATTGTGGTGCAACATAGTGAAGCTGCGAGAAAAGCAATTCAGTGGCTAAAAAGAACGAATCAAGGAAGAGCAACTTTTCTACCGTTACAGTCGATTCAGCCACGCTTCATTACCCAGGATTTATTAAGTAAAATAAAGCAACATGCTGGTTTTGTTGGCGTAGCTTCCGACTTAATTACAACGGATGTTAAGTATAAAAAAGCTGTGCAACATTTGATGGGGCATGTACTTATTGCAAAAAACCTTAAAGATGCAAATGAGATAGCAGAACTGGCGATGCATCGTTATCGTATTGTGACGTTGGATGGAGATGTTGTAAATCCTGGTGGTTCCATGACTGGGGGAGCGCAAAGAAAAACAAGTCAATCTTTATTTACACGTGATAAAGAATTAAAAAATACAACGAAGAAATATGATGAATATGTATTAAAAGTAGAACACTTTGAAAAAACAGTAGCCAATCTAAAAAATCATGTGGCAGAAATAAATACTGAATTAGACAAACTAGAAGGTGAAGTCTATAGAGATTATCAACTACTACAACAAAAAACAACTGTTGTAAATGAAATAGAGACGAAAGAGGCAACATTAAAAGATAATTTAACAATATATACGCAAGAAAAAGCGCAATATACGGATGAAAAAGTACGTCTCACTACTCGCGATAAAGATTTGACGAATCAGTTAGAAAACCTCGAGCAACAAATTAAGCAAATTCAGGTACAAATAGAGGATTTCACAAAACAACAAGTAGCATTTAAAGAAAGTAAAGAAAAGTTACAAAATGAATGTAATAAAATGAAAATCTTATTAGCGGAACAAGATGAACGTATTAAATATCAACGTGAAAAGTCGAATGCGACTCTCAATCAACGAGAAGATTTGGAGAAGCAGTATGCGTTATGTACAAAAGAATTAAGAGAACTTATGGAAATGAAAGATGCAGAGCTAACTGAAGATGAAATTGTCAGTAAGATAGCACAAATGAAACAGAAGAAAGAGGAACTTATCGATATCATTCAGCAAAAACGTTCAGAAAGAGTGGAACAGACAAAACGCATGCAAGATGAAGAAAGGGAATTAAACGAAGAAACAAAACAACATCGTAAGCATATTGAAATGATCCAACAAAAAGAGTTGAAACAAACACGATTAGATGTTGATTTAGAAAACAGATTACAACATCTACAAGATGAATACACAATCACATATGAAAGAGCAGCAGACACGTATGAAAAAGTCGCTGACGTTTCAAATGCCAAAGATATTGTCAAACAATTAAAGGGAAAAATTGATGCGTTAGGTACTGTAAACATTGGTGCGATTGATGAATTTGAGCGTATATCTGAGCGCTATGAATTTTTGACAAGTCAACGAACTGATTTACTTCAGGCAAAACAGACATTATTTGATGTTATCGCAGAAATGGATACAGAAATGGAAAAACTTTTTGAAGAGACATTTACACATATAAAAGACGAGTTTTCAGTTGTTTTCAAAGAATTATTTGGTGGTGGAAGAGCTGAGTTAAAACTTACTAATCCGACGCATTTACTTGATACGGGGGTAGAGATTATTGCACAGCCTCCTGGGAAAAAACTACAACATCTAGGGCTTTTATCTGGCGGTGAAAGAGCATTAACTGCTATTGCATTACTATTTGCTATTTTACGCGTTAGACCCGTTCCATTTTGTGTGCTAGATGAAGTTGAAGCTGCTTTAGACGAGGCGAATGTTGTACGTTTTGCGAAATATTTAAAAATGCACCGTGATAGCACGCAATTTATTGTAATTACACACCGTAAAGGTACAATGGAAGAGGCAGATGTATTATACGGTGTTACAATGCAAGAATCTGGTGTTTCAAGGCTTGTATCCGTTCGGCTTGAAGAAACGAAAGAATTAGTTAACGCATAGGGAGGTATGGAACTCATGAGTTTTTTTAATAAGTTAAAAGAAAAGTTTACCCAAAAAGATCAAGAAGAAGTATCAACAAAATATAAAGAAGGTATGGAAAAAACACGTCAAACATTCTCAAGTAGAATTAATGATTTAATTGCACGTTATAGAAAAGTGGATGAAGATTTTTTTGAAGAATTAGAAGAAGTATTAATTACTGCCGATGTCGGTGTTATGACGGTAATGGATTTAATTGATGAACTTAAAATGGAAGTAAAGCGACAAAATATTAAAGACTCACAGGAAATGAAAGATGTAATTTCAGAAAAACTTGTGCAAATTTATTATGGCGACAGCGAAGAGCAATTAGAGGGCTTAAATATTGTAGATGATGGATTAACTGTCGTCCTCGTAGTTGGTGTAAATGGTGTAGGTAAAACGACATCTATAGGTAAACTTGCTCATCAATTAAAGAATGAAGGAAAAAAAGTAGTCTTAGCTGCTGGGGATACTTTTCGGGCAGGTGCGATTGAGCAATTAGAAGTATGGGGTGAACGTACTGGAGTAGATGTCATCAAACAAAGCGAAGGAAGCGACCCAGCTGCGGTTATATTTGATGGCATTAAAGCAGCGAAAACTAGAAATGCGGATATTTTAATTTGTGATACCGCCGGAAGGTTACAAAATAAAGTGAATTTAATGAATGAGTTAACGAAAGTAAAACGTGTCATAGAACGTGAAATACCAGGAGCGCCACATGAGGTTTTACTTGTGTTAGATGCGACTACAGGTCAAAATGCATTGAGCCAGGCAAAAACCTTTTCAGATGCAACCGATGTAACCGGAATTGTTTTAACAAAATTAGATGGAACAGCAAAAGGCGGAATTGTCTTAGCAATTCGCCATGAATTAAATATTCCTGTAAAATATGTTGGTTTAGGAGAAAAAGTAGAAGATTTGCAACAATTTGATGCGCAAGCATTTGTATATGGTTTGTTTGCCGATATGGTGGATCAAAAGGACGCAGAATAGAATTGTTGTATTTATGATCAATATGTAGTAACTTTTATCCAATTTTTATAGGAGGAGCCAATATATAGATCTGGATGTAAGACTTCCACTTCAGAATTCGACGGGATTTTTGAATGGCAGTAGAAGCAATAGTTAGTAAAATCTTGTTTTGTATAACAAAAATCTAGAGGAGAATTGCGAAATTCCACACAGAGTGAAGTTTCTTTATTGGTGAGAAAGTGGAGTAATTAATCTTGACAGCATTTCCATACTTTCGTTATGATGATGTAAAGGGATTTCACTTAACAAGGATGAGTATAATGTTAGATAAAACGACTAGGGTCAATTATTTATTTGATTTTTATTATGTACTTTTAACGAAAAAGCAGCGAGAGTATATGGAAATGTATTACCTAGAAGATTACTCACTAGGTGAAATATCAGAAATTCATCATGTGTCACGACAAGCTGTTTATGACAATATAAAACGAACAGAAAATATGCTTGAAACATATGAGAAAAAACTAAATCTATATAAAAAGTTTCAAGAACGGACAGAAATTATCGATGCATTACAAGAAGCAACTGCTCATAAGAAACACACTGAAATAGAACGTTTGATTGATCGATTAAAAGAATTAGATTAGGGGGTACGTTCCATGGCATTTGAAGGTTTAGCTGAACGTTTACAAAGTACCATAAAAAAAATAACGGGAAAAGGTAAAGTTTCAGAGCAAGATGTAAAGGAAATGACACGAGAAGTTCGCCTTGCCCTACTCGAAGCTGACGTAAACTTTCGAGTAGTAAAAGATCTTATTAACCGGATTAAAGAACGTGCAATTGGACAGGAAGTAATGGAGAGCCTAACGCCTGGGCAACAGGTAATCAAAGTTGTACAGGATGAATTAACAAATTTGATGGGGAAAGAGCAGAGTCGAATTGCTGTAGCAGATCGCCCTCCAACTGTCATTATGATGGTTGGTCTACAAGGGGCCGGTAAAACGACCACAAGTGGAAAATTAGCGAACTTGTTGCGGAAAAGTTACAATCGAACTCCGATGCTTGTCGCTTGTGATATTTATCGTCCAGCTGCAATCAACCAGTTACAAACACTAGGTAAACAACTTGATATGCCTGTATTTTCAATGGGAACAGATGAAAGTCCTGTGACTATCGCTAAAAATGCGATTGAACAGGCAAAAGAAAATCATCAAGATTATGTCATTATTGATACGGCAGGTCGGCTTCATGTTGATCAAGATTTAATGCAAGAACTTCATGATATTAAAACGGAAGTGAAACCAGACGAAGTATTTTTAGTCGTTGATGCGATGACAGGACAAGATGCTGTTAATGTTGCAGAAAGCTTTAATGAACAACTTGATATTACGGGAGTTGTTTTAACGAAACTTGACGGGGATACTCGTGGTGGTGCAGCGTTGTCAATTAAAGCTGTAACTGGCAAACCAATTAAATTTGCCGGTATGGGAGAGAAATTGGATGAATTGGAAGCTTTCCATCCGGACCGTATGGCATCCCGTATACTTGGTATGGGTGATGTTTTAACGCTAATTGAAAAGGCACAAACTGCAGTCGATGAGAAACAAGCAAAAGCGATGGAAGAGAAAATGCGTACGATGTCGTTTACATTCGATGATTTTCTTGAGCAAATGGGTCAAGTAAGAAAAATGGGTCCGTTAGAAGACTTATTATCGATGATTCCAGGCGCTGGTAAAATGAAAGGTTTAAAAAATGTGCAAATTGACGAGAAGCAGATTTCGCATATTGAAGCGATTGTTCAGTCAATGACAAAGGAAGAAAGACAACAACCGGAAATGATGAATGCAAGTAGGAAAAAACGTATTGCAAATGGATCTGGTACGTCAGTTTCGCAAGTTAACCGCTTGTTAAAACAGTTTGATGAAATGAAAAAGATGATGAAGCAAATGACCAATATGCAAAAAGGAAAAAAGGGTAAAGGAATGAAATTTCCATTCATGTAATGTAAAAACACTTTACAGGCTTATCTATTTCTGATAGAATTTAAAACTGTGATAACTAATCAGATGGAGGTGCAAGAAAATGGCAGTTAAAATCCGCTTAAAACGTATGGGGTCTAAAAGAAATCCTTTTTATCGTATTGTTGTAGCTGACTCACGTTCACCACGTGATGGACGTTCTATTGAACAAATTGGAACTTATAACCCAGTTGTAGATCCAGTTGAAATTAAAATAGATGAGGAAAAAGCTTTAAAATGGATGACTAACGGCGCGCAGCCTAGTGATACAGTACGTAACTTATTCTCAAAACAAGGCATCATGAAAAAATTCCACGACCAAAAAAACGAAAAGTAGTGTGATATCATGAAAGCCCTCATTGAATCAATTGTAACACCTTTAGTTGACTATCCGGAAGACATTGTTGTGAAGGAAACAGAAGAAGAGACAAAAATTGTTTATCATCTTACTGTGAATGAACAAGATGTTGGAAAAGTCATCGGAAAGAATGGACGAATTGCAAAAGCAGTCCGAACAATTGTTTACGCGGCTAAGTCAGATGTGAGAAAAAGAATCTATTTAGACATCATGTAGGGAGAGGGGAATTACCCTTTCCCTTTTCCATATATGTATGTTTATTAGGAGTGTAAAAGCCTTGAAAATTATTAAAAAAGTTCAAGTGAGGCAAATCCTTACAAATGATAGTAAAGAAAAGTTAAAGACAACATTTCAACATAATAAAATGCAGCTTGAACAAGAGTGTCAACAATTGTTATTTGAGCAAAGGAAATTGCAGAATAGAACAGGTTTGTCGAAGCAAGACATTCAAACACGTTTTCAACAAGAAATCCAATCACGTAAAGATAAAATTAAACTTGTAGACTTTAAATTAGAACAACTGGATATGCTGGAGATAGGTAGTGAAATTGTTGAAGGAGAAGTTGAAGCTCTTGTTGAAGTTCAAAAAGGTATGCATTGGGAAGAAATGATGAAAGAGCAGGCAATTATCATTAAAAATGGGATTGTTCAACGGATAGATGAATAGTAGGTGATGAGATGAATAAGATGTTTAATGTTGGAAAAATAATCAATACACACGGAATACGTGGCGAAGTAAAAGTAAAGCGAATTACAGACTTTGCTGAACGATTTTCAGTTGGGAATACGTTACATGTTGATATGAATGGACAGATCAAACAAGTAGAAATTGATGGCTATCGTGTACATAAGGGATTTGATCTACTTCATTTTGCCGGATATGACAATATTAACGATGTGGAAAAATGGAAAGGTGCAATACTAAAAATTTCGGATGACCAACTAACCGATCTTGAAGAGGACGAATATTATTTCCATGAAATAATTGGTTGTGAAGTATATACGAATGATGATGTGTATTTAGGGGTAATCACAGAGATTTTAACACCAGGAGCTAATGATGTTTGGGTTGTGCGACGTGTAAATGAAGGAAAAGATGTATTAATACCTTATATTGAACAAGTTGTAAAAACCGTAGATATTTCTAACAAAAAAGTGACCATTGAATTAATGGAAGGATTGTTAGATTAATGCATATTGATATATTAACATTATTCCCCGAAATGTTTGCAGGTGTTTTGAATCAATCTATTTTGCATAAAGCTGCAGAAAAAGATGTGTTTACCTATAATCTTGTAAACTTCCGAGAGTTTACGGAAAACAAGCATCATAAAGTAGATGATTATCCGTATGGTGGTGGAGCAGGAATGGTGTTGACACCACAACCGGTTTTTGATGCAGTAGATTCGTTAACACATGATATAACTACAAAACCGAGAGTTATTTTACTATGTCCACAAGGGGAAACATATACACAAAAGAAAGCAGAAGAGCTTGCAAAAGAAGAACACCTCATTTTTATATGTGGACATTATGAAGGATACGATGAACGAATAAGACAACATCTTGTAACAGATGAAATTTCAATTGGAGATTTTATTTTAACGGGTGGGGAACTTGGTGCGATGGTAGTAATGGACAGTATCATCAGGCTTCTTCCAGGGGCACTAGGTAATCAAGAATCAGCACCACAGGACTCTTTTTCTACTGGATTACTTGAACATCCACATTATACAAGACCAGCTGATTTTCGTGGGTGGAAAGTGCCGGATGTCTTATTGTCAGGGAATCATGCAAAAATCGCAACTTGGCGAAAGCGTGAATCTCTAAAACGGACATTTGAACGACGTCAGGAATTACTCGACCAGTACGAACTAACAGACGAAGAAAAGAAATGGTTACACGAATGGAAAGATTAAGAATTACTTTTTTATCATGATGAAGAAAAAACGAAGATACAGTTGAACTTATCTTAACAGTATGGTATATTTATTTTTGTGCTTAAGTGATTACTTAAGCCCTATATCACGATGTTCCGCTGTCACGCTAGATGAGATAAGAACATTGGTTGGAAGGAGTGAAGCATGGTGCAAAATTTAATTGCAGAAATTACAAAAGACCAGCTTCGTACAGATCATCCTGATTTCCGTCCTGGAGATACAGTGAAAGTTCACGTTAAAGTTGTTGAAGGTACTCGTGAACGTATCCAAGTATTTGAAGGTGTTGTAATTAAACGACAAAATGGCGGAATCAGTGAAACATTTACAGTAAGAAAAATTTCTTATGGTGTAGGTGTTGAACGTACATTCCCAGTACATTCACCTCGAGTGGATAAAGTTGAGGTTGTTCGTCGTGGGTCAGTACGTCGTGCTAAACTTTACTATCTACGTAATTTACGTGGTAAAGCTGCGCGTATTAAAGAACGTCGCTCTTAATGACATTTGTATCAAACAAAGAGCAGCCTAACAAATGAACATAATTGAGAAGGAGCTTGGCAGCATGATGCAGGCTCCTTTTCTGTTGATTCCAACATAATAGATGGTCTGCAAAGTGAGTGAAATGGAATTCCAACGCAGTGCAAACCAGTCCTTTATATGGCGATATAGTAGTAGCTTGTTTTAAAATATAGTATGATGGAATGAATAGAGATAGGCAGCACGTAGGTTTGGATAATTAGATAATATTGTACCATCGTTAATTGTAAAAAAGCAGTGGAGGTTTCCTATGAATAAACAGAAAAATGGTTGGTTAGATTGGATTAAAGCGTTACTTATCGCCTTAGGTCTAGCCTTTATTGTACGAACATTCTTTTTTACTCCTATTATTGTAGACGGACCATCCATGTTACCGACGTTGCATGACCGTGACCAAATGATTGTAAATAAATTTTCATATCGAATTTCCGAACCTAAACGGTTTGATATCGTTGTGTTTCATGCTTCTGAACAGAAGGATTTTATTAAACGTGTAATTGGCCTTCCGGGTGAACACATTGCTTTTAAAGATGATGTGTTATATGTGAATGGAAAAGAAATTGATGAGGATTTCCTGCATAGTAATAGTGTGTTACAACCCTTTACAGAAGACTTTACGCTCGAGGAATTGCCAGGTAATTTTGAAACAGTCCCCGATGACTATTATTTAGTATTAGGGGATAATCGCGAAAATTCCGTTGATAGTCGTTCGTTGGGCCTGATACCAAAGGAACAAATTGTTGGTAAAACTAGTATCATTTACTGGCCGATGAATCGGATGAAAGTGTTAGGAGAGTAGGTAAGATGACAATACAGTGGTTTCCTGGCCATATGGCAAAAGCAAGGAGAGAAATAGAAGAAAAACTAAAACTAGTTGATTTCGTTGTAGAATTGGTTGATGCACGAGTACCCTTATCATCACAAAACCCAATGTTACAACAAGTTATCAAGCAAAAGGCCAAAATGATTGTACTTATGAAAAAAGACTTGGCAGATCAAAATGAAACAGATAAATGGATTGAATACTTTCAAATGCAAGGAAATAAAGCAATTGCAGTTGATGTAAACAATAAAGCAGATATTCAGAAGGTAATCCAACTAGCTAAAGAGCTTGGACAGAAGAAAATGGCGCAATTAAAAGCAAAGGGAATTCAACCACGTCCATCTCGTGCGATGATTGTAGGTATACCAAATGTAGGAAAATCCACTTTAATTAATCGACTAGTAAATAAGAAAATTGCCAAAACCGGTGATCGGCCAGGGATTACGAAGCATCAAGCGTGGATTAAAGTAAGGGGAGATTTTGAATTATTAGATACACCAGGGATTTTATGGCCCAAATTTGATGATGAAATAGTAGGTTATCGATTAGCGACAATCGGAACAATAAAAGATACGATTCTTTCGCTACAAGATATTGCTGCTTTTGCCCTCAAATTTCTCCAAAACAAATATCCACAAAGTGCATTAGAACGGTATGGTATTCAACCGGATATGGATGATATGTGGGATGTATTCGTACGAATAGGCAAAAAGTTTGGCGCTTTGGAAAGTGGTGGACATGTAAATTTTGACAAAGTAGCTGAAATAATTTTACAAGATTTGCGAGTTGGTCGTCTTGGAAGTGTGACTTTGGAAAGTGCACCATCGCACTTGTAATATTTCATGTAATGAGGTTGAGACAAAACGAAAGGGTCAGGCCCCTCGACTACTATAATTAGTATGTAATGATAGTTTTTTTGCTGATTATTGTAGCTAAACGAGTTGGCCATACCTTTATGTCCCGGCCTCATTTTCATTTTAAAAACTTAAATTTTATACGTATCAACCGATATAGTAATCAAAGAGCAGGTGGATAAAATGCAAGATAAAACAATAGCGGAAATTAAACAATTGATTAAAGAAGAGATGATAACGGATTCCACACTAAAATTGTTGAAAAATGATAAAAGAAAAGGGGTACAACAACTTCTTAAAGTATACGAGAAGAAGCAACTACAACATCAACAATTAATAACACAATTTCAACAAATGAGCGTGTATGAGAAAAGGTATCAGCAATTAGGGTATCAACATATTGCGGGTATAGATGAGGCTGGTAGGGGGCCGTTAGCAGGTCCTGTAGTAGCTGCTGCTGTTATTTTACCACCGTCATTTGAGTTACTTGGATTGAATGATTCCAAACAACTCAATGAACAGACGAGATTGCGTTTCTTTCATATTATAAAAGAGCATGCCATTAGTTACGGTGTAGGAATTGTTGATAATGAGCAAATTGACAGGATAAATATTTATGAGGCGACAAAAAATGCGATGCTTCTTGCGATGGAACAACTTTCCCCAACACCAGATTTCGTTTTAATTGATGCTGTGCCATTACATAATAGTAAATATCCATTTATGGCTATGGATAAAGGTGACCAAAAAAGTGTATCAATTGCAGCAGCAAGTATACTAGCAAAAGTGACAAGGGATCAATTGATGAAACAACTACATGAACAATACCCTGTTTATCAATTTGATCGTAATATGGGCTATGGAACGAAAGGACACATGGATGCATTAAGCGAATACGGTCCAACCGATTTTCATCGCAAATCATTCGCACCAGTAAAAAATTGTATTTCAAATAAAAATAGTCATGTATAGTAAAGACCTTCGTATTGAAACATACTAATAAGTTTTTAGGATTATTGATGTTCTTTATAGGGATAATTTGAGATTTTCCTAGTTATCCCCGAGTATCAACAATCAGTATAAGCCCGATTCTTTCACCCCTCTCAGTTGATTGAAGTATTACTTTATGATTCAGTCTCATGTAATGGGCGGGAAAATAGGGCCTTAACATTATATACGAGGAGGGAGAATGTTGGGGTTAAATAAAATTTTTAATCAACCGATGCAAAAGGCTGGTATGCATGTAGAGCGCTCTTTACTACCAGGACAGATTATACGCGGGAATATATTGAAGATTTATCCGAAAAATCAAGCCCTAATTCAACTTGGGACAACTCAATTACATGCTCAATTAGAAGTTGCTTTATCTGTAGGTAAAAACTATATTTTTCAAGTGAAAGAAAATGACCCTCACGTACATTTACAAGTGGTGACGGAGCAGTCCAATCAATCAAATCCCCGTAATATGACGAATCTATTCAATCAATTAGGAATGAAAGATACGGAGCATGCAACTAGATTTGTTAATTTATTGTTTGCTCACCATATTCCATTTAAGAAAGAGGAAGTTACAAAAGCACTCTCTATATTGGAAGGATCAAAAGGTAAACAAGTTGCGCAACAGGTTCTAATAGAAATGTTTCAAAAGAGATTGCCATTTACTCCCTCCGTTTTTCAAGCAATGCTTAGCCAGCATGGAGAAGTATCTTTAACGCAACAAATTGAAGACTTGCTATCATTTTTGTCGCATGCAAAGATCGAGTCTGCAATTTCGGAAAAGTTGGTTGGGCAGTTACAAGACTTACGCACCAATAGTCAATATGGGCAGTATGCCACTCATAATAAAGCGTATTTCTTAGATGCTATACGGCAAACTATCCAATTATTAGGCCTATCTTATGAACAGAACTTATCGGAAAAAATGGTACCTCAACAAAATATTAAAACATTGCTGTTGCAGTTAATCCAACAAAACGAAGGAAAAGCAATTCAGCAACATGCACAAAATTTTTTGCATATTATTCATGGATTACAACTTCAATCAGTTCAAGATTCAAATGGATTTTTTCAGTCCTATCTTACAATTCCAGGTGAAAAATTAGGCTTACATCAAGATGTGAATTTGAAATTCGAAAGTCCAGAAACATCCGAGGGAAAAATGAATGAGGATTATTGTCGAATATTTTTTGATTTGGAATTACAAGCTTTAAAAAAAACGCTAATAGATATGAAAGTACAAAAAAGGACAGTTACGATAACCGTATATAATCAAACAGAAAATATGAAGCAAGTTTTCCAACCATTGGAATTATCTTTAAAGAAAAGGTTAGAAAAGTTAGATTATCAATTATCTAATATAACCTACAAACGACTTTCGGATAAAGGTGAAAAGGCCATAAAAGAAATAAAAAGTACTACATATCGAGGGGTTGATTTTAAAATATGAAAAAGCTACAAAAAGCTGTTGCCTTAACATACAACAAGGAAAAAGATCATGCTCCTAAAGTAACAGCGAGTGGGAAGGGGCTAATTGCGGATAACATGATTAAATTAGCAAACAACGAAAATATTCCCATTATGCAGGATACATCTCTCGTTAATCTATTAGTCGAATTAAATATAAATAAAACGATTCCACCAGATTTATATGAGGCGGTGGCGGAGGTGTTTGCTTTCATTTATGAGGCAGATAAAATAAAAAAATAGAATAATTCTATGAATTGTTTCTCATTTTCTTGTGAAATTCATAGATTTTTAATACAATAGAACGTGCAGTGAAATTGATGGGAGGATATAAGATGAACATACATGAGTATCAAGGCAAAGATGTTTTACGTCAATTTGGCGTAAAAGTGCCAAATGGACATGTAGCGTATACGGTGGATGAAGCTGTAGAAGCTGCAAAAAAACTTGGCACTTCTGTTACTGTGGTCAAAGCGCAAATCCATGCGGGTGGACGTGGAAAAGCGGGGGGAGTAAAGGTTGCAAAAAACCTTGATGAGGTACGTACATATGCAGAAGAAATCTTAGGGAAAGTACTTGTCACACACCAAACAGGCCCAGAAGGCAAAGAAGTAAAGCGTTTACTTATAGAAGAGGGTTGTGACATTAAAAAAGAATACTATATTGGGGTTGTGCTAGATCGTGCTACATCACGTGTAGTGATGATGGGATCTGAAGAAGGTGGCACTGAAATTGAAGAAGTAGCTGCCGCAACGCCCGAGAAGATTTTTAAAGAAGTAATTGATCCAGTTGTAGGCTTATTACCATATCAAGCTAGAAGACTAGCATTCAATATAAATATTCCAGATGAATTATTATCACAGGCTGTTAAGTTTATGATGGGGCTATACGAAGCATTTGTACAAAAAGATTGTTCAATTGCTGAAATTAACCCATTAGTAGTAACAGGTGATGGAGATGTCATGGCTTTGGATGCAAAGTTGAACTTTGATGATAACGCTTTATATCGTCAAAAAGACATTGTTTCTTTGCGTGATTTCGATGAAGAAGATGAAAAAGAAGTAGAAGCTTCTAAATATGATCTAAGTTATGTTGCACTTGATGGTAATATCGGTTGTATGGTAAACGGTGCAGGACTCGCCATGTCAACGATGGATATAATTAAACATTATGGCGGAGACCCGGCAAACTTCCTTGATGTTGGGGGCGGTGCAACAGCTGAAAAGGTAACGGAAGCATTTAAAATTATCTTATCGGATACAAATGTAAAAGGAATTTTCGTAAATATTTTTGGTGGAATTATGAAATGTGATGTTATCGCTGAAGGTGTTGTCGAGGCTACAAAACAAGTTGGTTTAGAACTTCCTTTAGTAGTTCGCTTAGAAGGTACGAATGTAGAACGTGGTAAGCAAATTCTTGAAGAATCAGGACTTAATATTACGTCAGCAAACTCGATGGCGGATGGTGCTAAAAAGATCGTATCTCTTGTAAAGTAATGAGGAAAAAAACCAAATGAGAAAGGACGGGCAAATATGGCTATATTTATAAATAAAGATACGAAAGTTATAGTCCAAGGTATTACTGGTGGAACAGCAAGATTTCATACGAAAGAAATGCTAGCATATGGTACGAAAATAGTAGGCGGAGTAACACCAAAAAGAGGTGGATCAGAAGTAGAAGGTGTGCCTGTTTTTAATACAGTGGAAGAAGCTGTAAAAGCAACTGGCGCAACTGCGTCCGTTATCTATGTTCCAGCACCATTTGCTGCTGATGCAATTATGGAGGCCGTGGATGCGGAACTAGATCTCGCGATTTGTATAACGGAACATATTCCTGTATTAGATATGGTTAAAGTAAAACGCTATATGGAAGGAAAGAAAACACGTCTTGTAGGACCAAACTGCCCAGGAGTTATTACTGCTGATGAGTGCAAGATTGGTATTATGCCTGGTTATATTCATACAAAAGGTCATATTGGTGTCGTATCGCGCTCTGGTACGTTAACGTATGAAGCAGTTCACCAACTTTCCCAAGCCGGATATGGGCAAACTACGGCTGTTGGAATTGGAGGAGACCCTGTTAACGGGACAGACTTTATTGATGTGTTAGCAGCGTTTAATGAAGACCCAGAGACAGAGGCTGTTGTCATGATTGGTGAGATAGGTGGAACGGCTGAAGAAGAAGCAGCTCGCTGGGTTAAAGCGAATATGACGAAACCAGTTGTTGGCTTTATCGGTGGTGCAACTGCACCTCCAGGAAAACGTATGGGCCATGCTGGCGCAATTATTTCTGGTGGAGAAGGGACTGCAGCAGAGAAAAACCGTGTCATGAACGAGTGTGGCATTGCTGTAGCTGATACACCAGCAGTTATTGGTGAGACAATGATTCAATTATTAAAAGAACGCGGTTTAGACGAAAAATGTAAAACACATTAATTTCAAATATAGTAGGGATTTAAGAATATGCTTAATCCCTACTTTTTTTAAAAGGATGTGGAAAATTGTTAACGAATAGCAGAAATAGATTGATACATTTGCATAGTTTACATGTATTGACGAGGCGTTTTCTTCGGAAAGTTATAAAATATGATCCGTCATTAATCAATATCTACTCGATTACCCCAAAAAAGATGACAGAAATTTATGGTATCCCGCCTCAAACTGCAATCTCCTTATATAAAAAACTACATCATCCAATAGCATTATCCCGGTTAGAACTGCATAAAAACAACTATTCTATCATTACGTTAGTTGACGAGGCATATCCACCTATGTTAAAAACGATACAAGATGCTCCACTTGTCTTATATGCCAAGGGAAATCTTGAATTGTTACAAGAGGTAAAAGTGATTAGTGTTATTGGAACAAGAAACCCAACTACTGAAGCATATGAAAAAACACAGTTCATTGTAAAGCCACTCGTTATGGAAAATTGGACCATAGTCAGTGGAATGGCACTTGGAATAGACAGTTTTGCCCATCAACATACTTTAATAGAAAACGGTAAAACCATTGCTGTGCTAGGCAGTGGCTTTAAACATATTTATCCACGTAGAAACATATCATTATTTAAAAAAATCGTAAAAAGCGGTTTGGTTATTACAGAGTATCCACCTGACGTTGCACCTAAACCATACCATTTTCCAGAAAGAAACCGGATTATTAGTGGATTAAGCCTTGGAACAGTTGTCATTGAGGCAACTGAAAAAAGTGGTACATTAATCACGGTTGATCAAGCACTTGACCAAGGAAGAGAAGTGTATGCATTACCAGGATCTCCACTTGTAGCGCAAACGAAAGGTTGTCATAAAATTATTCAAGAGGGCGCAAAACTTGTCATGGATATCGATGATATTTTAGAAGACTGGCAACTAGTTTAGTACATATTTTGAAGTAGATATAATATGTGCTATAAGTGACGAGTGATGATGAGTTGTTTGACAAAAACGAAGGTTATATATACTATTAGTGAAGATTTGTTCATTAAAAGAGTAATGAATAGTAGATTAGATAAGCACCTCACGATATAGGAGGAAAATAATTCATGTCAGATTATCTTGTAATTGTAGAATCACCTGCAAAAGCTAAAACAATTGAGCGATATTTAGGTAAGAAGTATACAGTTAAAGCCTCGATGGGCCACGTTCGTGACTTACCTAAAAGTCAAACAGGGATTGATACTGAAAATAACTATAAGCCTAAATATATTACAATACGTGGTAAAGGGACTATTTTAAAGGAATTAAAGCAATCAGCAAAAAAGGCGAAAAAAGTTTATCTAGCAGCTGACCCCGATAGAGAAGGGGAAGCGATTGCATGGCACTTAGCCTATGCTTTAAATATTGATGAAAATTCTGATTGCCGTGTTGTATTTAATGAAATAACAAAAGACGCAATTAAAGAATCATTTAAACACCCTCGTTCCATTAATATGAATTTAGTAGATGCACAACAGGCTCGTAGAATATTGGACCGCCTTGTAGGTTACAATATAAGTCCATTATTATGGAAAAAGGTAAAAAAAGGCCTGAGTGCGGGGCGTGTTCAATCAGTAGCCTTAAAATTAATTATTGACCGTGAAAATGAAATTAATAATTTTAAACCCGAAGAATACTGGTCTATTACTGCAAACTTTCAAAAGGGAAAACAAGAATTTGAAGGTGCTTTTTATGGTCAGCAAGGAAAGAAAGAAGAAATAAAAAATGAACAAGAAGTAAAAGCTGTTTTAAATAAACTAACAGATCCAAAGTTTACAATTGACAAAGTAAATAAGCGAGAACGACGTAAAAATCCTGCTAAGCCATTCATTACATCATCTTTACAACAAGAAGCGGCTCGTAAACTGAACTTCCGCGCGAAGAAAACAATGATGTTAGCCCAACAGCTTTATGAAGGGATTGACTTAGGTAGATCTGCAGGAGGAATTACCGGATTAATCACTTATATGCGTACAGATTCAACTAGAATTTCAGATGTTGCTAAAAGTGAAGCATCTAGTTATATCGAAAACAAA
The DNA here is from genome assembly GCF_042432965.1 of Paracerasibacillus soli. Lineage (NCBI taxonomy): Bacteria > Bacillati > Bacillota > Bacilli > Caryophanales > Bacillaceae > Paracerasibacillus > Paracerasibacillus soli. The sequence goes on along the minus strand of NZ_JBHLWL010000040.1, from coordinate 74,753 downwards.
TTTGGAAAAGACTATCTAGGCTCTAATACAAAACAAAAGCAAAAACAAGGTGCACAAGATGCGCATGAAGCAATTCGACCAACTTCTGTTTTAAGGGAACCTAGCTCGTTGAAGGGTGTCCTATCGCGTGATCAATTACGTTTGTATAAGTTAATTTGGGAACGCTTTGTAGCAAGTCAAATGGCTCCAGCTATTATGGATACAATGACGGTACACCTGTTAAATAATGGAGTGGAATTTAGAGCAACTGGTTCAAAAATAAAATTTCCTGGTTTTATGAAAGTGTATATTGAAGGTAGTGATGATCAGAAAAAAGATACAGATAAAATGTTGCCTGATTTGGAAGAAGGCATGGTAATTGAGGCAAAAGATATTGCGCCAAACCAACATTTCACACAACCACCGCCAAGATATACGGAGGCACGTCTTGTACGAACGATGGAGGAAAAAGGAATCGGTCGACCTTCAACATATGCACCGACATTGGACACAATTCAACGTCGTGGTTACGTAACGATTGAGAATAAAACATTTATCCCTACTGAATTAGGGACGATTGTAATTGACATGTTGCGAGAGTTTTTCCCGGAAATAATCGACGTCGATTTTACCGTTAAAATGGAAAACGATCTAGACTCTATTGAAGAAGGTAAAAACGAATGGGTAACAATCATAGATGAATTTTTTGGGGACTTTGAGAAAAAATTAGAAGTTGCCGAAAAGGAAATGGCTAAAATCGAAATCAAAGATGAGCCAGCTGGTATTGATTGTGAAAAATGTGGTCATGAAATGGTTTATAAAATGGGGAGATATGGTAAATTTTTAGCGTGTTCTAACTTCCCTGAATGTCGCAATACGAAACCAATCCTTAAGGAAATAGGTGTTACTTGCCCAAAATGTAAAGAAGGTAATATAGTAGAAAGACGTTCTAAAAAAAGAAGAATATTTTACGGGTGTGATCGTTTTCCGGAATGTGATTTTGTATCATGGGATAAACCAATTGCAAGACCTTGTCCGAAATGTGCAGCAACCCTTGTTGAAAAGAAAAGTAAAAAGGCTGTACAAGTACAATGTATGGAATGTGATTATAAAGAAGATGAACAAAAGTCTTAGAGTTTATAAAAGAATCGCCCTTTTTAAGGGTGGTTCTTTCTTATTTTTCGATTATGTCTCATGATATAAATATATTTTGAATAGTTTATGTCAATTCCGGCTATGATGATAGTAATTTATGAATTGATAACTTTTAAAGGTATAAGATGTTTTTGAATTGTGGAATTGTTTTAGTTGACTATCCGTATATAAGAAGTTATAATTTCCTATTGGTAAGGTAATGTACTTGACACCAATGTTGCAACCCATAGTTGTGTGAATGATTACACATCTCGTTTCTGAATTTTGTTACAATTTTGTTAAATCCGTTGCTTTACAAATAGTTGTGTGGTATGATTTAAACGTAATTGAGGTGGAGTATGAACAATGATGCGGAATCTTTGAAGCAACTATTTTTCGAGTATTTACAAATAGAAAAAAACGCTTCTCCATATACGTTAAAATATTATGCACATGATATTTCTATTTTTTTTGAATTTCTTAAACAAGAAGGAATTTCATCATTAGGCGAAGTTGATCATCATGTTGTTCGTTTATTTTTAACAGTATTACATGATAAAAAGCTAAGTAGAAGATCTGTGTCACGGACGCTCTCTTGCTTAAGAAGCTTTTTTAAGTTTTTAGAAAGAGAAATAGTCGTACAACATAATCCGTTTATTCAAATCGTCTTGCCTAAGTTAAATAAACCAATTCCTAGTTTTTTATATATGGAGGAATTGGAAAAGTTATTTGAGGCAAATAACTTGGAAGAACCACTGGGTCAGCGAGACCAAGCTTTGCTCGAATTACTTTATGCTACTGGAATTAGAGTTAGTGAATGCCAGCAGCTAAGGTTACAAGATATTGACTATTTTATAGGCACAGTATTTGTAACCGGAAAAGGAAAAAAAGAACGATATGTACCATTTGGAAGGTTTGCTGAAATAGCATTAGAGGAATATATCAATAATGGCAGAAATATATTATTGGCAAAAGCGGCAGTTAAAACTGATTATGTATTTCTAAATGCTAGAGGTAATCCTTTGACCACTAGGGGGATTCGAACCATTCTGGATAAAATCGTTGAAAGAGCTTCGTTGACTATTCATGTACATCCTCACAAACTAAGGCATACCTTTGCGACACATTTATTAAATGAAGGTGCGGATATCCGAACGGTTCAGGAATTGCTCGGACACGAAAACTTATCGACAACCCAAATATACACACATGTCACAAAAGAACATTTAAAAAAGGTGTATATGAGTAGCCACCCTAGAGCAAACAAATAGGGAAAGTGAAGGTGATTGTTTGTCAAATCAAATGCATGCCACTACAATTTTTGCTGTACAACATAAAGGTGAATCTGCAATGTGCGGAGATGGGCAAGTTACGATGGGAAATGCAGTCGTGATGAAACATACAGCTAAAAAAGTTCGCAGACTATATAATGGAAAAGTATTGGCAGGATTTGCAGGATCTGTTGCGGATGCGTTCACGCTCTTTGAAAAGTTCGAAACAAAACTCGAATCATACGATGGGAATTTAACGAGAGCAGCAGTGGAACTTGCGAAGGAATGGCGAAGTGACAAAGTTCTCCGAAAATTAGAGGCGATGCTTATTGTCATGAATAAACATGAAATGCTTTTAGTTTCGGGAACAGGTGAAGTCATAGAACCTGATGATGGTATTTTGGCAATTGGCTCAGGTGGTAATTTTGCTTTAAGTGCAGGTAGGTCTTTGGCACGATATGCAGAACACCTAAGTGCGGAGGAAATTGCGAAGGCAGCGATGAAAATTGCAGGCGAAATATGTGTCTATACGAATGACCAAATTACATTGGAAGTTTTAAAATAAGGGGGTCATTGTAAAGAATGGGAATGAATTATACGCCTAGACAAATCGTTGATCAACTTGATCAATATATTATTGGGCAGCAAAGGGCAAAAAAGTCAGTAGCGATTGCACTACGGAATCGATATCGACGGATGCAGCTTGATGAAAAATTGAAGGAAGAAATTGTACCGAAGAACATTTTAATGATAGGACCTACAGGAGTCGGTAAAACCGAAATCGCCCGTAGGTTAGCAAAGTTTGTAGGTGCACCTTTTATAAAAGTTGAAGCAACAAAATTTACCGAAGTTGGCTACGTTGGAAGAGATGTTGAAGCAATGGTTCGTGACCTTGTAGAAGTGTCCATCCGCATGGTGAAAGATGAGAAGATGAATGCTGTGATGGATAAAGCAAAGGTAGAGGCGAATAAAAAACTTGTTTCGTTGTTAGTCCCTCTTGCCAAAAAGCAATCACAAATAAAAAACCCATTTGAACTATTGTTTCCTGGCCAGTCTGATGATAAGGAAGATACGGACGAAGAAAAGGATGCTGAAGTTTATACGAAACGACAGCAAGTGGAACGTTTATTACAATTGGGTGAAATGGAAGATCACGTTGTTACAATTGAAATAGAAGAAGTTTCACCGTCATTCTTTGATATGCTACAGGGCTCTGGAATGGAGCAAATGGGAATGAATATGCAAGATGCGCTCGGTCAGTTTATGCCGAAAAATAAGAAGAAGCGTAAACTACCTGTATCAGAGGCTAGAAAAGTGCTGACACAACAAGAAGCACAAAAAATGATTGATATGGAAGAAGTTGCGCAAGAAGCAATTGATCGTGCTGAACAATCGGGTATTATCTTTATTGATGAAATCGATAAAGTTGCTGGTAAAGATCAACAGTCACCAAATGTTTCAAGGGAAGGTGTACAACGAGATATTTTACCAATTGTTGAAGGGTCGACAGTCGTCACGAAACATGGCCCAGTTAAGACGGATCATATGTTATTCATTGCTGCTGGTGCATTCCATATGGCAAAACCTTCTGATTTAATACCCGAGTTACAAGGAAGATTTCCAATTAGGGTTGAATTGGAAAAATTATCTGTACATGATTTTAAACGGATTTTAAAAGAACCTTCCAACGCATTATTGAAGCAGTATGAAGCATTATTAAAAACAGAAGGTATAAATATCCAATTTTCAGACGATGCTATTAATAGAATCGCCGAAATTGCTTTCCATGTAAATCAAAATACAGATAATATTGGTGCGCGTAGGCTACATACCATACTGGAAAAACTACTAGAAGATTTATCCTTTGAGGCTCCTGATATTACAATGGAAACAATAAAAATTACACCAGAATATGTAGATGAAAAGCTAAGCTCAATTGCAAAGGATAAAGATTTAAGTCAATTTATTTTGTAAAATATTTCTTTAAAATAAGGATGGAGGATCATTATGGATTTATTAACACGTGCAAGAAAAATTAACTCAATGTTACAAAAGGCTACAGGTAAATCTGTTAACTTTAACGAAATGGCAGCTTTATTAAGAGATGTTATCAAAGGGAATATCTTTATCGTTTCTCGTCGCGGAAAATTACTAGGATACGCTATTAACGAAGATGTTGAAAATGATCGTATGAATCAAATGTTAGCTGAGAGACAATTTCCAGAGGATTACACTGACCGTCTTTTCAATATTCATGAAACGACACCTAATATGGATGTAGATAGCCCTTATACGATTTTCCCTGAAGAAAACCGTGAACTATTTCAAAAAGGATTAACTACAATTGTACCAATTATTGGTGGTGGTGACCGTCTTGGTACACTAATTTTAGGAAGATTATCAGATAGCTTTAATAATGATGATTTATTACTTGCTGAATATGGTGCAACAGTTGTTGGAATGGAAATTCTTCATGAAAAAACAGAAGAAATTGAAATGGAAGCTAGAAGTAAAGCAGTTGTACAAATGGCGATTAGCTCATTATCATACAGTGAATTAGAGGCAATTGACCATATCTTTGAAGAATTAAATGGAAAAGAAGGTCTGCTTGTAGCAAGCAAAATTGCGGATAGAGTAGGTATTACAAGATCTGTAATCGTAAACGCACTTCGTAAACTTGAAAGTGCAGGCGTTATTGAATCACGTTCCTTAGGAATGAAGGGAACATATATTAAAGTATTAAACGATAAGTTTTTAACTGAATTAGAAAAATTACGTTCTAGATAAAGACTTTCATATCTATAGCTTAAGGAAAAGATACTTAAAAAGACGTTAGTTTATAACGTCTTTTTTTGTTTTTTTCTCCAATATACTGCAATTTTTATTACAAAATAAAAGTCGAAAATACCAATAACACCCTATTTCAATTTAACATATATTTTATTAGAATAAATATGAGATAAACAGTATAAAAGTCATGGGACTTTATTACTACCAAATGTGACAAATTGGAAAAATGTAGATTTTATATGGACTTTATACTTAGTTTCAACTACAATATCTATATGTGATTTTTGAAATAGTCGAATCCTGTCGAGCACTAGTCCATAAGACTCTTATGTAAATGGCTAGGAAGGAGAGAATAATATTGAATTTATTTAGTAACACGATAACATCTTTAGAACGATCACTAGATTATGCAGCTAAAAAAAACCAAGTTATCTCGAATAACATTGCAAACATCGATACACCAAACTATAAGGCGAAAGATGTGCTGTTTAAAGATATGCTTCATGCTGCAATGGATGACAAAATGCAAGCAAAGAAAACGAGTGAAAAACATCTTGATTTTGATAATAATGGTCAAGCTTATGAAGTCGTAACAAATAATCATACAATGTTTAATCATAATGGGAACAATGTAGATGTTGATAAAGAAATGGCCGAATTAGCAAAAAACCAAATCTACTATCAAAGTTTAATAGAACGCTTAAACGGTAACTTCAAAAATATCGAAACCGTGATTAGAGGAGGTAGATAATCATGTCGATTTTTAATTCGTTCAATGCGAGTGCTAGTGGGTTAACCGCACAAAGATTAAGAATGGATGTTATCAGTTCAAACGTAGCCAACGCACAGACTACGAGGGCTACTGTGAATGAAAATGGCGAATTTGAACCATACCGTCGCAAGACTGTTTCAATTGCCCCGCAATCATCCAGCTTTAAGTCGTTTTTACATAAGGCTTCACATTCATCAAATGTGGCAAGCGGTGTAAAAGTGACTGGTATCCACGAAGATAATGAGCCTTTTAAATTAGTTTTTGATCCCACTAATCCTGATGCGAATGAACAAGGGTATGTACAATTACCTAATGTAGATCCTCTTAAGGAAATGGTTGACTTAATGAGCGCAACACGATCATACGAAGCAAATATTACGGCTTTAAATGCATCTAAGAGTATGTTGATGAAAGCTTTGGAAATTGGTAAATAGATAGGAGATACTTCGAATGAATACGAGTCTATTAAAAATTCAACAACCAAATATGGTTGGTATGGAACAAGTCAACACAAAAAGTCAGCTTAACGAAAAACCAGAGGTAAGCTTTGGAGATGTTTTAAAACAGGCCATTCATTCTGTTAACGATGCACAAGTTGCTTCAGATAAAAAAACAGAGGCGTTAATACTTGGTAAAACAGATAACTTACATGATGTGATGATTACGGCTCAGAAGGCAAGTATCACATTGGAAACATCTGTTCAAATTCAACGCAAAGTAATCGATGCGTACAACGAGATTATGAGAATGCAAGTATAAAAGAACAATTAAGAAATTAATAGAGAAAGAAAACAGCTAATTAGCGTGTTTTGAATGTGGCGGGGGTTTGTATGGAATGAATGAAAAGGTCAATACAGTGATAAATAAAACAAAATCCTTTTGGGTACAACGTACGAAAATGCAAAAGAGTATTTTTTTGGTTGTTTTAATCGCAATTATAATGCTAATATCTGTGGTTTCTTTCTTCTCATCTAATCCAAAGTTAGTTCCGCTTTATAACCACCTTTCAATGCAAGAGGCTAGTCAGGTAAAAGCTGCATTGGATGAAAAAGGTATACCATATGAATTGCAACAAGGGGGTTCTACCATAACAGTTCCTAAAGATCAAGTAGACTCGTTACTTGTTGATTTTGCGGGGCAGGGTATACCTGATAGCGGAAATATTGATTATTCATTTTTCTCGAAAAATTCATCGTGGGGCGTAACAGACAATGAATTTAATATTATGAAGTTAGATGCCACGCAAACAGAATTAGCAAATTTAATTAAAAGTATAGATGGAATAGAAAATGCGAAAGTCATGATTAATATGCCGAAGGATCCTGTTTTTGTTAATGAATCGTCTGAACCTGCGACAGCTTCTATCGTACTTCATACAAAACCAGGCTATCAATTCCAGGATAATCAAATTAATGCACTATATACACTTGTATCAAAGGCGGTGCCCAATTTACCGGCTGAAAATATCGCAATCATGAACCAATACTTCGAATATTTCGATCAAACAACGAATGATAATACGAACGTTGCTGGTGCTAATTACTCGAACCAACAGGCTATTAAAAGAGATGTAGAGAAAGACATTCAAAAGAGAGTGCAACAAATGCTCGGTACAATTGTTGGTATGGATCATGTCATCGTTTCAGTTACAGCCGATGTTGATTTTACACAAGAAAATAGAGTAGAGGAAATTGTGGAGCCATATGATAAGGAGAATATGGAAGGCTTACCGGCTAGTATTGAAAAAATCCAAGAAACTTATGCTGGAAAACCGCAAGAAACAGGTGGAACTGCCGGCGTAGGTGAAGGAGATATCCCTAATTATCCTGCCACGGGTGAAGATGGAGACGGAGATTATGATTATGTAAAAGAAACAATTAACAATGAATATAATCGCATCCGTAAAGAAATCGTGGAAAGTCCATATAAAATACGAGATTTAGGAATTCAAGTGGCAGTTGATCAGGTAAAAGATAGAAATGAAAAAGACGTACAATTATTATCTCAACAAGAACAAACTGTTGTGCAAGAAGGAATCTCATCCATCTTAAATTCTATTGTTACGACTTCTATCGATAAAGAATATGGTGAAATCACACCGGAAGATAAGATATCCATCGTATTCCAAAAGTTTAATGAAAAACCGATGTCTACAGATACGACTCGTTCGACAATACCTGTATGGATTTATATTGCAGGTGGAATTTTATTGTTGATATTGATTGCTCTTGTTATCTTATTGTTCCGTAAACATAAAACAGTAACAGATGAAACGTTTTATGATGAAGAAGTTCAACCAGTTGAAACGCAGCCTACAATTGAAGAATTGCAAACTGAGCAAGCAACGGATACCGTTGTACGCAAGAAGCAACTGGAAAAAATGGCCCAAGAAAAACCCGAGGAATTTGCAAAACTTTTAAGAAGTTGGATTGGGGAAGAGTAGGAGGTATGCAGATTGGCAAGAACAAAGGGGTTATTATCCGGGAAGCAGAAAGCAGCAGTATTATTAATCTCTCTTGGTCCTGATGTGTCTGCACAAGTGTATAAATATTTATCAGAAGAAGAAATAGAAAAGTTGAGTTTAGAAATTTCATCGGTTAATAAAGTGGATTCCGGTATGAAAGAGGAAGTAATTGAACAATTCCACCAAATTGCTTTAGCGCAAGATTATATATCGCAAGGTGGTATTGGTTATGCAAAGACTGTTCTTGAAAAAGCGTTTGGTAAACAAGAAGCGTCAAACATTATTAATCGACTTACTTCATCTTTACAAGTAAGGCCATTTGATTTTGCTAGAAAGGCAGATCCGCAACAAGTATTAAACTTTATTCAAAATGAACATCCACAAACAATCGCACTTGTTCTCTCTTATTTAGAACCGGAACAGGCGGGACAAATTTTATCGGAGTTATCCCAAGAAGTGCAAGCGGATATTGCTAGTAGAATAGCAACGATGGATTCAACATCACCTGAAATAATAAGTCAAATTGAACAAGTATTAGAAAGAAATATCTCTACGTCATATACAGAAGATTATACACAGACCGGTGGAATTCAGGCTGTAGTAGAAGTATTAAATGGTGTAGATAGAAGTACAGAGCGTACAATTTTGGATGCATTAGAAATTAGGGAACCAGAATTAGCCGAAGAAATTAAAAAGCGAATGTTTGTATTCGAGGATATTGTTATTTTGGATAACCGTGCGATACAGCGTGTCATTCGTGAAGTTGAAAATGATGACCTACAATTAGCATTAAAAGTAGCGAGTGAGGAAGTTAAAGATCTCATATTTAAAAATATGTCACAGCGAATGGCTGAAACATTTAAAGAAGAAATGGAATTTATGGGTCCCGTTCGTTTACGCGATGTAGAAGAAGCGCAAACTCGTATTGTTGCTGTCATTCGTAGATTAGAAGATATTGGTGAAATTGTGATTGCACGTGGTGGAGGGGATGACATCATTGTCTAATTTACATGGAAATTCAATTAGGAAAATAAATGTAAAACCCATTGAAATATTACAAAAGGCGTACGGTACGAGTGAAAGCTCGGAAGATACGATTGTGAAGGACGTCCACCAAGAAGTAGAAAAAGCTGAGGAAAAGTTACTTCTGATAAGGCAAGAACAGACGCGACTACTTGAGGAAACAGAAAAACGTATTTTGGAAGAAAAACAGCTTTGGGAAACGGAAAAAGAATCATTGAAGCGAACAGCTGAAGAGCTTGGTTATAAAGATGGGTATGAACATGGAAAGGAGCAAAGTCTAGCTGACTTTCAATCCTTAATTGCTCAAGCAAATGATGTAGTAAAATCTGCTCAAAAAGACTATGTACAAACAATTGAAAAAAGCGATGAGGAGATTATTGCAATTGCAATTCGGGTTGCTGAAAAGATAATCAATCAACAGATTTTGTCCCAACCTGAATCGTTCCAACCCATTATTACAGCAGCTATCCAAGTGATTAAAGATAAATCAATGATTACCATTCATGTTCATCCGGAACAATATGAAATTGTCTTACAACAAAAAGATGAATTGCTACAAATAATGGAAGAGGATTGTAAATTACTTGTCCTAGTAGATGAAAGTCTACCTATAAATGGCTGTGTGATTGAACATCCTTATGGGGAAATGGACGTCAGTGTGGATACGCAGTTAAATGAAATTCGAAAAGCTTTATATCATATGTTACCGGAGAGCTAAAAATGAATATAACTGATATATTGACTGAAATTGAACAGATGGACGCATATAAATATTATGGCAGAGTAGTTCAAGTTGTAGGGCTAATGATTGAATCACTCGGACCAGTCGCGAATATTGGAGAAGTTTGTCTCATACATCCGACGAAGCGAACGAATGAACCTGTGATGGCTGAAGTAGTTGGTTTTAAAAATGAGAAGATTATTCTTATGCCATACACGGAAGTAAATGAAATTGGTCCGGGATGTCTTGTGGAATCGACCGGTGAGCCATTAACGATAAAAGTTGGTCAAGGGCTGTTAGGTAAAGTAGTTGATTCTCTTGGTAAGCCTTTAGATAAAACTCCTTTACCTAGGGGATTAACGACATATCAAACTGACCAAGCTCCACCAAATCCTATGACAAGAGCACCAATCAGAGAGCCAATACAAGTAGGAGTAAAAGCGATTGATTCTTTACTTACAGTAGGAAACGGACAAAGGATTGGTATTTTTGCAGGAAGTGGCGTCGGAAAGAGCACATTGTTAGGGATGATTGCTCGAAATAGTCATGCTGATATTAATGTCATCGCATTGCTAGGGGAGCGGGGTAGAGAAGTTCGAGAGTTTATTGAAAAAGACCTTGGCCCTGAAGGACTCAAAAAATCCATTGTTGTTGTGGCGACATCTGACCAACCAGCATTAATGCGAATAAAGGGAGCGTATACCGCGACTGCGATAAGTGAATATTTCCGCGACCTAGGCTATCGCGTAAACTTGATGATGGATTCTGTTACTAGGATTGCGATGGCTCAAAGAGAAGTGGGGCTTGCAACTGGCGAACCTCCAACAACAAAAGGATATACGCCATCAGTATTTGCGATGTTACCAAAACTTCTAGAGAGAACTGGTTCAAATGAAACAGGAACGATTACAGCATTTTATACCGTATTAGTTGATGGTGATGATATGAATGAACCAATTGCAGATACTGTTCGCGGGATATTGGATGGCCATTTTGTGATGGAACGTAAATTAGCAGAAAAAGGTCAGTTCCCTGCCATTAACGTCTTAAAATCAATTAGCCGTGTTATGAATCAAATTGCGGATCCAGAACATTTAGCTGCAGCGCAACTTGTAAGAGAGATGATGGCAAGATATGAGGAAAATCAGGAACTCATTCAAATTGGTGCGTACAAACGGGGGACAAATAAAGAAGTAGACCAAGCAATTGCCTATTACCCCAAAATTATTAGCTTTTTGAAACAAGGCACAACAGAACAATCAACGATTTACGAATCGATAGATGAGATGAAAGAGCTTCTAAATGGAGTGAGTAAATAGTGGCTGAAATAGCTGTGTTTTCTAAAATTAAGAGTATAAAAGACAGAGAAAAAATGGATGCACAAAAAGCGTACCATCAATCCATGGAGATATTCGAGACAATAGGGACAAAACTTTATAACCTTTTACGTAAAAAGGAAGATGCTGAACAATCATATGAAAACTATTTACAACAACAAGTCCCAATTGAAAAAGTAAAAGAACAAATCCTTTATATTGAAATGTTAAATAAAAAAATTGTTGATTTACAACGCGAAATTCAACTTGCAAGAAACGATATGGAAATGAAACAAGAAGTATTAACCGAAGCCTATGTAGAAGTGAAAAAATTTGAAAAAATTATCGAAAATCGTAATAAGGAAAAACGGGAAACAGAATTAAGGTTGGAGAATAATATGATGGACGAAATTTCAATTCGTCAGTTTATGAATAATAGGTGATGTAAATGGCAAAGGGGCTAAAAACTGAATCAAAAAAGACGAATCCATTTTTATGGTTTATATTTGCTATTATCATCCCGGTAATTGTGGCGTTAATTATTGCTTCAGTTATATTTTCGATTGCCGGGTTTCATGTGACAGATTGGTTGAAAGATAATGCAAAAAATATACCAGTCATATCGTCACTTATTCCAGATAAAGAGGAAGAAAATGTACCTGAGGCAACAGAGCAGCTTCAAACAAAGATAGATAATAAAGATAAAGAGTTGGAGAAATTACAAAAGCAACTCAATGAATCAGAAGATACGATTCAAAGCTTAAAACATAAAATCGCGGGCATTGAAAAAAATACCCAACAAAGTACAGCTATTGATACAAATGAAGAAATTGAAATGGATACTACTGAAAAGTTTGTAGGTACATTTAAAAATATGGATAAAGCACAAGCTGCACAAATTATACAAAGTATGGATAGAGATGCCGCTATTTCTGTAATAGCGAAAATGCCTAATAAAACTCGTGGGGAGATTTTAGGTGCAATGGATCCAAAAATAGCAGCTGAAATAACCGAAAAGTTAATTGGCTATAAAAACTAGTATGACAGATTTGAAAGGGGGTGAATAAACAAGTGAACATGATAGATACGTTGTTGCAACCGAAAATGCAGCCTCAAGTTATGCAATCATCTACAAGAGATAAGCGCATGCTAAAAAGCGATAATATTACATTCTTACAAGTATTCAATGAAAAGTCATTAGCTGACAACTGTGAATCAGTAAAGATAGATGATTGTAATAAAAAAAATGTTAGTGATCAATGGAAGCAAAATATGCAAACATTACTAGATCTCATAGATGAAATCCAAGAGTCAGTTGCTACACCTCAGCTAGAGAATCAATTAGCACAGTTAGATTCACTGCGGGATAAATTAGCTGAACTCATGAAAAATGCTTTTTCCACTCAAGAGGAAAATATCGAAGTTCATAAAAAGAATCCAAAACAAAATGAACGAGAATTATTGGAAAGTATTATACAGGAAATGAACAGCATAATGCAAAATAATCCAAGCATTGAATGGAATAAGACAGAAATAGCAAATGGATTACATCAAATACAGGAAGCAGTCTCATTGGAAAAAGGGAACGCTCTCGTTCCAATCACTGATGCACATAAGTCTTTGTTAAATGGGAAATCACAGGTGATTAATCTATTCGATTCACTATCAGTAAGGACTGTGGATACTATACCAAACTTAGAAGACATAACGGGAAATGAAGATAAATCTGCAAAATATGATGCACTTATAAAACAGATTCAATCAGTGTTGGCTAAAGTAGATAGTCAACCGACAGAGGCAGAAATAAGACAAGTTGCACCGAAAGTATTGGCTTTATTAGAACAATGGATAAAGCTAACGAAAGCGGATGAACAAGGATCTATTAATCAAGGCAATGAGATGGATTCAGACATGGAAATGAATTGGAAGTCTCTTGTAAACCTATATCAAAATCGTATGCAAATCGCAGAGAATTCACCTTATAAATATGAAACGAAAGTAACCGTAACGGATGTTGCCAAGTGGTTAAAGCAAATTGGTGTGACAGAGGATCAGGAGATATCGGTTAAAAATGACAGGCTAATACAGCAAATTCAATCGATTTTTGCTGAAATGAATTCCACGTCGACTAAGTCAAATCTTCAGCTACCACAGAGGGTTTTAACATTGTTAGAACAATGGACACAGTTGGTGAATGTGGAAAATCCTAATCAACTGGTAAAGCCAAATGGATTAGATTCAAAGTCATGGACAACTTGGAAAACACTTGTTAGCTTGTATGAAAATCAGATGAACAGTCCTGTGGAATCTCCAAATCACAGTGAAATAGGGGTAAAGGCAACAGATATTGCAGAATGGTTAAAACAAGTCGGTGGGGAAGATCATCGTGTGATTGTACCTCATGTGCCAAATCAAATCGTTTCTTCTCCAATGTCTAAAGTAGAGCAATTTTATATTTACATGGACCAAAATCAAAATCAATCATCATCGGGAGAACAACTAATTGATCGTATACAAATGGTACTGAACCGAAGTCATTTCTTGAAATTCGCGCAAGGAAATAGCCCTTTATTGATTTCGATTAGACCTGAAAATCTTGGGGATATGATGTTAAGGTTTACGCAAATTAATGGCGAAACTGCAATAAAAATTCTTGTTTCTACTCAGGCAACAAAGGAGTTATTGGAAGCGAATATGAAACAGTTAAAACATGCGTTTGCGCCACATCAAATTGTTATTGAGCGACAAGATGTGACAGCATCTACTCAGGATACAGATGCAAATGAGGCAAATCAAGAGTCACATGATCAGCAAGAACAGCGGCAATCACATGATCATAAACAAGAAGATGCAAAAGACAATGCATTCAATGATCATTTAAGTGAGTTTTTAATGAATGAGGAAGTGTAGGTGTCCGATATGAATAAAATTGATGCATCTTATTTTTTATCCAATCAAGAAACGAAACGTGCACCTAGTTCAGAATTAGGAAAAGATGAGTTTCTAAAGATATTGATGACACAATTACAAAATCAAGACCCATTAAATCCAATGCAAGATACAGATTTTATTGCACAAATGGCTCAGTTTTCTTCTCTGGAACAAATGATGAATATGGCTACTTCTATTGATACGCTAGTACATAACCAACTCGTATCTCCAGTCGTACAATATAGCCATATGATTGGAAAACATGTTTCTTATCAGTCTTATGATGAAGAAACAGGTAAAGAAACAGGGATGAAATCTGGCAAAGTTGTCGCAGTATCACAAAAAGATGGTTGGGCAATATTGGAAATGGAAAATGGTGATAAAGTGTATGCCGATAGTATTATCGAGGTAAGTGATACTGCTATGACAGATGATGAAAAGGTAGAAACTGAAGGACCTAAAGAACCTGAACCAGATGTAGAGGGAAGTGAATAAGATGGAGTCGCGCATGCATGCTATTCAGCAGCACCATCTCTTGCAAGTACCACCAGTACAAAAAAATAAAAATACTGGACATTCTTCTCAATTTAAAGACTTATTAACAACTGAAACTTTAAAAGTAAGTAAACATGCTGCATCTCGTTTACAAGAAAGAAATATATCGATTGATAATAAGCAATGGGAAACAATTTCCGAAAAAATGGAAGAGGCTAAACAAAGAGGTATTACAGATTCGTTAGTCGTAACGAATAATGCGGCTTTACTTGTCAGTACTAAAAACCATACTGTTGTTACAGCCATGGATCGAGAAGAAGCAACATCACGAATTTTTACAAATATAAATGGTACGATTTTGATTAACGATTAGGCTGGACCCTTTAGGGAGGCCAAAGCTGTGGAATGATGGAAGCAGCTAAATAAATTGATGAAAAAAGGGGAAATAACAATGTTACGTTCTATGTATGCAGGAATATCAGGTATGAAAAACTTTCAAACAAAGCTAGATTCTATCGGAAACAATATCGCTAACGTGAATACAGTTGGCTATAAAAAAGGTAGAGTAACTTTCCAAGATATGATGAGTCAAACAATCTCATCAGCACAAGGTCCTAACGATGGGGTTCGTGGTGGTATTAATGCAAAACAAGTTGGTGTTGGTTCACAACTAGGTTCAATTGATACCATTCATACACAAGGTTTCCGTCAAACTACCGATAATCCATTAGATTTAATGTTACAAGGTGATGGGATGTTTATTGTTTCTAAAACTGGTGGTACAGACTCAGAAGATTTAGCTTATACAAGAGCAGGAAACTTTTACTTGGATAATGATGGTCGTGTTGTGACTGCGGATGGGAATTATTTGATGGGATTTGATGTAGATGCGGATGGAAAAGTAACGGATGCTACTAAATTAGATTATATAACGATTCCATTAGAAGAAAACGCTGGAGATGAAAAATCTAGAGCTATTAGCCTCAATATCCAACAGGATGGAACAGTAACCTATATTGATGAAGATAATAAGCAACAGGTTGCTGGTAAAATTGCACTTGCAATGTTCTCTAATCCAGGTGGTCTTGAAAAAGCAGGCGGTAACTTATACCTTAATACGGATAACGCAGGGCTTTCAGATAATTACTTCGAACCTGAATCAGAAGCAGCAACTATCGTAAGTGGGGCTCTTGAAATGTCTAACGTAGATTTAGCTGAAGAATTTACAGATATGATTACAGCACAACGTGGATTCCAAGCAAATACGCGTATGATTACAACTTCCGATGAAATTCTACAAGAATTAGTAAACTTAAAACGATAATAAGGAGGGAGGGAGTGTCATAAAGGACACTCCCACCTAAAATGATTTCTTTAACGCGACTAAATGGAGAACATTTCACTTTAAATGCGATGATGATTGAGCAAATCCAGTCCTTTCCGGACACGACAATAACACTTAGCAATGGAAAAAAGCTAGTTGTAAAAGAGTCTGAAGAAGACGTCAAAAACTTGACGCTAAAAATTTATCAAAAAATTGGCTTGCAGCCGTTATCTATACATGAAGTGGGTGAGCGATAATGAGTAAATTAATGAAGGTGATGTTAACTTCTATCATTATTATTATATTTATCGGTGGTATTGCTGCTGTGATATATTTTAATTTTATGAGTGATAAAAATAAAAGTGATAAACAATCCATTGATGATATCGTAGAATATTCATTTGAAACACCCGAAATTACGACTGATCTGGAAGATGGTAGTTTTGTACGTATTCAATTTCAAGTTGTAACAGATAGTAAACAAGCTAAAAAAGAAATAGAAAAAAGAGAGTTTCAAGTTAAAAACATTTTAATCAAAGAGATAGCTACAATGAAAGAAGAAGATTTTAAGTCTGGTCTTGGAAATTTAGAGAAGGCCCTACAAACAAAACTAAATGATGTCATGGCAGAAGGAAAAGTTGTTGGTGTTTACACGATAAATAAAATCTTACAGTAATACTAACATTTATTATTTCATGAGAATATTCTCCTGCATGGAGGTGATTTTTTGGTTGATGATGTTCTTTCACAAAATGAAATTGATGCGCTACTTTCAGCATTATCATCTGGTGAAATGGATGCGGAAGAATTAAAGCAAGAGGAAGTTGAAAAAAAAGTACGTGTGTATGACTTTAAACGAGCATTACGATTTTCTAAAGATCAGATTCGAAGTATTGGAAGAATACATGAAAATTACGCCCGGCTACTTACTACGTTTTTTTCTGGTCAATTGCGAACGTATGTAAATATAGCTGTTGCATCTGTTGATCAAATTCCATACGAAGAATTTATTCGTTCGATTCCGAAAATGACCATATTAAATGTATTTAGTATGACGCCATTAGATGGACGGGTCATTATGGAAGTAAACCCCAATATCGCCTACACAATGATGGATCGTGTGCTTGGAGGTAAAGGTGGAACCGAAAATAAAGTAGACGGTTTAACGGAAATTGAAACAATGCTTATGACGCAGTTGTTCGAAAAAACAGGCACAAGTTTACATGAAGCATGGGCTTCATTAATTGACATACAGCCTGAATTGGAGGATTTTGAGGTTAATCCACAGTTTTTACAAATGGTATCCCCAAATGAGACAGTTGTTGTCGTTTCGTTAAATACAACGATTGGAGAAGTAAGCGGGATGATTAATATTTGTATCCCCCACATTGTATTGGAACCAGTTATACCAAAACTATCTGTACATTATCAAATGCAGACAGCAACTAAGAAGCGAGATCCAGATGCTTATGAAAAGCTTACTAAAAATATTCAAAATGCAAAAATCCAAGCAAATGCAATATTAGGACATGCACAAATGACGATACATGAATTTTTGCATCTGAAACAAAATGACGTCATTACTTTAAATCAGTCTATAGATGACCCGTTAATATTGATGTTGAATAAGGAACCGAAGTTTTATGTTCAACCAGGTAAATATAAAAATAGAACTTCTGTTCAAATTCTGGAGGAAATAAAGGGGGGAGATGAGTATGACGAATGATGGAATGCTCTCACAAGATGAAATTGATGCGCTTTTAAATATTGGATCGGATGAAGCGGAAGAAGTAAGTACTGATTCAGCTGAGGAATTAACAAACCTTGAAGAAGACACATTAGGTGAAATTGGTAATATTTCATTTGGTAGTTCCGCTACTACACTATCGACATTATTGAATCAAAAGGTAGAAATTACGACTCCAACCGTTTGTATTATGGATAAAAATAAGCTGATTGAAAAATTTGAAGATGACCATATCAGTGTTGAAGTTAATTATATTGAAGGTTTTATTGGTACAAATGTTTTTATGATTAAGGTGCAAGATGCAGCCATTATTTCCGATATTATGCTCGGAGGAGATGGTTCAGCGCCATCAATGGATTTAAATGAAATCCATCTTAGTGCTGTACAAGAAGCTATGAATCAAATGATGGGTGCAGCTGCAACGAGTATGTCGACTATCTTTAATAAACGGGTTGATATTTCACCACCTAACATTTTAAGTAAAGAGATTGAAGAGGAATTCTTTCAAAAGCAGTTTGCCGATGAACACACCTATGTAAAAGTATCATTTCATTTAAAAGTAGGGGAACTTATCGACTCTAATATTATGCAAATTATGCCATTAGAGTTTGCGAAGGAACAAGCAAATCAATTACTTCGTTTATCTGAAGAAGAAGTGAGTAGTACCATGGTAGTTGAGGAGATTGAACCAATGGAGCAGACGAATATGTATCATGAAAATCAAGTGAAACAAGCGCCGGTTCATGAAGAACCACAATATATCGGTAATCCAGTTGATAAACATCATGCTGTCATCCAAGAAGCGGCATTTTCAGACTTAACACAAGCAGAATTAAATAATAGCGAAAAACGTAATTTAGATATGTTATTGGATATTCCATTAAAAGTTACAGTGGAGCTTGGACGTACAAATCGAACAATCAAGGATATTCTTGATTTAACATCTGGTTCAATTGTTGAATTAGACAAATTAGCTGGAGAGCCGGTTGATATTCTTGTTAATGAAAAGCTTATCGCTAAAGGTGAAGTAGTTGTTATAGATGAAAACTTTGGTGTTCGTGTAACAGATATTGTAAGTCAAATCGACCGTTTGAAAAATCTAAAATAATGAATAAGAGGTGCTTTATTTATGGGAAATAAGATTTTGATTGTAGACGATGCAGCATTTATGAGAATGATGGTTAAAGATATTTTAATAAAAAATGGTTTTGAAGTTGTAGGAGAAGCACAAGATGGTGCCCAAGCCGTTGAAAAATATAAAGAATTGACTCCAGATCTTGTAACGATGGATATTACAATGCCTGAAATGGATGGAATTACGGCATTAAAACAGATAAAAGAAATTAATCCAAGTGCAAAAATTATTATGTGTTCTGCAATGGGTCAACAAGCAATGGTTATTGACGCAATCCAAGCTGGCGCAAAAGATTTTATCGTCAAGCCATTCCAAGCCGATCGTGTTATTGAAGCCATTCAAAAAGCACTTAATTAGGACTGTGACATATGATGAAAAAAATTGGCGTATATTGTTTTGCTATCGTCATTATATTTAACATTTTACCAATTGTTGCACATGCCCAAGATAAAAATATAACGGATTGTTTTAATGATGAGAAAAATTGCGATGACCTCAATCAAGTTCCTGCAAAAGATGATGTTCAGGATAAGGAAAATGCAAAGAGTGAGCAATTTTCTTCTAATCAATCATTGGGATTCGATTTAGTGAAAATGGTATTTGCGCTATTATTTGTTTTAGCACTCATTTATGGTTTGCTAAAATTCCTGAATAAGCGTAATAAAATGTATCAGCAAGTAAAAATGCTTGATAACATAGGTGGTATTTCGTTAGGGGCAAATAAATCTATACAAATTATTCGTATTGATTCAAAGCTATTTTTAATCGGAGTTGGCGACAATGTCGAGTTGTTACAAGAGATTTCGGATGAAGCAGTGAAAACTGCTCTTCTAGAGCAAAAAGAAGAGGAAGTAAGGCAACCGAGCTTCATTTCTTCTTTGCTGTCCCGAAAAAAACCGAGTATAGAAGAAAAGCAAGCGAATAAGTTTTCAAATATATTTAAAGATGAGTTAGATCAAATGATGCATAATCGACGTCAATTAATGACACAGCACAAAGATGAGGTGGATCGCCATGAATGATTTAATAAATACATTTTCCACTACTGATCCATCCTCTGTATCAACATCTGTTAAGTTATTACTCGTATTAACCGTTTTGTCATTAGCCCCTAGCATTCTCATCTTAATGACAAGTTTTACACGTATTGTGATTGTTTTATCCTTTGTTCGGACATCGCTGGCTACACAACAAATGCCACCGAATCAAGTTCTTGTTGGACTAGCACTCTTTCTAACCTTTTTTATTATGGCGCCAACATTTCATCAAGTTTATGATGAAGCTTTACAACCTTTATTTGATGAAAAGATAACATTAGATGAAGCTTACGACAAAGCGAGTGAGCCTATGAAAGAATTTATGGCAAAACATACAAGGCAAAAGGATTTAGCTTTATTTATGAATTATGCACATTTAGATAAGCCTGATTCGGTACAAGAAATTCCACTAACTGCTTTAGTTCCAGCTTTTGCTATTAGTGAATTGAAAACAGCGTTTCAAATGGGCTTTTTAATTTTTGTGCCTTTTTTAATTATTGATATGGCGGTTGCAAGTGTCCTAATGTCAATGGGAATGATGATGCTTCCACCAGTAATGATTTCATTGCCATTTAAAATTTTATTATTTGTCCTGGTAGATGGTTGGTATTTAATTACAAACTCGATATTGCAAGGATTTTAATAATGCTAAATAAGAGGGTGTTTTGCATTGAGTACAGAATTTGTTTTAAGTTTGGCTGAAAAAGGAATTTTTACCATCATTATCATAACTGGTCCATTACTTATTCTCGCCTTAGCAGTAGGACTATTAGTAAGTATTTTACAAGCAACAACTCAAATTCAAGAACAGACACTAGCGTTTATTCCTAAAATAGTTGCTGTTCTCGTTGGGCTAGTATTTTTTGGACCTTGGATGCTGACTAAAATGGTTGAATTCACTATCAATATTTATTCCAATCTCAATCAGTTTGTAGGGTAAAAAATGGAGAATTTATTTAACTTAAGTACCTTTTTACTATTTTTACTCATATTTATTCGTATTCTAGCATTTTTTGCAACACTCCCTTTATTTTCTTATCGAACGATTCCATTACCATTTAAAATTGGGGTAAGCTTCTTTTTAGCATTTATTATGGCACAGACACTAAAAGATTCATATCTCTTTGTGTTTAATGAAACATTTGTACTGCTCATTGTAAAAGAAGCAATTGTCGGTCTATTAATAGGTCTAATTGCTTATATGATACTAGCTGCTGTACAGATTGCAGGTGGATTTATTGATTTTCAAATGGGATTTGCAATAGCAAATGTAGTTGATCCACAAACAGGCGCACAAAGTCCAATTATTGGTCAATATTTTTATATATTTGCACTGCTATTTCTATTATCGGTTGATGGGCACCATTTATTAATAGATGGAATCTATTATAGTTTTCAATTTGTGCCAGTGGACACATTTATACCGTTTGAACATGGTTCTATTATTGATTTTGTTATATCTACATTTAGTAAAATGTTTTTAATTGCATTTCAAATGTCCATCCCAATTGTCGGGTGTTTATTTTTAGTTGATGTGGCATTAGGAATCGTCGCAAGAACAGTTCCACAACTAAATGTATTTGTAGTTGGATTGCCTTTAAAAATAATCGTTAGCTTTTTCGCTTTATTTATCTTTTTTAGTTTATATATCGTGTTAGCAAAGAACTTATTCGGAACAATGTTTCAAACGATGCATCGACTAATGCAATTATTTGGGGGGGCTTAACTTGCAATTAAAATTAGATTTGCAATTTTTTGCAGGTGAAAAGACAGAAAAAGCAACCCCTAAAAAACGGGAAGACGAACGAAAAAAAGGGAAAGTTGCCAAGAGTCAAGATGTTAATACTGGTGTTTTACTATTGTGTTCCTTTCTAATCTTATTTATATTCGGCTCCTATATGAAAGATGGTTTATTGAATCTATTGCAACGATTTTTTACAGTTTTTATTCATTGGGATTTAAATGAACAAACTGTAAGACAGTTATTAAATGGCGCTACGTTGGAAACAGCTAAATTGTTAGCACCAATCATGCTCATTGCAATAGTCGCTGGTTTAGCATCAAATCTGATGCAAATAGGCTTTTTGCTTACGACAGAACCTTTGAAATTTGACTTAAAAAAACTCGATCCTGTACAAGGAGCAAAAAGGATATTTTCTATCCGTGCACTAGTAGAATTATTAAAATCATTATTAAAAATTTCTTGTATTGGTATTGTTACATTCATGATTATTTGGATGTATAAAGATGATATGATGATGCTTGCTTTTGTTGATGTAGAAGCAGCATTAGCCTTTTTTGGGAAAACAACAATCATAATGGGAATTGCAGCGACGATTGCTTTGCTAGTATTATCAGTCTTCGATTATGCATACCAAAGATATGATTATGAAAAAAATATGCGCATGTCAAAACAAGATATTAAGGATGAGTATAAAAATATAGAAGGTAATCCTTTAATTAAATCGAAAATGAGAGAAAAACAACGTCAAATGGCCATGAGCCGTATGATGAGTGAAGTGCCAAAAGCAGATGTTATTATTACGAACCCAACTCATTTTGCGATCGCTTTGAAATATGATGAAGAAAAGGCTATCGCACCATATGTTGTTGCAAAAGGTACGGATCATATCGCCATGAAAATTAAAGAGATAGCAAAGGCGCACGGAATTGTAACGATTGAAAATAGACCGTTGGCACGTTCTTTATATAGCGAAGCAGAAATTGGTGATGTGATACCGGAACGTTTTTATCAAGAAGTTGCTGAAGTTTTAGCATATGTGTATCGAATGGAAAAAAGGCTTGGGAAATAAGGAGAGACAGGAATGAATGCAAAGGATTTATCAGTATTAATAGGTGTAATTTTAATAATTGTCATGCTCGTTATCCCTTTACCAGGGGCACTTTTAAGTGTACTTATCTTGTGTAACATTTCATTGGCATTAATCGTTATTCTTGTATCCATGAACACACAAGAGCCATTACAATTTTCCATTTTTCCATCATTACTCTTATTACTTACGCTATTCCGATTAGCATTAAACGTATCTACTACACGGTCTATTTTATCAAATGGTGAAGCTGGAGGAGTAGTTGAGACGTTTGGAAGTTTTGTTATCGGAAATAATCCACTTGTTGGATTTGTTGTATTTATTATTTTGATTATTATTCAATTTTTAGTAATTACGAAGGGTTCTGAACGTGTTTCTGAAGTTGCAGCTCGTTTTTCATTAGATGCTATGCCAGGGAAACAAATGAGTATCGATGCAGATTTAAATGCAGGATTAATTTCAGAACAAGAAGCGAGAGAAAGACGGGAAAAGGTAGAGAGAGAAGCGGACTTTCATGGTTCAATGGATGGTGCGAGTAAATTTGTTAAAGGGGATGCAATTGCAGGTATCATTATCGTATTAATCAATATTGTATTTGGTTTGATTATTGGTATCGTGCAAATGGGGATGTCTTTCCAAGAAGCAATTGATACATTTATGCGTCTAACAGTTGGAGATGGACTTGTTAGCCAAATACCTGCATTACTTATATCTACTGCAACGGGTATTGTCGTAACGCGCGTATCAACGGATGGTAATTTGGGTAGTGATGTAACGGGTCAGTTATTACAATATCCAAAATTACTTTTTATTGCTGCTGGTACAATATTTTTACTTGGGTTAACTCCAATCAATTTCTTTTTAACAACAGTCATTGCGGCCTTCTTGGCAATCAGTGGATATCTATTATTAAAACAACAAAATGAACCTGAATTAGTACAGGTTGAAGATGAAGATATATCTGAATCTAGCGCCATGAAGTCACCTGAAAATGTCGTTAGTTTAATTAATATGGATCCGATTGAGTTTGAATTTGGCTATGCGTTAATTCCGCTTGTTGACGCCGACCAAGGTGGAGATTTATTAGATCGAGTCGTCATGATTAGAAGGCAGTTAGCAATTGAACTGGGGATTGTCATCCCAGTTGTAAGAATTCGTGATAATATTCAGCTTGGACCAAATGAGTATCGGTTAAAAATAAAAGGGAATGAAGTAGCAGTCGGTGAAGTACTGCTTGAACATTATTTAGCAATGACACCAGATATGGATGAAGACAGTATTGATGGTATTGATACAAAGGAACCAGCTTTTGGGTTACCTGCTAAATGGATTGGTGAAGATGTAAAAGATGAGGCCGAATTACTAGGATATACTGTCGTTGATGCACCTTCTGTTGTTTCGACACATATTACCGAAATTATTAAACGATATGCACATGAATTATTAGGAAGACAAGAAACAAAACAGCTTATCGATCATTTGAAAGAGTCTTACCCAATATTAGTCGACGAAGTTACACCAGAACCTCTGGCAATTGGGGATATTCAAAAGGTTTTAGGAAAGTTACTAAAAGAAAATATATCAATCAAAAACTTGCCGATTATTTTTGAAACATTGGCAGACTATGGAAAAATGACAACTGATCCTGATCTATTAGGGGAGTATGTAAGACAAGCATTGGCAATGCAAATTACAAGGCAATATGCAAGTGATGATATGCATATGAAAGTAATTACTGTATCTGGGAAAGTTGAAAAGATGATTGCAGAAAGTATTCAACAAACTGAACACGGGAATTACTTATCATTAGACCCATCATCCCAACAAGCAATTATTGAAGCAATACATGCGGAAGCTGAAAAACTATCTTTGGAAGAGGAAACGACTATAGTCATTTGTTCTCCAGCAATTCGAATGTATTTAAAACAATTATTAGAACGATTTTTACCACAAGTTGTCGTACTTTCATACAACGAGCTTGATGCAAGTGTACAAGTGCAAAGTGTAGGAGTGGTGAATGTAGCATGAAAATAAAAAAATATGTAGCAAATTCGATGCCTGAAGCGATGAATCAAATACGTAAAGAATTAGGCCCTGATGCAGTCATTTTAAACTCAAAAGAAATATTGCAAGGTGGTTTCCTTGGCTTGTTTAAGAAGAGGAAAATTGAGGTTGTCGCTGTACACGACCCAGATCCTTTTCAGCAAGTTAACCAAAAGTCAAGTAATGACAAAACTCCCGTTTTACAGAAAGAAAGGGAAAAACCACAAGCACATGTTGAGCAGGGGGACGTATTAATAGAATTAAAACAATTAAAAAGACTTATTCAAAGTCAAGCGTTAAATTCCAAAGATGCATTCCCCCCAGATTTTAATATTGTGTATCAATATTTGTTAAAGCAAGAGGTATCAGAAGACTATGCGGCTGAAATTATGCAAAGTGTTGTAGAAGACAGTAAAAATATGCAAGAAATATCCATTCAAGATATAGTTGTGAAAACAAAACGAGAAATCGTGAAACGTCTTCGCTCTCACACGTTTTCAGGTATACAGGATGACAAGAAAATCATTCATTTTGTGGGTCCAACTGGTGTAGGTAAAACTACAACTTTAGCAAAGGTTGCCGGTAATAGCATGTTACAGGATAATAAAAAAATTGCTTTTATTACAATGGATACGTATCGAATTGCGGCGATTGAACAGTTAAAAACATATGCAGAAATATTACAAGTACCAATTAAAGTCGCCTATTCTGCTCAAGATTATGTGCAAGCATTAGATGAATTTGCAGCTTATGATTTAATTTTAGTCGATACGGCAGGTAGAAACTTTCGTGATGAGCGATATATTGAAGAGTTAAAAAAGAATATGTCGGTGGAACACAATACAGAAGTATATTTAGTTTTATCCCTTACTGCAAAACTAACAGATTTATCCGCAATAAAAGATAAATTTGCAACAATACCTGTTAAAGAGTTTATTTTTACAAAACTAGATGAAACGCGACAATATGGCGGTCTATTAACACTCATGCTAGAAAGTGGTAAAGGCATTGGTTACATGACAAATGGCCAATCTGTTCCGGATGATGTGTTACAACCAACTGCGGAACAGATTGCAGAACTCATAATGGGGGATTTTTTCCATGAGTGATCAAGCCGCAAAACTTCGAAAACAATTACTTGAAGATGAAAATAATCATCGTGCAAAAACAATCTCTGTTGTTAGTGGAAAAGGTGGCGTGGGGAAATCAAATATCTCAATTAATTTATCAATTGAACTATTGAAGTTAGGTAAAAAGGTTTTACTTATCGATATGGACTTTGGCATGGGTAATGTGGATGTTTTATTGGGCTTACAAGCTAAACGTACAATCGTTGACTTATTCCAGCATTACGATACCTTCCAAGAAATAATCGAAATAGGTCCACATCATTTGGCTTATATTTCTGGTGGATCGGGACTAACGAATATATTTTCAATCAAACAAGATAGATTAGATTTTTTCTTTGAACAATTTGAACAGGCAGTAACCGAGTATGATTATATATTTTTTGATATTGGTGCGGGGGCTTCAGAAACAAATATGCCGTTTGTACTTGCAGCAGACGAGTGTATTGTTGTAACAACACCTGAACCAACTTCCATTACAGATGCTTACAGTATGATGAAGCATATTATAAACAAAGAGCAAAAAATGCCGATATATATTGTGATGAATCAAGTAGATACAGTTAAGAGTGGTCGGAAAGTTTTTGAGAATCTCCAGCAAGTTGTATCGCGATTTTTAAATGTCAACATTCAGATGTTAGGCATTTTGCCATACGATCGACTCGTCTCACAAGCAGTTATTCGGCAGACACCTTATGTGTTGCTTGATAATAAAGCTGATATATCGCGTGCAATGCAAAAAACAGCTTTCAACTTTATAACCCAATCATCAAGTCGGATAGTAGAAACAGGTACACCTCGTTCATTTATTCATAAGCTAAGACATTTTTTAAGGAAGAGGTAGACGAGATGCGAGATATAAAGGTAGTCGTCATCGATGACTCAGCATTTATGCGAAAAATGATTTTTGATATTTTACAAAGTGACGAACAGATAGAAGTCGTTGCAACTGCTCGAAATGGACTAGAAGGATTGAAAAAAATCGAGAAGTTTTCACCAAATGTCGTCACCCTAGATGTTGAAATGCCTAAGATGGATGGCATTATGACATTAACGGAGATTATGTCCCGTCATCCATTACCGGTTGTCATGTTGGCGAGTACATCAAATGAAGGTACAACAGATAAAACAATTCAAGCAATGGATCGCGGGGCTGTTGATTTTATAAGAAAACCATCTGGGCAAATTTCTTTGGATATTAATACGATAAAAGCAGAAATCATTGCGAAGGTTAAAGCAGCTTCCCAAATTAATATTCCAGTATATAGCCAAGTGAAACATGCTAAAGAATTCAATATCCAGTTACCAGCAAGGTATCATCATACAATCGTGGCCATTGGAACATCAACTGGTGGACCACGAGCTTTACAGACAGTGCTAAGCAACCTACCAGATACGTTTATACCGCCAATCTTAATTGTGCAGCATATGCCACCAAAATTCACAAAATCTTTAGCAGAACGACTGAATAGTACTTCAAAAATTACGGTGAAAGAAGCGGAACAAGGAGAACTGATTCTACCTAAAACAGCCTATATCGCTCCAGGAGATTTTCACATGACGGTTGTAAAACGCGATTCACAATATGTAATAGATTTAACGAAAGAACCTCCTTGTAATGGTCATCGTCCATCTGTTGATATACTATTCCATTCTGTTAAAAAAATGGAAAATAGAAATAAAGTTGCTGTGATACTAACTGGTATGGGAAATGACGGTGCTCATGGAATGAAGATGATGAAACAATTAGATAATAATACGATAACGGTCGCCGAATCAGAACGAACGTCTATTGTTTACGGCATGCCAAAAGCAGCAAAGCAGACGAATATGGTTGATTATATATATGACTTAGAAGATATCGCACCTGCTTTAACAAATATGATAGAAAATTTAGGGGGGAAATAAAAATGGATACAACGCAATACTTAGATATATTCATTGATGAAAGCACAGAACACTTAGACATCTTATCGAAACAATTGTTAGAACTTGAGAAAAATCCAAAAGAAAAGTCTATTATCGAAGAAATCTTTCGCGCAGCACATACATTAAAAGGCATGTCAGCAACGATGGGATACCAAGATTTAGCAAACTTAACGCATAAACTTGAAAATGTTTTTGATGAAATTCGGTATGATCGTCTACAAGTCGAAGCACATATGATTGACGTATTATTTGAAGCTGTGGATCATCTTACAGCGATGGTAGAGGATATATCGGCAGGTGGAAGTGGAAAACGTGATATACAATCAGTCGCTGCACATCTTGAGGGTATTGAAAAAGGAGAAGTACATGTGCCTGCGGAACAAGAAATAAAACCTGTATCTTTAGATGAAAATGAAGAAGCGATGATAAATGACTTAGATGAATTTGAACGGTCTATTTTAAGTGAATCAAGTGAACGTGGATTTAATAATTTCAAAATTACGGTAACGCTACAAGAAGACTGTTTATTAAAAGCAGCGCGTGTATTTATGGTGTTTGATATATTAGAAAAACATGGAGAAGTAATTAAATCTTATCCTTCTGTTCAAGAGTTGGAAGAAGAAAAGTTCTCCAATACTTTTACTGTTCTACATGTATCTAAAGCATCTGCAAAAGTGATGGAAGAAAAGATAAATAAAGTATCCGAGATTGCCAATGTAGACGTAGTCGCATTTTCACTTCTACATGATCAGGATCATCAAGAGCATACGGAAATTAGCAATGAACCAGTACAAACGGAAGTATCCAATACTCAAGAGAACCAAGTAGATGTAAAACCGAAAGTACATAAAGCTTCTAGTAAAACTATTCGGGTAAATATTGAACGTCTTGATGTATTAATGAACTTATTTGAAGAATTAGTTATTGATCGTGGACGTTTGGAGCAAATTTCGAATGATTTGCATCATAAGGATTTACAAGAAACTGTGGAAAGAATGACCCGTGTATCCGGTGATTTGCAAAATATTATTCTTACGATGCGTATGGTACCTGTCGATCAAGTATTCAGTAGATTTCCACGTATGGTAAGACAGTTAACGAGAGATTTAAATAAAAATATTAAACTAGAAATTATTGGTGCGGAAACAGAATTAGATCGTACTGTTATTGATGAAATAGGAGATCCGCTTGTGCATTTATTGCGCAATGCACTTGACCACGGCATTGAAATGCCAGAAGAACGGGTACGTCAAGGTAAGCCTGAACAGGGGACTATCCAATTGAAAGCCTATCATAGTGGCAATCATGTTTTTATTGAAATCGTCGACGATGGTGCTGGCATAAATAAACAAAAAGTTACTAAAAAAGCCATCCAAAACGGCATTATTAACGAACAAGAAGCATCTAGTTTAACGGACCAACAAATATTTGAATTAATAATGGAAAGTGGATTCTCAACTGCAGATCAAGTTTCTGATCTGTCTGGACGTGGCGTCGGATTAGATGTTGTTCGAAATAAAATTGAATCATTAGGTGGACGTATTTCTATTGATTCGACTGAAGGAAACGGTTCTGTATTTTCTATTCAGCTACCGTTAACATTATCGATTATCTCTGTTTTATTGGTTGATTTAAAGAAAGAAAAATATGCAATCCCACTCTCGTCTATTATTGAAACGGCTATTATTCATAAAAGCGATATATTATCCGCTCATCATAAAAAGGTAATGGACTTTAGAGGTACTGTTGTACCGCTAGTTGACTTAAAAGAAGTATTTCAAGTAGAAACGAATGATGCACAGGAAGACGAATATTGCTCAGTTGTCATCGTGAGGAAAGGCGATAAATTAGCTGGGTTAGTTGTTGATTCATTTATAGGGCAACAGGAAGTCGTTTTAAAATCTCTAGGAAATTATTTGTCAAATGTATTTGCTATTTCTGGAGCAACAATCTTAGGAGATGGACAAGTCGCATTAATTATCGATAGTAATGCACTTATTAAATAAAAATGGACTTAAAGGAGGAAAATAGGATGGAACAAGAAAAAATGAACGATCGAAAAGTAATTGTGTTTCAATTAGCCGATGAAGAATATGCCATACCAGTACAACAAGTTAGTAATATTGAGCGAATGGAACCAATTACGAGGGTTCCACAAACTGATGCCTTTGTAAAAGGCGTAATCAATATGCGTGGAGTAGTGACACCGATTATTGATTTAAGAACGAGATTTAATCTTCCAGAAAAAGAGTATAATAACTCTACAAGAATTATTATTGTCCACGTAAACGATTTAGAAGTTGGCTTAATTGTGGATGCGGCAAATGATGTTATCGATATTCCGGAAAGTATGATTGAACCAGCACCTGAAGTAATTGGAACAATCGATGTTGATTATATCGAAGGCGTAGCCAAATTTGAAAAAAGGCTTTTCATATTATTAAACTTACAAAAAGTTTTGTCATTGGATGAAATTGATGAACTGAAAAAAGTGGAAGGTTAAATATGATGGATCTGCAAAATTTAACCGATTTACAGATGGATGTATTGCGAGAAATTGGAAATGTAGGAGCCGGTAATGCTGCAACCTCTATGGCGAAATTAATGAATAAGAAAGTAGATATGAAAGTTCCTGCTATAAAAGTTATCCAATTTGAAGAAGTAATGGATTTAGTTGGTGGTCCAGAAAAAATGATTGCAGCAATTATTTTTCGGATTCAAGGTGAGGCACCAGGAACAGTGTTTTTTATACTAAATCAGCTTGAAGCTAGCGTACTTGTAGACCAAATTACAAATCATGCAGTAGCGTTATTCGATGAGTATGATCAAGTAAATACGATGGCAATATCAGTATTGCAGGAGATAGGTAACATTTTGACTGGATCTTACCTATCTGCACTTTCTGATTTTACAGGCATAAATATGCAACCATCTGTACCATATTTTGGTATGGATATGGCGAGTGCTATTTTGGTTGAAGGATTATTAACACTTGCAAATGTCTCGGATTATGCTTTGATTGTAGATACGCAAATAAATGGTGAAGAGGATGGAACTGAGGTGACAGGTCAGTTTCTATTACTTCCAGATCCGGAATCATTTCCAAAAATGTTTCATTCATTAGGGATTACTGGGTATGAATAAAATCGATACGGTTGTCAAAGTGGGCATTTCTGATTTAAATATCGTGACAGCTCCTTGTGTTATTCGTACTTCTGGTTTAGGATCCTGTGTTGGAGTTGTTATTTTCGACGCACAAAAGAAAATAGCTGGACTAGCACATATTATGTTACCGGAATCTAAAATGACAAAACAAGACAATAGCAATGCATACAAATACGCTGACACTGCAATAGAAATACTAATTCATAAATTAGTAGAAAATGGAGCAAGAAAATTTGCGTTACAGGCAAAAATAGCTGGTGGAGCACAAATGTTTAAACTAACTACTGCAAATGACATGATGCGTATCGGACCAAGAAATGTTGAAGCAGTAGAAAAAAAACTTCATGAACATAAAATTCCAATTATGGCTGCAGATGTTGGCGGTAATAATGGAAGAACCATTGAATTTAATCCAGATACAAATATGTTGAAAATCAGGACTGTAAATAAAGGTGAAACGTTTATATAAATGTACAGAATCAAATAAAAATATGAGGGAGGAGTACCAGGTTGACACAAAATCAATCTCCTCTGGAAAAAGAGCTGTGGAAACAATGGTTGTCATGTAAAAATAGCGAAGTTGCGAATGAACTAATGCAATTTTATATGTATTTAGTGGATTTTCATGTTGAGAGAATAGCAACCCATTTACCTGCAAGTGTAGGTAGGGATGATTTGAAAAGTTATGGATTGCTTGGGTTATATGATGCATTAAATAAATTTGATCAATCACGCGACTTAAAATTTGATACTTACGCGTCTTTTCGAGTTAGGGGAGCCATCATAGATGGATTACGAAAAGAGGATTGGTTACCCCGTTCTATCCGCGATAAAATGAAGAAGATTGATAAAGCAACACAAGAATTAACACAAAAATATATGCGTGAACCAACAGCCTTAGAAATTGCGGAACATGTAAACATGAGTCAAGAGGAAGTAGAAAATGCAGTGAAAAATTCATTGTTTGCTAATGTTTTATCTATTCACGATAAAAATTCGGATCAAGAAACAAATCAAAAAGAAGGAATTTTATATTCAATACCAGACGAACATACACTACAACCAGATGAAAATCTTATTCAAATGGAATTAAAGAAAGAATTAGTGGAAGAGATTAAATCACTAACGAAGAATGAACAATTGATTATTAGTCTTTTTTACCACGAAGAATTAACACTAACAGAAATAGGCCAAATATTAGGTTTAACAACTTCAAGAATTTCCCAGATTCATAAGAAAGCAATCTATAAATTGAAAAACGTACTACAAAAAACGGTTGGTTAAAAGTGGGAGTTTTCAAAAGGGGTGCAGAAGTTGGAGACAAAAGAACAATGTTTTTTTATTGTGTGCAGTCAAGACCGTATGCGAGCTGAACTTCATTGTATAGAAGGTTATAAACCAGAGATGGATCAATCTACAATTCATGAGATCCAAGCGTTATTAGCAGAAAATAAGATTGTACATGGTATTGATAACGCGAATATCGAGAAATTGATTCATCATGACAAAGGCATAGAATTTCCATTGCTCATTGCTGAAGGAACATATCCTGAGCATGGACAAGATGGTGTCATAACTTACACTTACCAAATAGATAAGGATATGAAAAAAGGTGAGAATTGGAATTTTCGTGAAGTGATGCAAATTCCATCTGTAAAAAAAGGCCAAAAGCTTGCAACAATTACACCACCAACAAACGGAAAGCCTGGAGAAAATATATTTGGCGATACCGTATCACAGAAAAAAGGTACGCCAGTAAGTAAGAAACCAGGTAAAAATGTCGTATATAGTAAAAGTGAGCGGACATTTTATGCCGATGCTGATGGTGAAATAAGCCTGACAGAACATTATATTCATATTCATAGTCTTTATGAAATTCACGAAACAATTTCCATGAAAGTAGGAAATGTTGATTTTGTAGGATCGATAACAATCCACGGTGATGTTCCATCCGGTTATACGATAAAAGCAGGTGGAGATATTAAAATTTTCGGTATGGTCGAAGCGGCCACTATTATTAGTGGTGGCTCCATTACAATTTCGGAAGGTTTATCCGGGATGAAAAAAGGAAATCTGCATGCAAAAGAAAATATATATGTTGGTTATATTAATCAAGGTATTGCTCATGCTGGAAATAATTTATATGTAGAGAACTCTATTTTACATAGTGAATGTTTTGCAAAGAAACAAGTTTTTTGTCAAAAAGGGAATATCATTGGTGGTGCAACATCAGCAGGTAGAGCAATTGAAGCAAAAGATATTGGAAATCGGATGAATACAAAAACGGAATTGTATTTTGGAATTGAAAAAGATAAGTTACAACAAGAAAAGAAATTGCGTTCTGAGAAGGAAAAATTAGAAGATACATTGCGTAAATTAGCGCTTATAAAAGAAAAACTTGCAACAAATATTGAAAAGATGCAAGATCCAAAGATTCGTATTACCATGTTAAGGCAAAGGCATTCTTGGGAAAAAGCGAGGGAACAATTAGCAGGTGTAGAAGAAGAACTCCGGCAGTTAAATAATGAAAATAATCATTTAGATTTAGCGAAACTGCTTGTCAATCATGCATTGTATCCAAATACAATGGTTACATTCGGAAAATATAAACGTCTTATTTTGCAAGATCATAAGCAAGTGAAAGTGTCGTTAAGAAATAATGAAATCATCGTCCAGTCATTGTCTTCTTAACGATACTAAAATGGAGGAAGTGATCAATTGAGCTGGAAATCAATTGAAATGCAAGTTGCACTCCCAAGAACACAGGATGCCGGAAAAATACAAGAGCATATGACAAAGCAGCAACAACAATTCCAAGATACAATAGCGCAAAACCAACTAAAAGAGACAGAGATAAAGCGCACACAAGTTAACGAATTCGAAAAAATTCGCGATGCAAAAATTAGACGTGAAGACCCACAGCATGAGGATAAAAATTTTAATGATGAAGAAAATCAAAAACAAGATAGGGAAAATCATGAAGAGAAGCAAGGATTACAACATCCTTATCTTGGTAAAAAAATAGATGTAAGTAGATAGAAGGGATTGCCATGACAGGATTTTTGCTTACCATTAGTTTTATATTACATGCTATTTCTTTATTCGCCATTTATGTGTTAGTAAAGCGCGGTTCAATAGTAGAAAAGACACCGTCAAAAGAAGAAATAATACAATTGTTTGATCAGTATCTTGCTGAAATTAAAGAAGAGAATCAAAAATTGCAACAAAATATTCAGTATAAAGAGAATGTGCGCAAACATCCTTCTTTTACCCAATCTAAGACATCAGTGCGTCCTACAGAGGAAATAACTTTCCAAGATGAGTTACCTATAGAAGAAAATGTAGATGAAATAGAAACCTCTTTACAAGCTAAAGTATTACAGCTATATAATCAAGGTAAAACAATTGAAGAGATTGCAAGTAAATTAGGTTGTGGCAAAACAGAGGCGGACCTTATTGTAAAATTTAATAAAAAAATGTAAAAAAAACTTGATTGACAATGCTTGTTATGTTATATTAATTTTTGGTGTAATACATAGATACATGAAGTGTCTTTGTAAATAAAACACACGCATGTTAATTTGTAAAATGGGTGCCTCATTATAAGTTGAAGGTCTTTTTACAAAAATGATATATGCGGAGGATAAAACCAGAGGAGGAAGTAATATGTCAGTAA
Organism: Paracerasibacillus soli; assembly: GCF_042432965.1. NCBI lineage: Bacteria > Bacillati > Bacillota > Bacilli > Caryophanales > Bacillaceae > Paracerasibacillus > Paracerasibacillus soli. Next base: position 39,843 of record NZ_JBHLWL010000040.1, on the reverse strand, counting down.
TTTCAATGAAACAATTACTAGAAGCTGGTGTACATTTTGGTCACCAGACACGCCGTTGGAATCCGAAAATGAAAAAATACATTTTCACGGAACGTAACGGTATTTATATCATTGACCTACAAAAAACGGTCAAAAAGGTAGAAGAAGCGTACAATGTTGTGAAAAACATTGCAGCTGAAGGTGGTACAGTACTATTTGTTGGTACAAAAAAACAAGCACAAGATTCAGTGCGCGAAGAAGCAATCCGTTCAGGTATGTACTTTGTTAACCAACGTTGGTTAGGTGGTACTTTAACAAACTTCCAAACAATTCGTAAACGTATTAACCGTTTGAAAGATATTGAACGTATGGAAGAAGATGGAACATTTGATGTTCTACCTAAAAAAGAAGTAGTTGATTTATTAAAAGAGAAAGATCGTTTAATTAAATTCCTTGGTGGAATTAAAGATATGAAAAAACTTCCAGATGCATTGTTTGTAGTGGATACTAGAAAAGAAAGAATTGCTATTGCGGAAGCACGCAAATTAAATATTCCAATTATCGGTATCGTGGATACAAACTGTGATCCGGATGATGTTGATTTCGTAATCCCAGCAAACGATGATGCAATTCGTGCTGTTAAATTGCTTACAGCAAAAATGGCAGATGCAATCCTTGAAGTAAATCAAGGAGAAGAGCAAGAAGTTGTTGCAGAAAACGTAAAAGAAGTAACGGATACGAAAGAAGAAGTAGTTGAAAAAGCAGAAACAAACCAAGCGTAATGTGGTATAGATTAGGTGATAAGGGGATATACCTTTTATCACCTTTTTTAAAGAAATGACAGGATACATAAAACAAATCAAGGAGGAAACAAAAATGGCAATTACTGCAAAAATGGTAAAAGAACTACGTGAAAAAACTGGTGCAGGTATGATGGATTGTAAAAAAGCACTACAAGAAACTGATGGTAATATTGAAAAAGCAATAGATTATTTACGTGAAAAAGGAATTGCAAGTGCTGCTAAAAAAGCTGGACGTATTGCCGCTGAAGGTTCAGCATATGTAGAAATCGAGAATAATACAGCAGTTCTTTTTGAAGTGAATTGTGAGACGGACTTTGTAACTAAAAATGACCAATTTAAGCAATTACTTGATCAAATTGGTAAACATCTTGTTAAACACACACCTGAAAATGTTGAAGAAGCATTGCAACAAAAAACAGACAATGGCGAGACTTTAGAAGTAGTAATCAATTCAGCAGTCGCTAAAATTGGTGAAAAATTATCGCTACGCCGCTTTACAATCATGACTAAAACGGATCAAGATGTATTTGGTTCATATTTACATATGGGTGGCAGTATCGGTGCTCTAACATTACTTGAAGGTACATCTGATGAAAGTGTTGCAAAAGACGTTGCAATGCATGTAGCAGCTGTAAACCCTCGTTATGTATCTCGTGATGATGTTGCAGCCTCAGAAGTGGACCGTGAGCGTGAAGTACTTAAAACACAAGCCTTAAACGAAGGTAAGCCTGAGCATATTGTTGAAAAAATGGTAGAAGGACGTTTAGGGAAGTTCTTCGAAGAAATTTGCCTATTAGATCAGAGTTTTGTTAAAGATCCAGATACAAAGGTGAAAAAGTTTGTTGCAAATCATAACGCAACTGTAAAAGCTTTTGCACGTTATGAAGTAGGCGAAGGAATGGAAAAACGTGAAGAAAACTTTGCTGAAGAGGTAATGAGCCAAATTAAAAAATAATGTGAATAGGGAACAAATTTGTTCCCTATTCTTTCAAATGTCGAATGTTTAGAAAAAAATTTGAGTTATTTTTGGAGGTTACTATGACATTAGCTCGTTATCAGCGAATTGTACTTAAATTAAGCGGTGAAGCTCTTAGTGGAAAACAAGGTTACGGGATTGACCCAACAATTATTCAATCAGTCGCTAGACAAGTGAAAGAAGTTGTTGAATTAGACGTAGAAGTTGCTGTCGTTGTTGGTGGAGGTAATATTTGGCGTGGAAAGACAGGCAGTGAAATGGGGATGGATCGTGCGACAGCCGACTACATGGGCATGTTGGCAACGATTATGAATTCCTTAGCATTACAAGATAGCCTTGAAAACATTGGGATTCCGTCAAGAGTTCAGACTTCTATTGAAATGCGCCAGGTGGCTGAACCTTATATTAGAAGAAGAGCCATTCGTCATTTAGAAAAGAAACGAGTCGTTATTTTTGCTGCTGGGACAGGAAATCCGTATTTTTCTACGGACACAACTGCTGCATTACGTGCCGCTGAAATAGAAGCAGAAGTTATTTTAATGGCTAAAAATAATGTTGATGGCGTTTATACTGATGATCCTAAGCTAAATAAGGATGCCACAAAATACGATGAACTATCGTTTATGGACATGTTAAATGAAGGCTTGGGTGTAATGGATGCAACTGCATCTTCACTATGTATGGATAATGATATACCACTTATCGTATTTTCAATAATGGAAGAAGGAAATATTAAAAAAGTTGTACAAGGAGAAACAATCGGTACAACAATAAGGGGGAAATAAAGTATGGTTGCAGATGTAATGAAAGAAATGCGAGACAAAATGGAACAAGCAATTCAAGCATTTTCAAGAAACCTAGCTACGGTTAGAACAGGACGTGCAAATCCTAGCCTATTGGATAATGTATATGTTGATTATTATGGCGCATCAACACCATTAAACCAATTGGCAACTGTTTCAGCTCCTGAAGCAAGAATGTTGCTTATTACTCCTTATGACAAATCTGTAGTCGGTGATATTGAAAAGGCTATTCAAAAAGCAGATCTTGGCTTATCTCCTTCAAACGACGGTAATGTAATCAGAATTAATATTCCAGCACTAACAGAAGAGCGTCGTAAAGATCTTGTTAAAGTTGTAGGAAAGTTTGCTGAAGAATCAAAAATACAGGTTAGAAATATTCGCCGTGATTCGAATGATGATTTAAAAAAGGCAGAAAAAAATGGTGAATTAACTGAAGATGAACTACGTGTATCACAAGATGATGTACAAAAAGAAACTGACAAATATATTGCTGAGATTGACAAATTAATGAAAATTAAAGAAAACGATATAATGGAAGTATAGAAAAACGAATCTAATTATAAAATGAAGGCATTTTTTAGCGCGAAGTTGAATATCATGATACAGCCCTCTTATATAAGAGGGTTTTTCTTTTCTGCACTTCTTTTAGTGGAAAAATAATGAGAGACATGACTTCTTGCTTTGTTGCAATGATCAACTAGCTAGGAATGACGTGTACTGTATTTGTAAGATAATCACTGAATGAAGCTTTTATTTATTTCGCTAAAAACAAAAAGACGTATATTATGACGTTCTTTTTATAAAAAATAGATGTTTGATGATATAATTAATGTTCATTAAAATAATCCTTGCTATGTCGTTACATATTCTTTACTATGATAGTTGTATGTCTTTAGTACAAACATCGATGGAGGACAAATTATGTCAATAAGACTTCCTTTTTTTAAAAGAAAATCATCTACTGAAACTAAACAACAATATAAACTAAAAAATGTGCCAAATCATGTAGCTATCATTATGGATGGTAATGGTCGCTGGGCAAAAAAACGTGGGTTACCTCGAATAGATGGTCATAAAGAGGGGATGGACGCTGTTCAAAATACGGTAAGAGCAGCTACTGACCACGGAATTAAGATATTAACATTATTCGCATTTTCTACTGAAAATTGGAAACGACCAAAATTAGAAGTAGATTACTTGATGCGATTACCTAAAGAATATCTGCAAACCTATTTACCTGAACTAATCGAAAAAAATGTCCGCGTTGAAACGATAGGTGATTTTGATGCATTACCACAACATACGAAAGAAGCGGTACTAGACGCTAAAGAAAGAACGAAAGATAATGATGGATTATTATTAAATTTTGCTATAAACTATGGTTCTAGACATGAAATTGTAGAGGCGCTCAAGCAAATTGTACATGATGTCAACGAGAATAAAATAGATGTTGATCATATTAACGATAATATTTTAGAAGACTATTTATACACAAAGGGATTAGTTGATCCAGACTTATTGATTCGCACAAGCGGTGAAAAACGATTAAGTAATTTCCTGTTATGGCAATGCGCTTATTCTGAGTTTTGGTTTACAGATGTATTATGGCCTGATTTTAATAAAGAAGTTTTTATTCAAGCGTTGTTAGATTATCAAAATAGAGTGAGACGTTATGGAGGTATTAAATAAGGTGATGAACCTAAGATGAAGCAACGAATTATAACTGCAACGATAGCATTACTTGTATTTCTGCCGTTTGTCATCTACGGAAATTGGCCATTTGTTAGTTTTATTTATATACTTGCATCAATTGGTTTATTTGAATTGCTACGTATGAAAAAAATAACAGTCATTTCTTTTCCTACTATAGTAGCTATGATTGCATTATGGGTGTTATTATTACCTAAGTCAATCAAGTTACCAATTGAAAGTACCGACATTATTGTGTTATTCGTTATTCTAATGTTGTCGTATTCGGTATTAAAGAAAAATAAATTTACATTTCAAGATGTTGGATTTGTCGTTTTATCCACAATTTATGTAACAATGGGCTTTTTTTACTTTATCGAAACACGACTTGATGGTCTTTCACAAATTTTTTACGTATTATTTGTTGTATGGGCTACTGATACTGGTGCCTATTTTGTCGGACGGGCTTTTGGGAAAAATAAACTGTGGCCAGAGATTAGCCCAAACAAAACAATTGAAGGTGCGTTTGGCGGTATCCTGATTGCAACAGTAGTCGGTGTTATTTTCCATATCGTTTATCCCTTCCCCTATTCAATAATTATGGTATTATGTATTACAGTGTTAATATCTATATTTGGTCAAATAGGTGATTTAGTTGAATCAGCATATAAACGACATTTTAATGTGAAAGATTCAGGTACCTTGTTACCCGGACATGGTGGGATATTAGATCGTTTTGATAGTTTATTGTTTGTCTTTCCTATCTTACATTTATTTCAATCTTTATTTTTATAAGTTTTGATTGATTTATTTTATTTCATTGTTTGAGTGTAACAGAAAAGCAAAACGTTAATTTGAAGTGAGGAAGGTGCTTAAATTTGAAGACTGTTATTGCTTTTATCTTCATGTTTGGTTTGCTCGTATCAATTCATGAGTTCGGGCATCTCATATTTGCTAAAAGAGCAGGGATGCTTGTTCGTGAATTTGCTATTGGATTTGGTCCTAAAATCTTTTCCTTTGTTAAAAATGAAACGTTATATACGATACGATTACTACCAATAGGTGGATATGTACGTGTCGCCGGAGAAGATCCAGAGATTATTGAATTAAAACCTGGTCAACATATTGGTCTAGAGTTTAATGAAGAAGGTAAAGTATCTAGTCTTATCGTGAATAACAAATCAAAACATCCAGATGCGATGGTTATTGAAGTAGATCACGTAGACTTAGATCATGACTTGGTTGTGACAGGGTTTGAAATCGGAGAACATGAAGAGAAGCTAACCTTTCAAGTTGATCGTAAAGCTTTTTTCATTATGGATGAAAACAAAACTCAAATTGCACCGTATGATCGTCAATTTGCTTCAAAAACGGTCGGACAACGTGCAATGCAGTTGTTTGCTGGCCCCATGATGAATTTTGTACTAGCCATCGTGCTATTCTTTATTCTTGGCATTATTCAAGGGGTTCCATCTGAACAAGCCCTTGTTGGTCAAGTGCAACCGAATAGTCCAGCAGAGCAGGCCGGTTTTGAGGCTGGAGACACCATCATTCAAATTGATGGAACGGCAATCTCAACTTGGGAAGAATTTAGTCAAATTGTACAACAATATCCTAATGAAGAGTTAACAATGGTTGTAAACCGCGATGGAAATACAGAGGAATTGGCCGTAACACCTAAGAAAATAGAACGTCAAGGTGAGGAAGTAGGACAAATAGGTATAAGTTTAGGATTTGAAAAGTCTCTATTTAAAACCGTTACATATGGTTTTGAACAAACGTATACAACTACTAAATTAATACTAACGAATTTAGCCATGCTTGTCACAGGGCAATTTTCAATTGATCAATTAGCGGGTCCAGTGGGAATATATGATATTACTGATCAAGTAGTACAAACTGGATTTAATAGCTTTCTGTTGTGGACTGCTATGTTAAGTATTAACTTGGGTATTGTGAATTTACTTCCATTACCTGCACTTGATGGCGGACGTCTGTTGTTTGTAGGTTTAGAGGGGCTCAGAGGTAAGCCAATTGATCCACAAAAAGAAGGTATTGTACATTTTGTCGGATTTGCCTTGTTGATGTTACTTATGATTATTGTAACATGGAACGACATTCAACGATTATTTTTATAATATTAGTATGAACCCTTGTCTAATAGTTGACAGGGGTTTCCATCTTTAAAATGATTGAGGAATTATCAGGGGGAACATGTAATGGATCTATCTAAGCAGCAAAAAATGATAATCTTGTTGGAACAGATTCAACTACCAAATGATTATAAACTATATTTCGAAGGTAGTGAGTTAAACAAACTTGACATATTCAAACAAGAGAAAAAATGGCATTTTCATATTCAAATAAAAGAAGTATTGCCAGCTCCAGTTTATCAATTTCTCCTTCAACAATTACAAAAATCTTTTACACATATTGCAAAAGTAGATGTATCCTTATATCCAAGCACAAATAGTAGTAATGAGAAACTTATTCAAGAATATTGGCAATTATTCTTACATGAAAATGAATTATCTCCAGCATATCGTGATTTAATACTAAATCAGATACCAGAAATAACCAATCAAAAATTACAACTTACCGCTAGAAATGATGCAGAAGCAAATGCATTAAGGAAGCGGTTGGAGAATCGCTTTCAGGTCTTTTGTAAAAAGATTGGTTTACCACCATTTACAATCGATGTTACTGTGAAAACAGAAGCTTTAGAACTGGAAAAATTCCGGGAACAAAAAGCATTAGAGGATAAACAACTAGTAATAAAGACAATGCAAGAAATGGAAAAGCGAGACACTGCGAAACAGAAGAATGAACAGCATTTGCCATTTATGGTTGGATATCAAATTCAAGATGATATCGTGAATATGGAAAATATTTTAGAGGAAGAACGAAGAATTACCGTACAAGGATATATATTTGCCATCGATATTCGAAAACTCCGTTCTGGTAGAAGCTTATTAATTATTAAAGCAACAGATTATACAGATTCTCTTGCTATTAAAGTGTTCTCGAGAAATGATGAAGATGCGGAAAAGTTTGAACAACTAAAAACAGGAATGTGGGTAAAGGCTAGAGGCTCTATTCAAACGGATATGTATTCCAATGAATTATCGATGATGGCAAATGATATTAATGAAGTAAACATTTCGTTAAGAAGTGATACGGCTCCAGAAGGGGATAAACGAGTAGAATTACATGCACATACGACAATGAGCCAATTAGATGCAGTTGTTTCTCCCGGAAGACTTGTTGAACAGGCTGCTAAATGGGGACATCAAGCAATTGCGATAACGGATCATGCAGGGGTACAAGGTTTCCCTGAAGCACATCATGCAGGCCAAAAACATGGTGTTAAAGTTTTATATGGCGTAGAGGCAAATTTAGTTGATGATGGGGTACCAATTGCTTATAACGAACAAGATATCGATTTAAATGAAGCTACTTATGTGGTTTTTGACGTAGAGACAACGGGACTATCTGCAGTTTACGATACAATAATTGAGCTTGCCGGTGTAAAAATCTATCAAGGTGAAATTGTGGATCGTTTCGAGTCATTTGCTAATCCACATCACCCATTATCTGAAACAACGATTAATTTAACCGGAATCACAGATGATATGGTACAAAGTGCACCAGAAGTGGCGGAAGTATTACAAAAGTTTCATGAGTGGGCAGAAGATAGTATTCTTGTCGCACATAATGCTAGTTTTGATATTGGGTTTTTAAATCAAGGATATAGTCGCATTGATTTACCGAAAGTTAGCCAACCAGTTATTGATACGTTAGAACTTGGAAGGTTTTTATATCCGGAATTAAGAAATCATCGATTAAATACACTTTGTAAATTATTAGATATTGAATTAACCCAACACCACCGAGCAATATATGATGCAGAAGCAACTGGTTATTTACTTTGGAATTTTGTACAAAGTTTACTTAAAAAGGACATCACAAACCACAATAAATTAAATGACCATATGGGTGAAGGGAATGCATACCAACGTTCAAGACCTTTTCATTGTACTTTGCTAGCCAAAAATGAGGAAGGGCTAAAAAATATTTACAAATTAGTATCTTATGCACATATTCATTATTTTTATCGTGTTCCTCGTATACCTCGCTCCTTATTACAGAAACATCGTGAAGGTATTCTAGTTGGAACTGCATGTGATAAAGGCGAAGTGTTTGAAACAATGATGCAGAAGTCGGCTGATGAAGCCGAAAAAGTAGCAGCTTTTTATGACTATATTGAAGTCCAACCACCCACTAATTTTGTTCATCTCGTACAAAGAGAACTTGTTCAAAATGAAGCACAAATCTTAGATATTATTAGAAAAATAGTGGAGATGGGTAAACGGATAAATAAAAAAGTAGTAGCAACAGGTAACGTTCATTATGTAGAAGAACACGAGAAACTTTACCGACAAATATTGATTGCCTCACAAGCTGGTAATCCATTAAATAGGCAACAACTACCAGATACGCCGTTTCGAACAACGGATGAAATGCTTAAGATATTTCAGTTTTTGGGAGAAGATACAGCAAAAGAAATTGTTGTGGCAAATACACAGGCACTTGCTGAAGAGATTGAAGTGATTTCTCCAATTAAAGATGGCTTGTTTACACCTACAATCGAGGGTGCGGATCAAGAAATCCGGGATCTTTGCTATAATCATGCAGCCAAGATATATGGTGAACAAATCCCTAAAATTGTAACAGATCGTTTAGAGAAAGAACTAACGAGTATTATAGGTCATGGTTTTGCAGTAATTTATCTAATTTCACATAAATTAGTTAAAAAGTCATTAGATGATGGATATTTAGTAGGTTCTCGGGGCTCGGTTGGCTCATCCTTAGTTGCAACGATGACGGAAATAACGGAAGTAAATCCTTTACCACCACATTATGTTTGTAAAAGTTGCCACTATCATGAATTTATTACGGATGGTTCAGTCGGGAGTGGATTTGACTTGCCTGATAAGGAATGTCCAAATTGCCACATTATGTTGACAAAAGATGGACAAGACATACCATTTGAAACATTTTTAGGTTTTAAAGGTGATAAAGTTCCAGATATCGATTTAAACTTTTCAGGCGAATACCAACCCGTAGCGCATAACTACACAAAAGTACTTTTTGGAGAAGAAAAAGTATATCGTGCCGGTACCATTGGTACGATTGCAGAAAAAACAGCTTATGGTTATGTAAAAGGTTATGCTTCTGATAAACAATTACAGTTTAAGGGGGCGGAAGTTGAACGACTCGTGCAAGGATGTACCGGTGTAAAACGGACAACTGGGCAACACCCTGGGGGAATCATTGTTGTCCCAGATGACAAAGAAATTTTTGACTTTACACCAATTCAGTTTCCAGCGGATGACCGGAATAGTGAATGGAAAACAACTCATTTTGACTTCCATTCCATTCATGATAATTTATTGAAACTTGATATACTTGGTCATGATGATCCGACAGTCATTCGTATGTTACAAGACTTAAGTGGAATAGATCCAAAGACAATACCGATTGACGATCCAGATGTCATGAAAATATTTTCTAGTACATCATCACTTGGAGTTACGGCTGATCAAATAAACTGTAGCACGGGCACGTTAGGTGTACCTGAGTTTGGTACAAAATTTGTACGACAAATGTTAGAAGATACAAAACCAACGACGTTTGCAGAACTTGTCATTATTTCTGGGTTGTCGCATGGTACGGATGTTTGGCTTGGAAACGCGCAAGAATTAATTAACAATGGTACATGCACATTACCCGAAGTTATCGGTTGTCGTGATGATATTATGGTTTATTTGATGCACAAAGGTCTTGATGCCTCACTAGCATTTAAAATTATGGAGTCTGTTCGGAAGGGGAAAGGACTTCAAGATGAATGGATAGTTGAGATGAATAAGCACGATGTACCAGATTGGTATATTGAATCATGTAAAAAGATTAAATATATGTTTCCAAAGGCACACGCCGCAGCATATGTTTTAATGGCGGTAAGAATTGCTTATTTCAAAGTGCACCATCCGATTCTATTTTATGCAGCATATTTTACAGTGCGTGCAAATGATTTTGAACTTGATACAATGGTAAAAGGGTCTGCGGCAATTAAAAAACGTATTGAAGAAATACAAGCAAAAGGTAATGATGCTCCACCGAAAGAAAAGAGTTTACTTACAGTACTCGAGATATCATTAGAAATGTGTGAACGTGGATTCTCCTTCGGTAAGGTAGATTTGTACCAGTCTAGTGCAACAGAGTTTATCGTTGATGGAAATTCACTTATTCCACCATTTAATGCAGTAGATGGTCTTGGTACAAATGCAGCTATCAATATCGTGAAAGCACGTGAAGAAGGAGAGTTTTTATCAAAAGAAGATTTACGTGAACGAAGTAAGATTTCAAAAACCGTATTGGAATATCTAGATAACCATGGTTGTTTGGAAGGTATGGCAGAGAAAAACCAATTATCATTATTTTAAAAGAACGGGTGAAAATGTTTAACAGTATGTTGCATGAACACTCGTGAAAGTTTTTTTATGTAAGGGATGCTACTTAAAATTTGTAGCATCCCTTTTTATCGTAGGATAACTGGTGGTAGACCTCACACTGATTGAAGTCTCACTTTATTTCAGATAGGATGTTGTATGTACTTTTGTTTTATTAGAAATAATGTAGACAAAATGAAACTTATAAATGAAGCATTCCGTCAAATAAGTGTAATAAAGCAAGACTGAAAGGGGGTTAAAAAAGCTAATGAAACAACCTTCATTCTTTGAAAATGAAAGGATTGATGATTTATTTTACCATTTAGTTCAGGAATATGGTGAAGAATTAACGCGCTTAGCTTATCTCTATGTGAAAGATAAAAATATATCTGAAGATATCATACAGGATGTATTTATGCGAGCATTTGAACGGATAGACCAATTTGCTGGGAAATCGTCTTATAAAACGTATCTTTATAGAATGACAATTAACCGCTGTCACGATTATTTTCGAAGTTGGTCTTACAAAAATACAGTATTAACTGAAAAAGTATCACATGTTTTTCAAAGTAAAGAAGAAACCGAATCGGCTGTACTTTTAAAACAGGACAAAGAATTTATTTTTACAATTGTAACATCCTTACCTATAAAATATCGAGAGGTTATCATTTTGTACTATTACCATGAATTTTCTAACGAGGAGATTGCGCAACTATTAAAATGCTCCATAAACACGGTAAAGACCAGATTACGTCGAGGACGACTAAGGTTGAAAAAAAAGTTAGCTATTTATGACCAGGAGGGAGGACTGGAACATGGATAAGAGGATTAAAGAAGGCCTACATGCTTACTTTCAAGATAAACAATTATTTACCAAAGATCTTGAGGAGAGGATTATGATGAAATCAAAATCTCGTAGTAAGATTCATAAAGGAAAAAAAACGTTTAAATTCACGCCAATTTTTAGCCTCATTGCGACAGTCGTTATATTTGCTGGGCTTACGATGTTTGCTCTAGCGGAAAATCAGACAACTAAACCAAATACTCCAAATAATCAAGATGAAGTAGCTGGAGTTTCCCAATCTGATGAAGTTGAACAGAAAGAAGCGATTCAACAATATAAAGCGGAAATTGAGAAATATAAAACTGAAGTTAATAAATATATCGAGGAAAACGATAAATTGAATCATGAGTTGGTGGAATTGAAATCTGTTAATAAAGAACTGGTAACTGAAAATGAAAACTATATGAAACAGTTAAAAGAAGAAAAAACAAATGCTAGTAACGAATTATTTAACCATACTGAAAAGTTATTAAAGAACGCTGGATATGATGACGGCATAGCAGGAGTTAGAAAAGATTTAATGAGTAATCCAGATATCATTCCATATGAAGGCGTACTCGGTGGTACGATGAACTTTTATAGTGAAGAAGATATTATCGTATTAAGTCATGAGTGGGTATTTGCTAGTTTTGAAGATGGTCATAATATGGGATTTGCTTTATTGAAATACACGATTGAAAATGGGAAAATAGTAAAATGGGAATTAGTTGATTCGTATTTGTGGGAATAACCATATTAATTACAACAATTTTAATGCTGTTTGTTGCATGTCGTGTATGGTTATGTTATAGTTTTATTGTACGTAATGAATCGTTTGAAAAGAGTGGGTGCTCCCCACTCTTTCTTCATACTTAAGCCCATCTTGAGTTTGCTCCCTTGCCTTTTTGGGCAAGGGTTTTATATTGAATTGTTTCGAGTAAACACACGCTGATGTCTGTCTACTTATCAATAGTTTTTCGATATGTTAATGGAAAATCTACGTATCGTACATAATAAACTAAATAAGATTGCAGCAAAAGGAGGAAAAAACATTGAATTCCGATATTATCCAAACAACAGAGCAAATTGTTTTGCCTATCCTAAAAGATAACAACTTAGAATTAGTCGATATTGAGTTTGTTAAGGAAGGAAATGATTGGTTTTTAAGGGTATATATTGATAAAGAAGGTGGCGTCGATATTTCGGAGTGTGGATTCGTGTCAGAAAAATTAAGTGAAAAGCTTGATGAAATCGACCCAATTAAAGAAGCATATTTTTTGGAAGTATCTTCTCCAGGTGCTGAACGGCCTTTAAAAACGAAGAAAGACTTTGACAATCATGTCAATGAAAATGTTTATATCAAGTTGTATGCGCCAATAGAAGGCGAAAAAGAGTATGAAGGTATTTTAAAACAGTTTGAAAATGATGTGGCAACTATATCATATCGCTTCAAATCACGTACAAAAGAAGTTGAAATACCATTTGATAAAATTGCAAATGCGAGGCTAGCAGTTGTATTTTAAAGGGGGAATAAAAAGTGAGCAATCAACTGTTTGATGCAATTGAAATGTTAGCGGTTGAAAAAGGAATAAATAAGGAAGTTTTATTAGAGGCATTGGAAGCAGCACTCATTTCAGCCTATAAGAAAAACTTTAAATCTGCAACGAACGTTCGAGTAGATCTAGATGAACAACAAGGTAAAATGCGGGTATATTCACGCAAAAATGTTGTAGATGATGTGATGGATCATCAACAAGAAATTTCGTTAGAAGAAGCGAAGAAAATCGATCCCAATTATGAATTGGAAGATGTAATTGAGGTTGAAGTAACACCAAAAGACTTTGGTCGAATTGCTGCACAAGCTGCAAAACAAGTTGTAACTCAACGTGTACGCGAAGCTGAAAGAGGTGTCATCTACGAGGAGTATGTAGATCGTGAAGAAGATGTTATGACAGGAATTGTCCAACGTAAAGACCCTAGATTTATTTATGTTGATTTAGGAAAAATTGAGGCAAAATTACCGGAACAAGAGCAAATCCCAACTGAAACATATAACATTCATGATCGAATTAAAGTTTTAGTTACAAAAGTAGAGAATACAAGTAAAGGTCCACAAATCTTTATATCACGTTCTCACCCTGGTTTATTGAAACGTTTATTTGAAATGGAAGTACCAGAAATATATGATGGAACTGTAGAAATTAAATCAGTTGCTCGTGAAGCTGGAGATCGTTCAAAAATCGCAGTATATGCAGAAAATCCAGAAGTTGATCCCGTTGGCTCTTGTGTTGGGCAAAAAGGACAACGAGTACAAGCGGTTGTAAATGAATTAAAAGGTGAAAAAATTGATATTGTGGAATGGTCTGAAGATCCGACCGTTTATGTTTCCAATGCTTTAAGCCCATCAAAAGTGGTTGAAGTCATTGTAAATGAAGAAGAAAAAGCTACAACCGTTATTGTGCCAGATTATCAATTATCTCTAGCAATAGGAAAGCGTGGACAAAATGCACGTCTTGCTGCAAAATTAACAGGTTGGAAAATTGATATTAAAAGTGAAACAGAAGCAAAAAATGAAGGAATATTACATGCTGAAACCATTTTTGCTGAAGATGAACTAGTAGAAGAGAAATCCGATTCATTTGGAGACTTATTTGAATAAGGGGGATTTTAGATGGTACGACAAAGAAAAGTTCCTTTACGCAAATGTGTCGTCACACAGGAAATGAAGCCGAAGCAATCGTTAATTCGTATTGTACGTAATAAAGATGGCGAAGTATCCGTTGACCTTACTGGTAAGATGAATGGACGCGGGGCTTATGTATCTAGGGATTTGCAAACAATATTAAAAGCTGAAAAATCAAATGTATTGGCGCGCCATCTCAATACAGAAATTGATTCCTCTGTCTATGAAGAATTAAAGCAACTGGTTGATAGCGATGAATAGTAACTATTTAAATTTGTTAGGGCTAGTATATCGTGCAAGAAAATGCTCGCTTGGAGAGGGAAATATCATTAAAGACATCCAAAAGAAAAGAGCAAAGTTGGTACTACTAGCAAATGATATCGGACAACAAACGAAAAAGAAAATGATGGATAAATGCCAAACATATGACATACCACTTATCGTCCTAGATGTGGATCGGAATACATTATCACAGGCAATAGGTAAACAACAAAGAGTAGCAATTGCTATCCTTGATGATGGATTTGCAAACAAAGTATTATCGCTGCTCGAGTAATTAAATGTGGGGGTGAACATATGCGTAAAATGCGTGTATATGAATATGCAAAAGAAAACAATGTTACGAGTAGAGAAGTGATTGAGAAATTAAAACAGCTTAATATAGAAGTATCAAACCATATGTCGACAATAGATGAGGACGATATGAAAAAATTACAAGGAAAAGTTACTGAAAATCAGAAAGATACAAATCAAAAGAAAGAAACAAAACAGCAAACCGTGGAAGGAAAGAAACAAAACGATAACCGTCAGGATAAAAAAGGTAATCAATCAAAACAAACTAAACAATCAAAACCAAATTTTCCACAAAAAAATCAAAACGCTAAACATAATAAAAAGCAATCAAAAGGTGGAAGAAAAGGTAAAAAGGAAAATGTAGTTAATTCACAACAGCAAAAAGAAACTAAAATGGAGTCACCAACAAAAATCACGTATAGCAGTACGCTAACAGTTAGTGAATTGGCTAGTAAACTACACAAGGATGCATCTGAAATTATCAAACACCTATTATTTTTAGGAGTTATGGCTACAAAAAACCAAGATCTCGATGATGATGCAATTGAATTAATCTGTAGTGAGTTTAATGTTGAGGTAGAAAAGGAAATTATTTTAGAAGATACGGACTTTGATAAGTACGTACAGGAAGACGATGAAAAAGATTTAATTGAAAGACCTGCTATTGTGACAATTATGGGGCATGTTGACCATGGAAAGACAACGTTGCTTGATGCGATACGTGAATCAAAAGTAACGGCAGGTGAAGCAGGTGGAATTACACAGCATATAGGTGCATACCAAATAAAAGTAGATAATAAGAAAATCACATTTTTAGACACACCAGGTCATGAAGCTTTCACAAGCATGCGTTCTCGCGGAGCCCAAGTGACAGATATTGCTATTTTAGTTGTTGCAGCTGACGACGGTGTAATGCCACAAACTGTAGAGGCACTAAATCATGCGAAAGCTGCTGAAGTACCGATAATTGTTGCTGTTAACAAAATGGATAAAGAAACAGCAAATCCAGATCGTGTCATGCAAGAATTAACAGAATACGAACTTATCCCTGAGGACTGGGGCGGCGAAACAATATTTGTTAACTTATCAGCTTTACAACATGAAGGTATTGATGATTTGTTAGAAATGATTTTACTCGTTGCGGAAGTGGAAGAATTAAAAGCTAATCCGAAAGCTAGTGCATTTGGTACGGTGATTGAAGCAGAACTTGATCGTGGTAAAGGATCAGTTGCTACATTACTTGTACAAAATGGTACACTTCAAGTAGGTGATGCGATTGTTGTTGGAAGTACGTATGGTCGTGTACGTGCAATGGTAAATGACCTTGGTAGACGAATTAAGTCTGCTGGTCCATCAACTCCAGTAGAGATTACAGGATTAAATGAAGTACCACAAGCTGGTGATCAGTTCCTAGTATTTAAAGACGAAAAGAAAGCCCGTCAAATAGGTGAAGCACGTCAACAAAAGTCAATCCAAGAAAATCGTAGTGAACAAACAAAAGTTAGCCTTGATGACCTATTTGAGCAAATAAAACAAGGTGAAATGAAAGAAATTAATATTATTATTAAGGCCGATGTTCAAGGTTCAGCGGAAGCATTGTCATCTTCTCTTCAAAAAATAGATGTAGAAGGTGTCAAAATTAATATTATTCACGCTGGTGTTGGAGCAATTAATGAATCAGATATTATACTAGCTTCTGCATCAAATGGGATTGTAATTGGCTTTAATGTACGCCCAGACGTGAATGCTAAAAAAGCAGCGGAATCTGAAAACGTTGACGTTCGTTTACATCGTGTTATATATAAAGCAATTGAAGAAATAGAAGCAGCAATGAAAGGACTACTTGACCCGGAATTTAAAGAAAAAGTAATAGGTCAGGCAGAAGTTAGAGAAACATTTAAGGTTTCAAAAATTGGTACGATTGCAGGTTGCTATGTAACAGATGGAAAAATAACACGTAATGCTGGTGTTAGACTTATACGTGATGGTGTCGTTCTTTACGAAGGCGAAATTGACACATTAAAACGATTTAAAGATGATGTGAGAGAGGTTGCACAGAACTACGAATGTGGAATTACAATCAAAAACTTTAATGATATAAAAGAAGGCGATGTAATCGAAGCATTTGTGATGGAGGAAATTAAACGAGTATGATTATATACGCAGAAGTAGAGTGTATGTTCTATGATGGTCATTCATTAAAACAAAAACGTGCTGTACTTAAAAAGGTCATGTCAAGACTGCAAAATGATTTTAATGTAGCAATTACAGAACTTGATTATCATGACTTGTGGCAACGTACAAAGTTTGGAATTGTGACTATTTCAAATGAACGATTACATGCAGAAAAAGTGATACAAGAAGTATTGCGTGTAATTGATACGTTTACGGAGATAGAAAGAACAATTACAAACATAGAGCATGTATAAGCGTGAGAGTAAAAAAGTAGATGAAATACAGCAAGTGGTATCATGTGTTATTTTATCGGGCTTTTTTGAACATCATTTTATAGTAGCATATATTTTGCTTCCGCATTTAAACACAAAAAGGAATTTGGGCTTTGATGATAATGAGGTGAAAAGATGGCAAACATACGTTCGAATCGCGTGGCAGAGCAGATGAAAAAAGAGCTAGGGGAAATACTCACCAAGAAATTAAAAGATCCCAGAGTAGGATTCGTGACCGTAACGGATGTTGAAGTAACAGGTGATTTACAACAAGCGACAGTATTTATTTCTGTTTTAGGTAGTGAAAAGGAAAAACAGGATACGTTATTAGGGCTTGCGAAAGCAAAGGGATTTATTCGCTCTGAAATCGGTTCAAGAATTCGTTTGAGAAAAACACCGGAAATTATATTTGAATTTGATGAAGCGTTGGAATACGGTAACCGAATTGACGCCATATTACGTGATTTAAATAAATAAAATGGTTTATCAAAATCTGACTTAAGCTTCTTGCTAAGTCAGATTTTTTAGGTTAGGAAATATATACGACGAGTTGAAAGAAGTGATGATAAAGATGGATGGTATCTTACCGCTATGGAAGCCAAAAGGAATGACATCCCATGATTGTGTCATGAAAGTTCGCAAGTTATTGCATACAAAAAAAGTAGGTCACACAGGAACGTTAGACCCAGAAGTAGAAGGAGTATTACCAATTTGTATTGGACAAGCTACTAAAATTGTCCCTTTTCTAACTGATACAAAGAAAACATATATTGCTGAAATCTGTTTAGGGAGCGCGACAGATACAGAGGATAGCTACGGAAAGGTTATTGCAGAAAAACCTGTTATTCCCTTATCAGATGAACAAATTAACAGCGCTATACAATCATTTCATGGTACAATAACACAAGTACCGCCCATGTATTCTGCCGTCAAAGTAAAAGGAAAAAAGCTTTATGAGTATGCGCGTGAAAATATTGAAGTAGAACGTCCAAAACGACTTGTTACGATACATCAAATTGAAAGATTAGAACAAGCGGAACCATCTATTAACCGGATTAGATTTAAAGCAGTTTGTTCAAAAGGTACGTACATACGAACACTTTGTGTCGATATTGGAAAAAAATTAGGATATCCCGCACATATGTCGTATTTAGTTCGTATAAAGACAGGCTCATTCAGTGAAGAAAATACGGTTAATTTTGATGATATTGTACTTGCCAAAGAAAAAGGACAAATTGGAAATTTATTAATGCCAATTTCATGTGGAGTAGACCATTTACCAACGCTAAAGGTTGATGAGATAACGCAGCAAAAAGTACGGTATGGTCAAAAAATTAAATGGCCAGTAGAAGAACTTCCTTCTACACCATTTAAAGTGGTATTTGGAGAAGGAGAATTACTAGCTATTTATAAAATTGATCCTGAACAGCCAAACCAGATTAGGGCGGTTCGCGTGTTCAATTGATGATAATGAATGAAGGTGAAAAAATGAGAACGATAGAATTAATGTACCCTCATATATTACAACAGCAGGAATTACCAGAAACTGTTGCGGCTATCGGATTCTTTGATGGTATACATAAAGGACATCAAAAAGTAATCAAAACAGCAGTATCTGAAGCGAAGAAACGTGGGATGGAAAGTGCTGTTATTACCTTCCATCCTCATCCATCAGTTGTATTAAAAGCAGACGCAAAAGATGTAAAATACATTACACCAATTCGAGAGAAACAAGAAATATTGCAACAAATGAATGTGGATCGTCTATATTTAATTACATTTAATAAGGAATTATCAGGATTATCACCGCAAGCCTTTCTTGACCATTTTATTATTGGATTAAACATCAAACATGTTGTCGCGGGATTTGATTTTACTTTCGGTCATAAAGGAAAAGGCAATATGCAAACTATTGGTCAATTAACGAGAGGCTTTTTTACGCATACGGTGATTGATAAAGTAGAATATGATGCGGAAAAGATTAGTTCAACCAAAATTCGGGAACTTTTAGCTACAGGAGATGTCACAACGGTACAGCAGCTTTTAGGTCGACCTTTATATTTACATGGCACGGTTATTGATGGTGCAAAGCGTGGTAGAAAATTAGGGTTTCCAACTGCTAACTTGCAATTTGATTCAGAAATACTATTACCTAAAACGGGTATTTACGCCGTTAAGGTTATTTATAAGAATGAGTCCTATGATGCGATGGCTAGTTTAGGGTTCAATCCAACTTTTCATGATGAAAATCAGCAAAGAACATTGGAAGTGAATATTTTAGATTATAGTCATGATATTTATGGAAAAGAGTTAAAATTAGAATGGTATGCCTTTATACGTGAAGAAAAGAAATTTTCTTCAGTTGAGGATCTAATCGAGCAAATGAAAAAAGACGAAGTGCAAATTCGTCAATATTTTAAGGAAAGCCATTAAGTTTTATTTGATAATCATGATTGACTTTATGTAAGGAAGTAGTCAAGTAAATAAATGTTTTATTTACTTGCATTTTTCATCAAAAAAGTGTACGATTAAAAACGTAAAACCATCGCTTGGCAAATCGTAACTCCGACGTTTGCTAGGGGAATGGGGATTCTAAAAATAATTGGAGGTGCAACACATGGCTATTACGAAAGAACGTAAAAATGAGATTATCAACGAATTCAAAGTACATGAAAATGATACTGGTTCTCCAGAAGTACAAATTGCTGTATTAACGGAGGAAATTAATAATCTTAACCAACACTTACGTATACACAAGAAAGACCACCACTCTCGTCGTGGACTAATGAAAATGGTTGGTAAGCGTCGTAATTTACTAACATATTTACGTAATAATGACGTTACACGTTACCGTGATCTTATTCAAAAACTCGGCCTACGTAGATAATTTGTTTAAAAAAGCAGGAGTAATCCTGCTTTTTTTTGCAATGTTTTTAAGTGTTCATAAGCATTAAAATAAATACTTACATAAAAAAACAACACTGTTTGTAAACTAAGAGAAAACGAATCATGTAAGATGAAAGGAGTACTATTTATTCATGTCAGATGATAAACATGTATTTTCCACGGAAATATCAGGTAAAACATTTACAGTAGAAATAGGGGAACTGGCAAAACAAGCTAATGGTGCTTGTATGGTACGTTATGGTGATTCTTCAGTTCTTTCGGTAGCAACTGCTTCAAAAGAACCAAAAGATCTACCTTTCTTCCCACTAACTGTCAATTATGAAGAAAGATTATATGCAGTTGGTAAAATTCCAGGAGGTTTTATAAAAAGAGAAGGTCGACCAAGTGAAAAAGCTATTTTAGCTTCTCGACTCATTGACAGACCATTACGTCCGTTATTTCCAGATGGATTTCGTAATGAAGTACAAGTTATTAGTACTGTAATGAGTGTCGATCAAGATTGTTCAACTGAAATTGCTGCAATGATTGGATCTTCTATTGCTTTAAGTATTTCTGATATCCCATTCGCAGAACCTATTGCTGGGGTTCATGTTGGTAGAATTGAAGGAGAATTTATTATTAATCCAACAATTGAACAACATGAAAAAAGTGATATTGAATTAACGGTTGCTGGAACTAAAGATGCGATTAACATGGTAGAAGCAGGTGCAAACGAAGTACCCGAAGAAGTGATGTTAGAGGCTATCATGTTTGGTCATGAAGCCATTAAGCAACTCGTTGCATTTCAAGAGGAAATTGTTCAGACAGTTCATCAAGATAAAATGGAAGTTATTTTATTTGAGGTTGATGATAAGTTACAAGAGACAGTAGAACGTGCTGCGAAGGATAAACTTATCGAAGCTATTCAAGTAAAAGAAAAACACGCAAGAGAAGAAGCGATTAATCATGTGAAAGAAGAAGTTCTCGCACAATATGACGAAGAAGATACAGATGTCATAAAAAAAGTGAAATCTGTATTGGACCATATTGTAAAATCAGAGGTTAGACGCTTAATTACACAAGAAAAAGTACGTCCAGATGGTCGGAAACCTGATGAAATTAGACCTTTATCATCTAAAGTAAGTATTTTGCCACGTACACACGGTTCAGGATTATTTACACGCGGACAGACACAAGCGTTAAGTATCTGTACGTTAGGCGCTTTAGGTGACGTACAAATTTTAGATGGACTAGATTTAGAAGAATCAAAACGCTTTATGCATCATTATAATTTCCCACAATACAGTGTCGGAGAAACGGGCCCAATACGTGGACCAGGTCGTCGGGAAATTGGACATGGTGCACTAGGGGAACGTGCATTAGAAGTTGTAGTTCCAAGTGAAAAAGACTTTCCGTATACAATTCGTCTTGTTTCAGAAGTATTGGAATCAAATGGTTCGACATCACAAGCTAGTATTTGTGCAAGTACATTGGCTATGATGGACGCAGGGGTTCCAATTAAAGCACCAGTAGCAGGAATTGCCATGGGACTAGTTACAGATGGTAACGATTATACAATCTTAACTGATATTCAAGGCATGGAAGATGCGTTAGGCGATATGGACTTTAAGGTTGCTGGAACGGAAAAAGGTGTAACAGCACTACAGATGGATATTAAGGTAGAGGGTTTATCAAAGGAAATTTTGGCAGAAGCTCTTACACAAGCTAAAAAAGGACGCATGCAAATTTTAGAATCAATGATGCAAACGATAAAAGCGCCAAAAGATGAACTTTCACCATATGCACCAAAAATATTAACAATGCATATCAAACCTGAGAAAATCCGTGATGTCATCGGCCCAAGTGGAAAGCAAATTAACCAAATTATTGATGAAACTGGTGTGAAGATAGACATTGAACAAAACGGAGATATTTTCATTTCCTCTACTGATGAGGCAATGAATAAAAAGGCACAAAAGATTATTGAAGATATTGTGCGCGAAGTTGAAGTCGGTCAAATCTATTTAGGAACTGTAAAAAGAATTGAAAAATTTGGTGCTTTTGTTGAATTGTTCAAAGGAAAAGATGGCCTTGTTCATATCTCTGAACTAGATGAAAAGCGAACGAATAAAGTTGAGGATGTTGTAAAAATCGGTGATCAAATAATGGTAAAAGTGAAAGAAATTGATTCACAAGGTAGAGTTAATTTATCACGAAAGGCTGTTTTAGCCGAGCAAAACCAAAATCAATGATGTTCGTCTTAATGAAGAAGCTGGAAAACCAGTTTCTTTTTTATGTTACGATTCTTTTGAAAGAAATCAAATGTACATACACTTAGAGCAAATACAGTAAGAAAAACATAACATATCTTGTCCAACCCCCTCATACAAATAGAATGAGGGAGGGGCATGTATGAAACGTTATCAAGGAATTATTCATCTTATTGTATTTGTTTTTATTGTAGCTTTAGTTTGGGATATGCAATACAATCCTTTTACAGTCCATGATTTTCAAAGTGGCTCTTTTGTCGAGGTAGTAAATGCAGAAGATCCTCTTTTTAAAGAAATTAAAAATAAAAGTGATCAATATAAAGAAGAACCTACAGATGCGTATATCGATCGAGTATGGAAGAAAACACCTGGACGTAATGGCAGAAAGGTAAATATAAACAAATCGTATGAGTTAATGAAGGGATCCGGTAATTTCGATGAGAAAAAGCTCGTTTTTGACCAGGTAAATCCAGAAACTTCATTAGAAGATTTACCTGCAGCTCCTATTTATCGGGGACATCCGGATAAAGATATGGTTGCCTTTTTAATTAATGTTTCATGGGGGACAGAACATATTCCAACGATTTTAAAAACGTTAAAGGCCAATGAAGTAAAAGCAACTTTTTTTATAGAAGGAAAATGGGCAAAGGAAAATGTTGAATACGTAAAAATGATTGCAGAGGAAGGGCACTCATTAGGTAATCATGCTTATAATCATCCTGATATGGCACATCTTAATAATGAGGAAATTGAAAAACAAATTGTACAGACAAATGAAATTATTAAGGCTATTACTGGGGAAACTCCAAAATGGTTTGCACCACCGAGTGGAAGCTTTACTGATCAAGTAGTCAAGGTTGCGCATGAGCATCAGATGCAAACCATACTATGGACGGTTGACACAATAGATTGGAAGAAACCATCTGTATCTGTTATGATGAACCGGGTAATGAATAAAGTGCATCCTGGCGCAACAATTTTAATGCATCCAACTCCGCCTGTCGCTCAAGGAATGGATCAAATGATAAAGGAAATACTGAGAAAAGGATATAAAATTGGTACAATAGATAAACTATTATCTGAAGAACGTTAATAATTATTCGGATTTTCAAGGTTTAAAGGTTTAAGGAGGTAAACCCGTTATGCTTACAAAACATACATGTAAAAATGGACTACGAATCGTACTAGAACAAATCCCATCAGTGCGTTCTGTATCAATGGGTATTTGGGTATTAACTGGATCAAGAAACGAATCCAAAGAATTAAACGGAATTTCGCACTTTTTGGAACATATGTTTTTCAAAGGAACGAAAACGCGGTCAGCACAAGATATTGCGGAAGCATTTGATTCGATAGGTGGTCAAGTGAATGCTTTTACTTCAAAAGAATATACATGCTATTATGCTCGTGTAATGGATACACATAAAGAGTATGCATTCGACATTTTAGCAGACATGTTTTTTAATTCTACCTTTGATGGAAAAGAAATGCAACGTGAGAAAAAAGTTATTTATGAAGAAATCAAAATGTATGAAGATACACCTGACGACATCGTACATGATCTACTAGCCCGTGCGTCATTCGGAGAACATCCACTAGGCTATCCAATTCTAGGAACAGAAGAGCAGTTAGCTTCCTTTGATGAGGAGACATTACGTGCGTATATTAAGAAGCACTATATTCCAGAAAATATTGTTATCTCTGTTGCAGGTAACGTTGATAGTTCATTCCTTACTTTTGTAGAGGATTTGTTTGGTTCTTTTCAATACGACAATCATGAAACACCAATTGAAAAACCAACATTTATCGGTAACCAAATACAAAGAAGCAAAGATACAGAACAAGCCCACATATGTTTAGGTTATAATGGGTTTTCTGTAGATGACGCACAAATTTATAGTATGATCGTCATGAACAATGTACTCGGTGGAAATATGAGCTCAAGATTGTTTCAAGAGGTAAGAGAAAAACAAGGCCTTGCATATTCTGTTTTTTCTTATCATACATCCTATTTAGACAGCGGGTTATTAACAATTTATGCTGGAACTGGTAAAGAACAGTTATCACACCTTAGAGAAACGATTCAAAATACAGTTCAAACATTTGTTGAAAAAGGAATCACAGAGAAAGAATTAAACAATAGTAAAGAACAATTAAAAGGTAGTCTCATGTTAAGTTTAGAAAGTACGAACAACAGGATGAGTCGTAACGGCAAGAACGAACTACTATTACAACGTCACCGTACATTAGATGAAATGATCCAGGAAATTGACACGGTAAGCGATTCATCTGTTCAAGACGTTATAGATTTTGTTTTCAAACATGATTATTCTACTGCTATCATCGCACCGGAACATACCTAATAGATGATACATATTCCTTCTTTCCTTGAATATATATGTGTACAACATATGAATTGGAGGGAATGCATTGCGATATAGGGATATTAGTGGAAAAGAAATTGTTAATATACACCACGGTACAAGACTCGGAATCCTTGGACAAACAGATTTGGAGATAGATACGACAACTGGACAAATACGTGCATTTATTATTCCGGATTACAAATGGTTTGGGTTGAAAAAACAAGGAGAAGAAACGAAAATCAATTGGAATGCAATAAAGAAGATCGGCGAAGATATGATCATGGTGGATATGAAATAATCTAATAAAAAAGCATTATACAAATAAAAAAGAATAATAATGGATCATGTTGCTTGTAGAGATAGTAGTTTTCTCTACAAGCTTTTTTTATTCCAAAATTACTCCAAAATAAGTCTTAATCAATCATGGAAACGATTATTTTTTACTTACTTAATCACTCTCTTTTCAATATGACATAAGCTATATAGAAAATAATTTTTACGGGGGCTTTCACTATTCGTTAAAACCGATAAGAAACAGCATGGAGGTAGTTATTTGCATGAATCAGATCATTGCGATTATTGGTGGGGATGCAAGATATATTGAGTTAATCCGACAATTAAACGCACTTTCACATATCACAACCATTATTACAGGGTTTAACAAATTAGAACAAGGTTTTACTGGTTCAAAACAAATGGATTTTGAGGATTTAGAGCTTAAAACATTAGACGCTATCGTACTACCGATAACTGGTACAAATGGAGCAGGTAAAGTGGAAACTGTTTTTTCTGATGAAAAGATTAGTTTGTCAAAAGAATGGTTTCAAAAACTTTCCAAACCTACGCCTATTTTTACAGGTATAACAAACGAGTATTTAAATAATATTACGAAAGATACAAACGCCGTTCTTATTCCTTTATTAAATCGAGATGATGTTGCAATTTATAATTCAATCCCTACAGCCGAAGGAACCATTATGATGGCAATGGAACACACCGATTACACCATCCACTCATCAAGGGTTATTGTTGCTGGCTTTGGTAGGGTAGGTCATACTGTAGCAAATAAATTTTCCGCATTAGGTGCAAAAGTATCGGTGGCTGCAAATCATATTCGTGACTTAGCTAGGGTTACCGAAATGGGATTAACAGCAATACCATTAGATAAACTAGCTGATCATACGGGAAGCTGTGATATTTTGATTAATACAATTCCGGCACCAGTTATTCATAAAGAGGCAATTAAGTATCTTCCTCCGCATGCTTTAATATTTGATTTAGCTTCTAAACCTGGGGGAACAGATTTCGAATATGCTGAAAGGCGCGGCATAAAAGCCATTTTGTCAGAAAGCCTACCAGGAGTTGTAGCCCCAAAAACTGCTGGGAAAATATTAGCTGATGTCATTATTCAAATTTTACAAGAGCGAAAGGGTGGATTAAAATGAATTTTGAAGGAAAGAGAATTGGATTTGGTTTAACAGCTTCACATTGCACTTATGAGGCGGTCTTTCCACAAATAGAACGGTTAATGGAATTAGGAGCGGAAGTTTATCCAGTCGTGTCGTATAATGTGAAGAATGTAGATACAAAGTTTGGAAAAGCAAAGGATCATATTGAAAAAATTGAGACAATCACTGGTAAAAAGGTGATTGCAACAATCCCAGATGCGGAACCTCTAGGACCTATTACGCCACTAGATTGTATGGTTATTGCACCTTTGACGGGAAATTCAATGAGTAGGCTAGCCAATGCAATTACAGATTCTCCTCCTCTAATGGCCGCAAAAGCAACGATGCGCAATCAAAAACCAGTAGTACTAGGTATCGCTACAAATGATGCTTTAGGTTTAAACGGGGTAAATTTGATGCGTCTAATGGCTAGTAAATTAGTTTACTTTATTCCATATGGGCAAGATGCACCATTTAAGAAACCAAATTCATTAGTATCCAATATGGAATTACTGTCTGAAACAGTGGACCATGCATTACAAGGAAAACAGTTGCAACCAGTACTCATTCCATTTATTGATTAAGCAATATGTGGTAAAATAAGAACATTGAATGATATAAGTAAAAAAAGCAGAGTGATAGTGAAAGGGAGAATACAAATGTCTAATAAAACATATAACGTCGCAGTAGTAGGTGCTAGTGGTGCAGTTGGTCAAACGATTGTCCGTGTATTGGAGAAACGGAATTTTCCAATTAACACCTTAAAGCTGTTATCTTCAAGTCGTTCCGCTGGTAGAGTAGTAGAATTTGCTGGAAAAGAAATTGTGCTAGAAGAAGCAACTCCTGACAGCTTTGCTAATATAGATATAGCACTGTTTTCCGCTGGTGGGGCAATATCTAAAAAACTCGCTCCAGAAGCAGTAAAAAGAGGCGCGGTAGTCATTGATAATACAAGTGCTTATCGAATGGATGAAGATGTTCCGTTAATCGTTCCGGAAGTAAATGAAATAGATATCAAAAAACATAAGGGAATTATTGCAAATCCTAACTGTTCGACAATTCAAATGGTAGCTGCATTAAAACCAATTCAAGAAGCGTTTGGTCTAAATCGTATTATTGTTTCCACATATCAAGCAGTTTCTGGAGCAGGTTCATTAGCTAGTGATGAGCTAAGAACAGAGTCAATGGACTATTTAACTGGAAAACCAATTGAACCGAAAATTTTACCTGTTAGTGGTGATAAAAAGCATTATCAAATAGCTTTTAATGCACTACCACAAATTGACCTTTTCCAAGAAAATGGATATACCTTTGAAGAATTGAAAATGATAAACGAGACGAAGAAAATTATGCATGCTCCTAACTTAAAAGTTGCAGCTACATGTGTACGAATTCCCGTTTTTACTTCCCATGCAGAGAGTGTATATGTGGAAATAGACAAAGCGGGTGTCACTGTTGCAGACTTCCAAGAAGTGATAAAAAATGGAAATGGCATTACCTTACAAGATCAACCTAAAACACAAACGTATCCATCCCCTTTAGCGGCTGCAGATAAAGATGAAGTGTTTGTTGGTCGAATTAGAAAAGATTTAGATTGTGATAATGGCTTTCATTTGTGGATTGTAGCTGATAACTTATTAAAAGGTGCTGCTTTAAATACAGTACAAATTGCGGAGAGTGTCATCCGAAATAATTGGCTTACATTATAACTTGAGGAGTTTACGTCATCATGCAGATATTAGTACAAAAATTTGGAGGTACTTCTGTTCAAAATGATTCGAACAGGAAACATGTCATCCAACATATAAAAAATGCATTGCTACAAGAATATAAAGTGATAGTTGTCGTTTCTGCATTAGGTAGAAAGCCGGATCCATATGCAACAGATACTTTACTCGATTTAGTAAACTATCCAGCCACATATACCTCAAATCGAGAACTTGATCTGCTTATGTCGTGTGGAGAAACAATTGCATCTGTCGTGTTATCAAATGAGTTACAAAAGAATCACGTGCGTTCAATTGCGTTAACCGGCGCACAAGCCGGTTTTTTAACAAGCGATGATTTTAATCAAGCAAAAATTAAACATGTACATCCGGAACGTGTATTGAAAGAATTCGAAACACATGATGTCGTTGTAGTGGCAGGATTTCAAGGGCAATCAGAGGCAGGCGATATTACAACTATTGGCAGAGGCGGAAGTGATACGACCGCTGCTGCCATTGGTGCTGCTACAAATGCAGAACGTATTGAAATTTTTACGGATGTGAATGGAATTATGACAGCAGATCCACGCGTAGTGGAATCTGCTTGTCCTTTGGATGTTGTAACGTATACGGAAATATGTAATCTAGCATACCAAGGAGCAAAAGTCATTCATCCACGAGCAGTAGAAATTGCTATGCAGGCAAAAATTCCGATGCGAGTTCGTTCCACATATGCAGAAGACGGTGGGACATTGGTAACTTCTTCACGAGCGGCTGAATTAGGTATGGATATTACAGATCGGTTAATTACAGGAATTGCTCACATTGCAAATATTGCACAAATAAAAGTAAACATGAAAGAAGGTTCTAGTCGTCAATCGGATGTCTTCAAGGCGATGGCTGATGCTGGAATTTCAGTTGACTTTATCAACATATCTCCTACAGGTGTTGTTTATACAGTTCCGAATACGCATCGAGAAAAAGCAATATCTATTTTAAAAACATTAGGCTTTGAATCAGAAACGACAGATAATTGTGCAAAGGTTTCTGCAGTAGGTGCTGGGATGACTGGTGTACCTGGAGTAGCATCTCGTATTGTTCAAGCATTAACAGAGGCGGATGTACAAATTCTTCAGTCTGCAGATAGTCACACAACAATTTGGGTTTTAGTGAAAGAAGAAGATTTAAAGACTGCTGTAAACGCACTACATGAAGAATTTGAACTAGGTAAAATAAATAAAAAAGAGCTTCATGAAAGGTAGGAAAAAAATGAACTTTGGTAATGTATTGACGGCCATGGTTACCCCGTTTGATAAAGATGGAAATGTGGACCATAATCGAACGAACGATTTAATTGAACATTTATTAGCGAATGGGACAGACGCTTTAGTTGTTGCAGGTACAACAGGTGAGTCTCCAACCTTATCGCACGATGAGAAAATTGCATTATTTAAACATGTCGTAGCAGTAGTGAACAAACGGGTTCCTGTTATCGCAGGTACTGGAAGTAACAATACGAAAGAATCGATACTTTTAACAAAAGAGGCCGAAGCTTGTGGTGTAGATGGGATCATGTTAGTTGTACCTTACTACAATAAACCAAATCAATTGGGAATGTATGAACATTTTAAAGCAATCGCACAAGAAACAAAACTACCCATTATGTTGTACAACATACCTGGGCGTTCAGCAGTGAAAATGAGTGTGGAAACAATCATAAGGTTAAGTGAAATTGAAAATATTGTTTCAGTCAAAGAAGCAAGTGGAGACTTAGACCAAGTTTCGGAAATAATTGCACATACTTCAGAAGACTTTTCTTTATACTCTGGAGATGATGGATTGACGTTACCAATGCTTGCAATTGGAGCTGATGGAGTTGTTTCTGTTGCATCGCATATAATAGGAAATGAGATGCAAACGATGATTAAGGCATTTCAATCTGGTCAAAATAAAGAGGCTGCAGCGATTCATCGAAAAGTACTTCCGGTTATGAATGGGCTTTTTTCTGCACCATCCCCAACGCCTGTTAAAGCTGCCTTAAAACTATATGGTGTCGACTGTGGTTCTGTACGATTACCTTTAGTTGAATTGACGAACCAAGAGGAACAATTTATTAAATCTTTATTAAATAAGTAAAAAATCGGCGAATGAGCCGATTTTTTTATTTACACTTTTCTTCAAAAGTCAGGGAACCATTAATTTAACGCATGTATCCAGATAATATAGAACATACTAGTTGTAGAGGATGATTATTTGCCATGTTCGATTACCTATAAAAGGTGTGGAACATGAGAAAAGGAGTTGCATGTAGAAATGGAAAAGGATAACGAAAAAAAAGCGGAAGAACAACCGCAGGAAGAATCACCAAATAATGCATCATCTTTAGTAGAAAAAATTCAGCAGCTTGGTCAAACGAACGTACCACAAGCACCTGATTCCAATATTCATGTCTTATCCATTATTGGGCAAGTAGAGGGACATATTCAATTACCTCCACAAAATAAAACTACAAAGTATGAGCATCTTTTACCACAACTAATAGCGATAGAACAAAATCCAAAAATAGAAGGATTAATTATCTTACTTAATACAGTTGGGGGAGACGTGGAAGCGGGATTAGCATTAGCTGAAATGATTGCTTCTATGTCAAAACCAACCGTCTCCATTGTGCTTGGAGGTGGACACTCAATTGGTGTACCTATTGCAGTTGCATCAAATTACAGTTATATTGTACCGACAGCTACGATGACAATTCACCCAATTCGTTTAACTGGATTAGTAATTGGTGTACCGCAAACATTTGAATACTTAGAAAAAATGCAGGATAGAGTTATCCAGTTTGTTGTATCTCATTCCAATATTAAAGAAGATAAGTTTAAAGATTTAATGTTTGCAAAAGGTAATTTAACGAGAGACATTGGAACGAACGTTGTTGGGACAGATGCGGTGGAATTTGGGCTGATTGATGAGGTAGGTGGTGTGAAAGAGGCAATGGAAAAAGTTACAGAATTAATTAATGCAAATAAAGATGGAACAGAGGGGGTTGTGCAATGATTTTGTATACACCTTTATCAGAGTCAGATATTTTTCCGCAAGATGAAAATGAATTTGGCAAGCGACATTGTGTTTCCCACGGTGGGAAAACACTTTATGTGGAAGAACAAGCGGATGGGTCTTTTCAACTATTACAGCTATTATCAACCGATCCGAATGACTTTTTAGATCAACAATACAATCCAGGAACAATATTAAAATAAATTAATCGAGAATAATTTACAATATGGTATACTAAGAAGAGACATCAGTCACCCTTGTCAGAATTACGACAAGGGTTTATGATTGTTTAAAATAGGAATCTATTACATATTGCTATAAACTATATTGATATCACATGTCATATTTAGTGGCTTCAACGGATGCTAGGACGCTCTTTTGCGTGGTAATTTTCCAGCTATCTTCAGAGATAATGAAGGGATTTGCCGTATGATAAGGGGTTAACAGTAATGGATTATGTAAAACAAATAACCATACATATAAAGAAAGAGGCCGACCTGGAGGTGTTTAAGGATGGCAAGAAAGAGAAAAAAACGCAAGAAAAAATTGCAACAAAAAATAAAACTAGAGTTGCTCGGGATATTATGTATCTTTTTGGCGATTTTTGGAAGTGGCGCAAGTGCAATAAGTGAAGGTTTTATTCCAG
The DNA here is from genome assembly GCF_042432965.1 of Paracerasibacillus soli. Lineage (NCBI taxonomy): Bacteria > Bacillati > Bacillota > Bacilli > Caryophanales > Bacillaceae > Paracerasibacillus > Paracerasibacillus soli. The sequence goes on along the minus strand of NZ_JBHLWL010000040.1, from coordinate 8,179 downwards.
GTGGATTAGATCATATATTTCGGTTTTTCTTTGGAATATGGTATTTTATCGCATCTATCTTTCTATTGTTTACAGGTATCATTCTCGTTGTAAAACGTCGCTACCCTGATTTTACGCATCGGAAAATGATTGGTATTTATATTATCATCGCTGGATTACTACTGTTGACACACATTCAAACGTTAGAGAGTTTACTAGTATTAACAAAAGACGTTTCGATTATAAAAACGAGCTGGCAGCACTATTTTGCTTTTGTAAATGGACAAGGTACAGCAGTCCAAACCGGTGGTGGAATGGTGGGGGCAATATTACTTGTATTTTGTTACTTTTTATTTTCATCTATTGGTACAAAAATTGTCGCTATATTTTCTATGATTATTGGTATGATTTTTATTACAGAATTATCAATTGGCGATATATTTATGAAGTTAAGTAAAATAGGTAATCAAGTTTATGCAAAGGTAGTAGAAAAGTTGAAACAGTGGAAAACAGATAAATTGAAGGCTGAGGAACCACAAATTGATGTAACGTATCCAACTGATCATCAGGTACCACCACCTATTGAAGCGGAACTGGAGCCCATTATCCAAGACTTTACAGATACTGCATATACTACACATGATGCTAATATGAGTGATGAGCCGAAACAACAACGAACTGAGACATCAGCTGAAGAACTAGTTCATGATGAAGTAGAATCAATGGCGATGGCTGAAACGGAAAATTATGAATACATATTACCATCACCACAATTACTAGCTGAGCCAGTTGTAAACACACAACAGCAGGAAAAATCTCAGCTTCAAGCTACTGTAAAGAAGTTAGAACGTACATTTCAAAGTTTTGGCGTACGGGCGAGAGTGACAAAAGTTCATGTAGGACCAGCCGTTACAAAATATGAAATATATCCTGAAGCAGGTGTAAAGGTTAGCAGGATTGTTAATTTGCATGATGATTTAGCACTTGCTTTAGCTGCAAAGGATTTGCGCATTGAAGCACCAATACCCGGGAAATCGGCAGTCGGTATTGAAGTACCAAATAAAGAAGTCGCGATGGTATCTTTACGTGAAGTAATAGATAATATATCTGGAAATCATCAGTCCAAGTTACTCGTTGCGCTTGGTCGTGATATTTCAGGAGATGCTGTTGTTGCGGAATTAAATAAAATGCCCCACTTGTTAATTGCGGGTGCAACGGGTAGTGGGAAAAGTGTATGTGTCAATGGCATTATTACGACAATATTAATGCGCGCTAAACCCCATGAAGTAAAAATGATGATGATTGACCCGAAAAAAGTGGAGCTAAATGTTTATAATGGTATTCCCCATTTATTAGCGCCTGTTGTTACCGATCCAAAGAAAGCATCACGAGCATTAAAAAAAGTAGTGTCTGAAATGGAACGTAGGTATGATTTGTTCTCAGAAACAGGTACAAGGAATATTGAGGGCTATAATGAATATGTCAGCAAACATAATCAAATTACCGATGACGAACAACCTAACCTTCCATATATTGTTGTAATTGTGGACGAGCTTGCAGATTTAATGATGGTTGCATCAAGCGATGTGGAAGATGCAATTACAAGATTGGCACAAATGGCGCGTGCTGCTGGTATTCATCTTATTATTGCAACACAACGCCCATCTGTAGATGTAATAACTGGTGTCATTAAAGCGAATATACCTTCAAGGATTGCTTTTAGTGTATCTTCACAGACTGATTCACGTACAATTTTAGATGCTGGTGGAGCTGAAAAATTACTTGGACGTGGTGATATGCTCTTTATGCCTGTAGGTTTTTCAAAGCCTGTTCGTGTGCAAGGTGCATTCTTATCTGATGATGAAGTTGAGCGTATTGTACATCATTGCATTGAACAACAAAAGGCTTCCTACCAGGAGGAAATGATACCAGAAGATCATGATGAAGTACTGGAGGAAGTGGATGATGAAATTTATGATGATGCTGTGCAACTCGTAATTGAAATGCAAAGTGCGAGTGTATCGATGTTACAGCGTAGATTTCGAATTGGATATACACGAGCTGCACGTTTAATTGATGCTATGGAAGATAGAGGAATCGTTGGTCCATATGAAGGTAGCAAACCACGCACAGTATTAATATCCCAAAAACCAGAAGAATTAACAGTGAATGAGGGATGAAAAGTAGAGAATTAAATTTTTTGTTTGAACCATGCTATATTAATAAATACTCAGCAGTTGTAACGTGCATAATTTCAATGTCGCAACTGCCTTTTTTTGGTCAATAATCGACATGTTTTGTCACAAAGTATGAAAGAACTTAAAAAAAATGTAGAAACCTATTTATTTATCTGCTTAAGAATGATATATTTAAAATGGAAATGTCAGAGGTCTGATCTTTTAAAGAAAGCGGCAAGGGGGGACGTTATGTCTATAAAGGCTGATTCTCGCCACTTATATTTACAAGTAATTGATAAATTAAAAATGGATATTGAAAACGGTAAATATCAGGCAAAGGAAAAGTTACCGTCAGAATTTCTTTTATCCAAACAATTAGGCGTTTCTCGGGCAACATTAAGAGAGGCATTGCGTATTCTAGAAGAGGAAAATATTGTTGTTAGAAGGCATGGGGTTGGTACTTTTGTGAATCCTAAACCTATTTTTTCTTCCGGAATCGAGCAATTACGTAGTGTTACATATATGATTGAGGAATCTGGAAAAGTGGCTGGATCTCAATATTTATCTACGGAAGTTTATCAACCGACAACAGAGGAAATAAACTCTTTTGCACCCGTTAAAATTAATGAAATTGTAAAAATAGAACGTGTCCGGACAGCAAATGGTGAGCCGGTAGTTTTTTGTATTGATAAATTACCATCTGGTATTATTCCAATCGAGTTGCTACATAAAGAGGACTCGTTGTTTAAACTTATCGAAACATATTCTCATAAACGTGTTGCCTATGCGGTTACATACATAGAACCAATTTCATATCACAATCGTATTTATAATATTTTAAACTGTAGCTCAGACCAGGCAATGTTGTTATTAAGACAAATGCATTATACAAGTAACGATGAACCTGTCTTGTATTCAGCTAATTATTTTCGTTCTGATATATTTAGTTTTCATGTGCTACGAAAAAGAATGTAAGGGGTTGCATTCATTTGAGGGGGTGATGCAAAAATATAATTGGACGTGCAATGCTAATGGTAGCAAACTATATTTTAATTTAAAAACAGGGAGGTAATTTAGTTGAAAAAGAAATTTACATTATTAACAGTCATCCTTTTAACTTTAGGTTTAGTTCTTGCTGCTTGTGGTAGCGGTGATACAAAAAAAGGATCTGATGAAGGTAAATCTGGAGATGCAGATAAAAAATCTGATACAGATTTTAAAGTAGCAATGGTTACAGACATAGGTGGAGTAGACGATAAGTCATTTAACCAATCTGCTTGGGAAGGTTTACAAGCATGGGGTGATGAACATGGTGGAGAAAAGGGCGAAAATTATAATTATGCACAATCAAATGCAAAATCTGATTACATGCCTAACCTTACACGTTTAATCCGTGATGATTATGATTTGATATTTGGTATTGGTTTTGAATTACTTGAAGATTTAACAAAGGTTGCGAAACAATATCCTGATAACCATTTTGCAATTGTTGACGATGTTATTGAGGAGCCAAACGTTGCAAGTATTACATTTAAAGAGCATCAGGGTTCATTCTTAGTTGGTGTTGCGGCTGCAATGAAAACTAAAACAAACAAAGTTGGGTTTGTTGGTGGAATTGATTCTCCGCTAATTAATAAGTTTGAGTCAGGCTTCATTGCAGGTGTTAAATCTGTAAATCCTGATATTGATGTAGATGTTCAATATGCTGAATCTTTTGGTGCAGCAGACAAAGGTAAAGTTATTGCAAAAGATATGTATAACAAAGGCGTAGATATCATCTACCATGCAGCAGGTGGAACTGGTAACGGTGTATTTAACGAAGCGAAAGACATTAAACAAAATGACCCTGATAAAGAAATTTGGGTAATTGGTGTTGACCGTGACCAACATGATGAAGGACAAATTGGCGACCATAACATTACATTAACTTCAATGGTAAAACGAGTTGATGTAGCTGTACAGGACGTTGCAAACCAAGCAGTTAAAGGTTCACATCATGGTGGTGACCACTTAGAGTATGGTCTTGAAGAAGATGCTATTTCTGTAGCAACTACAAATAAAGAAGCAATGAGTCAAGACATTATTGATGCTGTTGAGGATTATCAAAAGAAAATTCTTGCAGGCGAAATTGATGTACCTAAAACTCGTGACGAAACGGAGCAATTTTTGAAAAACCTTTAAAAAATAGTTGGAAAAGGCTGTACATATCAGCCTTTTCCAAAGTTTAAATTTCTCAATTGAAGAGGATAAATTGATTATCTTTTTCACTTGGTAAATTTAATACTTTATATTAAATAAAAAAAGTAAAAACTTCTTTATAAGAGGGGTGATTGACAGATGAAATCTGAATACGTTATTGAAATGTTGAACATTCGCAAAGAATTTCCGGGGATTGTAGCGAATGACAACATAACGGTTCAATTAAGAAAAGGTGAGATTCACGCTTTATTAGGAGAAAATGGGGCCGGAAAATCCACATTAATGAACGTGCTATTTGGGCTTTATCAGCCAGAAGCAGGGGAAATTAAGGTGAAAGGGAAACAGGTTGAAATTACAAATCCTAATATTGCTAATGACTTAGGTATTGGAATGGTTCATCAACACTTTATGTTAGTCGAACCATTTACAGTTACACAAAATATCATTTTAGGTAGCGAACCAAAAACAAAAACCGGAACAATTAATATAAAGAAAGCAGAAAAGGAAATACAAAAACTATCTGATCAATATGGCTTAAAAGTTGATCCAAGAGCAAAAATTCGCGATATATCTGTAGGTATGCAGCAACGTGTAGAAATATTAAAAACATTGTATCGCGGAGCTGAAGTATTAATATTTGACGAACCAACAGCCGTATTAACACCGCAGGAAATTGCTGAATTAATGGAAATTATGCGTTCCCTTGTAAAAGAAGGAAAATCTATTATTTTAATCACGCATAAATTAAAAGAAATTATGGAAGCGGCAGATAGATGTACGGTCATTCGAAAAGGAAAGGGAATTGGCACAGTAGAAGTAGCAAATACAAATCCGAATGAATTGGCCTCTTTAATGGTTGGTAGAGAGGTTAGCTTTAAGACAGATAAAAAACCTGCTCAACCAAAAGATGTTGTTGTTAAAATTGAAGACTTACGGGTGAAAGATTCCCGAAAAGTTGATCTAGTAAAAGGCTTAAGTCTTGAGTTACGGGCTGGCGAAATTGTTGGTATTGCGGGAATTGACGGGAATGGTCAAACTGAGTTAATCGAAGCAATTACTGGGCTAAGAAAGGCAGAGGCAGGAAAAGTATTACTAAATGGAAAAGATATTACGAATCTTACGCCACGAAAAATTACGGAGAGCGGTGTAGGGCATATTCCGCAGGATCGGCATAAATTTGGTTTAGTCCTTGACTATTCAATTGGAGAAAATATCGTTCTACAAACGTATTATCAGGCGCCTTTTTCGAAACACAAAATATTAGATTATAAGAAAATATATAGTAAGGCAAACGAAATAATCAAGGAGTATGATGTGCGTACCCCAACTGAATTTACGAAGGCCCGTGCTTTATCAGGTGGAAATCAACAAAAGGCAATTATTGGACGCGAAATAGATCGGTCTCCTGATTTATTAATAGCCGCCCAGCCAACAAGAGGACTAGACGTTGGTGCAATAGAATTTATTCATAAAAAGCTAATTGAAGAAAGAGATAAAGGACGTGCGGTATTGCTTATTTCATTTGAACTCGATGAAATATTAGATGTTAGTGATCGAATTGCCGTTATGTTTGATGGGCAAATCGTTGCAGATCTAAAACCAGAAGATACCAATGAGCAAGAACTAGGATTGCTTATGGCAGGAAGTAAAGCACAAAAGGCGGGTGAAGTATGATGACATCATCCAATAATCGGTTATTCGGGATTTTAGTGCCTGTTATATCAGTCATACTTGGACTAATAGCTGGAGCAATTATTATGTTAGTTTCTGGCCATAATCCAATCACTGGTTACCAAGCATTATGGCGTGGTGCGTTTGGAGATGCTTATGCAATCGGGGAAACAATTAGAAGAACTACACCATATATCTTATCTGGACTTGCAATTGCTTTTGCTTTTCGAGCTAATTTATTTAATATTGGTGCCGAAGGTCAAGTAATTGTAGGTTGGTTAGCCGCAGTCTGGGTAGGTATGACCGTTGAAGCACCTATGATCATTCATTTACCACTTGCGTTAATTGCTGCAATGATTGCTGGTGCGTTTTGGGGATTTATCCCAGGGATTTTAAAAGCTAAGCTAGGAGTTCATGAAGTAATCGTAACAATTATGTTGAATTATGTTGCATTGTATTCTACAAATGCTATCATACGTGATGTATTAACGGACCATAAAACAACAACAGACGATATTCATAGCACGGCTTCATTAGCCTCTGAATGGTTACAAAGTATAACTTATTTTTCTCGTGTTCATTATGGAATTATTATTGCTTTAATAGCCGCAGTTATTGTTTGGTTTCTCATCGAGCGAACGTCATTGGGTTATGAAATTAAATCAGTCGGATATAATCAACACGCCTCAAAGTATGCCGGAATGAATGTTAGTAAAAATATTATTCTTGCTATGATAATTGCGGGTGCTCTTGCAGGTTTAGGCGGAGCTATGGAAGGACTAGGCACATATGGTAACATATCGGTTATGTCTGGTAATACAAACATTGGCTTTGATGGAATTGCCGTTGCGCTACTTGGTGCAAATACCCCGTTTGGAGTGGTGCTTGCTGCATTTTTATTTGGTGCTTTAAAAGAAGGTGCAGGAGAAATGCCTACAGGAGCAGGTGTTCCTACGGAGCTTGTTGATATTATTATTGCATTGATTATATTCTTTGTAGCATCTAGCTACATCATTCGATGGTTTTTACTTCGTTTTTCGAAGGGGGGAAATAAATAATGATTGATATTTTACAATCAATTATCCCGACCACTTTATTCTTTTCAGCACCTCTGATATTTACAGCACTTGGTGGAGTGTTCAGTGAGCGATCTGGTGTTGTTAACATTGGATTAGAAGGTTTAATGGTAATGGGGGCATTTGTTGGGATTGTTTTTAACCTTACTTTTGCTGATGTTCTAGGTGCGTGGACACCTTGGGTATCCATATTAGTTGCAACGATTGTAGGGGCACTCTTTTCAATTATTCACGCTGTTGCGTCTATATCGTTTCGGGCAGATCAAGTTGTAAGTGGTGTTGCGATAAACTTCCTAGCATTGGGCTTGGGTGTCTTTCTAACAAAACAATGGTATGGAAAAGGGCAAACTGATATGGTTTCCCAACCATTTTATACAAAAAGTATAAAAGGACTTTCAGATATACCTGTTATCGGTCCAATGTTCTTTGATGGTATTTATTTAACCTCATACTTAGCAATTATTGTAGCTTTCATAGCTTGGTTTGTATTATACAAAACACCGTTTGGTCTTCGTTTAAGAGCAGTAGGGGAACACCCAATGGCTGCAGATACAAATGGCATTAACGTTTATAAAATGCGTTATATTGCAGTTATTATCTCAGGTGCATTAGGTGGTCTAGGTGGTTCTGTATTTGCTTTAACAATTGTGGACAATTTCTCGCACTCCACAATTGTTGGACAAGGTTTTATGGCCCTTGCTGCAGTAATTTTTGGTAAATGGCATCCTTTAGGAGCAATGGGTGCAGCGTTGTTTTTTGGCTTTGCACAAAGTTTAAGTGTAGTAAGTGCAAGTATTCCCTTTTTACAAGGTGTTCCACCGATATTCTTGCTTATTGCACCGTATGTGTTAACTATTTTGGCGTTAGCAGGATTTATCGGTCGTGCGGAAGCGCCGGCTGCTAATGGTGATCCATATATTAAAGGTGGCCGTTAAGAAGTGTAAAACAAAGCGACATGCAATTTGCATGTCGCTTTGTTGGCTCTTTGTCAAATAGTGTTGGTGGCTGAATTAAGGTCGCTAAAATATTAATGATTCGGGATCTGTTTATCCTGCCACTTAAGCGGCAGGATAAACA